>DASYKE010000040.1:0-16923 GCA_035995725.1 Burkholderiaceae bacterium | reverse complement strand
CTGCAAGTCGTCAACGCGCATATCCAGGACGATCCGCATAACCGTACCCGCTTCGCGGTAATAGGCCGTTTGCAGACGGCGTCGAGCGGCAGGGATCAGACCTCGCTGGTGCTGTCAGTTCCGAACAAGGCCGGCGCTGTTTACAACCTGCTGGCGCCGCTGGCAAAACACGGCGTGTCGATGACGCGCTTCGAGTCGCGTCCGGCGCGCATGGGCACCTGGGAATATTATTTCTATGTCGATGTCGAAGGACATGCGCAGGACGACAAGGTGGCGAAGGCGCTGGCGGAGTTGAAAGAAAATGCAGCATTTTTCAAGCTGTTGGGCTCGTATCCCTTCAGCTTGTGATTTAACCGTCATTCCCAACGCTGGCTATGTACTCCCTGCGTTCGGCATGACAATCTAGTTTGGAACTCATTATGTCCAGTCAATTCGGACCTGAATATATTCGCGCCATCGCTCCCTATCAAGGCGGCAAACCGATTGCGGAAGTCGCGCGCGAGTTCGGGCTCGACGAATCAACAATCATCAAGCTCGCATCCAACGAGAATCCATTGGGAATGCCCGAGTCGGCCCGGCAGGCGATGCTGAAGGCGGTCGCCGACATCGGCCGCTATCCCGATTCCAATGGATTCGAACTGAAAGCCGCGATCACCGCCAAATATGACGTGCCGCAGGATTGGATCACGCTCGGCAACGGCAGCAACGATATCCTGGAATTGGCTGCGCACGCTTTCGTGCAGCCCGGGCAGTCGGTTATTTATGCGCAATACTCGTTCGCGGTGTATGCGCTGGCTGCCCAGGCAGTCGGCGCGCGGGCGATCGTCGTGTCGGCAAAAAATTACGGACACGATCTGGCTGCGATGGCGCGCGCCATCACGTCCGACACGCGGCTGATCTTCATTGCCAATCCGAACAATCCGACCGGCACCTTCATCCCCGCGGCGGACATCCAGGCATTCCTGAAAATCGTGCCGCCGCAGGCGGTGGTGGTGCTGGACGAAGCGTACAATGAATATCTGGCGCCCGAGCTGCAATACGACTCGATAGCCTGGGTCAGGCAATATGCGAATCTGCTGGTGTCGCGCACGATGTCCAAAGCCTACGGCCTGGCGGGACTGCGGATCGGTTTTGGCATCGCGCAGCCGTCGATCACCGATTTGCTGAACCGCATCCGCCAGCCGTTCAATGTGAATTTGCTGGCGCAGGCCGCCGCGATTGCGGCGTTGAAAGACAGCGCCTTCCTGCAAAAGACCGCAAAAGTGAATACCGAAGGTTATCGTCAGTTGACGCAGGCATTCGACGCGATGGGCCTGGAATACGTACCGTCGTTCGGCAATTTCGTATTGGTCAAGGTCGGCAACGAAGGCAGCGCCGGCGCGCGCGCGAATCTCTCGTTGTTGAAACAGGGTGTGATTGTGCGCCCGGTCGGCAATTATGGATTGCCGCAATGGCTGCGCATTACGATCGGCTTGCCGCAAGAAAACGCGGCGTTTATCCAGGCGCTGAAAAAAGCATTGCTTGAATAATTCCTTGTAATTTCCTTGTCATGTCTCGCGATGCGTAAAATGACAACTCACTATTTTTAAGCGTTCTTTCGTGTTCAAAAAAATCGCAATCTTCGGTGTCGGCCTGATCGGCGGTTCTTTCGCGTTGGCGCTGAAGAAGGCAGGCGCCGTCGAGCAGGTTGTCGGTGTCGGCCGGACCGCGGCTTCGCTGGCGCGCGCCAGGGAGCTCGGCATCATCGACCGGACCGGCCGTTCGGTAGAGGATGCGGTACGCGATGCCGATCTGGTGCTGATTGCCGCGCCGGTGGCGCAGACCGAAGCGATACTCGCCGCCATCGAGCCGCATCTGCAGCCGGGCACGGTCGTCACCGATGCCGGCAGCACCAAGACCGACGTGGCCGCCGCCGCCCGCAAGGCGCTCGGTAAAAAAATTGCGCAGTTTGTACCGGGCCATCCGATTGCCGGACGCGAATTGAACGGGCCGGACGCGGCCATTGCCGATTTGTACATCGGCAAGAAAGTGGTGCTGGCGGCATTGCCGGAAAATGAAGCTAACGACATCGCGCGGGTCGCCGAAGCGTGGCGGCAATGCGGCGCCGTCATCCATCGCTTGACCCCGGAAAATCACGACAGCATATTCGCGGCCGTCAGCCACTTGCCGCACCTGCTTGCCTATGCGCTGGTCGATGACATCGCCAGAAAGCCGCATGCGGATTTGCTGTTTCAGTATGCGGCCAGCGGCTTTCGCGATTTCACGCGGATCGCCGGTTCATCGCCCGAGATGTGGCGCGACATCACGCTGGCCAACCGGACGGCGCTGCTGGCCGAACTGGATTCTTACATGGCGCAGTTGACGCAATTGCGCAGCCTGCTGGTTGCAGGCGATGGACCGGCGATCGAGGCGGTCTATGCGAATGCGCAGCATGCGCGGCTGAACTGGGCGCGCACCATCGAGGCCGCCGAAAAGCAGCACAGGCAAGGCGGCGACTGATGAAACATTATCCGCATCATCTCTATCTGCGGCCTGCGATGCAGGCACAGGGCACCGTGCGGCTGCCGGGTTCGAAGAGCATTTCCAATCGCACCCTGCTGCTTGCCGCCCTGGCGGATGGCACGACGCGGATCATGGACCTGCTGGCGTCCGATGATACCCACGTGATGCTGATGGCATTGCAAAATCTGGGCGTCAAATGGCAGCAGGACGGTGAATCGCAGAACTCGCATAACTATATCGTGCACGGTGCGCAAGGCATGTTCCCGGTGCATCATGCCGACCTGTTCATGGGCAATGCAGGTACCGCGATTCGGCCGCTGACTGCCGCCTTGGCCGCGATGGGCGGCGATTACGCCCTGCATGGCGTGTCGCGCATGCATGAACGTCCGATCGGCGATCTGGTCGATGCGTTGAACGCGGTCGGCGCGCGCATCGAGTACACCGGCGTGGCAGGCTATCCGCCGCTGCATATTCAGCGCGGCCTGATCGATGCGCGCCGCATGCAGGTGCGCGGCAATGTTTCCAGTCAATTCCTGACTGCGCTGCTGATGGCCGCGCCGTTGATGGCGAAGGAGCATGCGGTGACGATCGATGTAACGGGCGATCTGATTTCCAAGCCGTATATCGAGATCACGCTCAACCTGATGCGCCGTTTCGGACTGGCGGTCGAACGCGACGGCTGGCAATCGTTCACGGTGCAGGCCGGGCAGCGGTACATCAGTCCGGGCTCCATCCATGTCGAGGGCGACGCATCGTCGGCTTCATACTTTCTCGCCGCGGGCGCCATTGCCGGCGGGCCGGTGCGGGTGGAGGGGGTCGGCCGGGACAGTATTCAGGGCGATGTGCGTTTTGTCGAAGCGCTGCAAAAAATGGGCGCGACCGTCACGATGGGCGACAACTGGATCGAAGCGCAATCGAACGGTGTTTTGAAAGCGATCGATGCCGATTTCAATCACATTCCCGATGCGGCGATGACGATTGCGGTAGCGGCGCTGTATGCGGACGGCCCGAGCATGCTGCGCAATATCGGCAGCTGGCGCGTCAAGGAAACCGACCGCATCGCCGCGATGGCGACCGAGCTGCGCAAACTGGGCGCAACAGTGGAAGAGGGCGCGGATTACCTGCGCGTGACGCCGCCCGCCGAGATACAGGCTGCGGCGATCGACACCTATGACGACCACAGGATGGCGATGTGCTTTTCACTGGCATCGCTCGATGGCGCGGCGCGCAGGGGCAACACGGTGCGCATCAACGATCCGAAATGCGTCGCCAAGACATTCCCGGACTATTTCGACGCCTTCGCGAAAGTCACGCAGAAGGACCTGTTCTGACGGTTCGGCCGACTTTCCGGGACGCTTGACTTACCCTCCGACTTTACTCTCCATTACCCTCCGGTTTCAATGATATCTTGACAATGGACACATCCCCTATCCCGGTTATCGCGATCGACGGCCCCACCGCTTCCGGCAAAGGCACGGTCGCGCAACGGGTCGCCCATCGCATCGGCTTTCATTACCTGGATTCGGGGGCGCTGTATCGGCTCGCGGCCTTGTCGGCGTTGCGAAACGGAACGCGGCTGGACGATGAGCACGCGCTGGCGGGACTGGCAGGCGCAATGCCTTGCACTTTTGTCAATGAAACTATTTTTCTTGCCGGCGAGGATGTAACCGACGCAATCCGGGTCGAGGAAGTAGGCAATACGGCATCCAAAATCGCGGCATTGCCACTTGTGAGGCAGGCCTTATACGGACTGCAACTGCGTTTTCGCATGGCGCCCGGCCTGGTGGCCGATGGCCGCGATATGGGAACCGTACTGTTCCCCAATGCGCCGCTCAAGGTGTTTTTAACCGCGAGTGTCGCCGCGCGTGCCCAAAGACGTCATAAGCAATTGATTGACAAGGGTTTTTCTGCTAGTATGGAAGACCTTCTGAAAGATTTGACGGAACGGGACGCGCGGGATGCCAATCGTGCCGTCGCGCCGCTCAAACCGGCGGAAGATGCATATTTGCTGGATACCTCTCATATGACCGCCGATCAGGCAGTCGAACGGGTGCTCGGCTGGTGGTATGCCGCCGTGAAAAAATGACCCGAATTTTGCAGTATCAATGACCTGAATTTTGCAGTATCCGCTTGCTGATTTATGTAGTTCTTATGTAGTGATTTGGTGCCAGGCCGGACGCAAGGTCTTGCCTGGTGTTGATAAACCCTAACCCGGTATTTGCCGCATTCCGCGTTAAAACTGGATAACCCTGTTTAAACCTATGTCAACTGTTGCTAGCTCCCCCGCATCCTCATCCGGTATGGAAAGTTTCGCCGCTCTATTTGAAGAATCGTTGTTGCGTCAGGATATGCGTTCCGGCGAAGTGATTTCCGCCGAAGTCGTCCGCCTCGACCACAACTTCGTAATCGTCAACGCCGGCCTCAAATCCGAGGCGTTCATCCCGATCGAAGAATTCAAGAACGACAATGGCGAACTCGAAGTCAACGTGGGGGATTTTATTTCCGTCGCGATTGAATCGCTCGAAAACGGCTTTGGCGACACCATCTTGTCGCGCGACAAGGCCAAGCGCCTCGCATCGTGGCTCTCGCTCGAAAAAGCGATGGAGTCTGGCGAAATCGTCATCGGTACCGTCAATGGCAAAGTCAAAGGCGGCCTGACCGTCCTGACCAACGGCATCCGCGCCTTCCTGCCGGGTTCGCTGGTCGATACCCGCCCGGTCAAGGACACCACGCCGTTCGAAGGCAAGACCTTGGAGTTCAAGGTCATCAAGCTCGACCGCAAGCGCAACAACGTCGTGCTGTCGCGCCGTGCCGTGATTGAAGCGTCGATGGGCGAAGAGCGTCAGAAGCTGATGGAAACCCTGAAAGAAGGCACCGTGGTTACCGGCGTCGTCAAGAACATCACCGATTACGGCGCATTCGTCGACCTCGGCGGCATCGATGGCCTGCTGCACATCACCGACCTCGCATGGCGCCGCGTGCGTCACCCGTCGGAAGTGCTTACCGTCGGCCAGGAAATCACCGCCAAGGTTCTCAAGTACGATCAAGAGAAAAACCGTGTTTCGCTCGGCGTCAAGCAGCTCGGCGACGATCCGTGGACCGGTTTGTCACGTCGTTATCCGCAGGGCACCCGCCTGTTCGGCAAGGTCACCAACCTGACCGACTACGGCGCGTTCGTGGAAGTCGAGCAGGGTATCGAAGGCCTGGTCCACGTATCCGAAATGGACTGGACCAACAAGAACGTGGCACCGAACAAGGTTGTCCAGCTGGGCGATGAAGTCGAAGTCATGGTCCTGGAAATCGATGAAGAGCGCCGCCGTATCAGCCTGGGCATGAAGCAATGCAAGGCCAATCCGTGGGATGACTTTGCGCTCACCCACAAGAAAGGCGACAGAGTCAGCGGCGCCATCAAATCGATCACCGATTTCGGCGTGTTCATCGGGCTGGCCGGCAATATCGACGGCCTGGTTCACCTGTCCGATCTGTCCTGGACCGAAACCGGCGAGGAAGCCGTGCGCCGTTTCAAGAAAGGCGACGAACTGGAAGCGATTGTGCTGGCGATCGATGTCGAGCGCGAACGTGTCTCGCTCGGCGTCAAGCAGCTGGAAGGCGATCCGTTCACCAACTTCGCCGCGATGAACGACAAGGGCGCGCTGGTATCCGGCACGGTCAAATTGGTCGAGCCGAAAGGCGCAGTGATCCAGTTGTCCGAAGAAGTCGAAGGCTATCTGCGCGCTTCCGAAATCTCCCGCGACCGCGTGGAAGATGCCGGCACGCACCTCAAGGTCGGCGACAAGATCGATGCGATGGTCCTCAACATTGACCGCAAGGCGCGCAGCGTCCAGTTGTCGATCAAGGCCAAGGACAACGTCGAAACCCAGGAAGCGATGCAAAAGATGTCTTCGGACTCCAATGCCGCTTCCGGTACGACCAGCCTGGGTGCGCTGTTGAAAGCGAAATTCGACAACAAGAACTAAGGGCGCGACTCGCACATGACAAAGTCGGAGCTGATTGCCCGTCTGGCTGAGCGTTATCCGCAACTGGTTGCCAAGGATGCGGATTATGCGGTCAAAACCATTCTTGATGCGATGACGGGTGCGCTGGCAACCGGCCAGCGCATCGAAATCCGTGGTTTCGGCAGCTTTGCGCTCAATAGCCGGCCACCGCGCATCGGACGCAACCCGAAGTCGGGCGACAAGGTGATGGTGCCCGAAAAACGGGTGCCGCACTTCAAACCGGGCAAGGAATTGCGCGAGCGGGTGGACGCGATGGTTGGGCAGCCGATCAAGGAAGGCTGAGTCGGTTTGAAAAGGGTTGGGACAAAGTGCCATGGCACTTGGCTCTGTCCCGCAATTCTTCTAATTTGTTGGGGACAGAGTAGCTCGGCGCCTTCGCGCCTAACAAACTCTGTCCCGCAATTTATAAAATTCTCTGTCCCACAATAATTAAGTTGCGCATAGTTAAGACGGCATCTTCGGATGCCGTTTTTTTTCGCATGCAATTTTTGTTGTTTTCAACGCTATGCGCCAGCCTTGTGCTTGCGTTTCGTTACAATGTTGCGTCCGCGTTTGGTTACAATGGCGATTGCCACGGACCATGAGGAATCCGCACCATGACACTATTATTCAAGATCGCCGCAGCCATTCTTTTTGTTATTTTTTTCGGCTTTGCTTTAAAGAATACGGACGAAGTGGTGCTGCGGTTTTTTTGGGATTACGAGATAAGGAAGCCGCTGGTCCTTATGTTGCTCGGTTTTTTCGCAGCCGGAGCTGCGCTGGGCGTGCTGGCAATGACACCGACCGTGTTTCGTTATCGCCGCGATTTATCGAAACAGAAAAAGACTATCGCGGCCATGCAAAAAGAAAGCGACGCACAACGCCTTGCCCGCGACCAGCCACCGCCGCCGGACAGCATTATTAACCTGTAATCCGAACCCTTGCGACACTTCCGAATGATCATGATAATAAGCGCACATGGAATTTGAAACCTGGTGGTTGCTTGGCATTCCGATATTCTTCGGCTTGGGCTGGATCGCCGCTCGCGTCGATATCAGGCAGCTGGTATCCGAATCGCGCAGCTTGCCCCGCGGCTATTTCAGGGGATTGAACTTCTTGTTGAACGAGCAGCCGGACAAGGCGATTGATGCTTTCATCGAGATCGTCAAACTGGATCCGGAAACGGTTGAACTGCATTTCGCACTGGGAAACCTGTTTCGCCGCCGGGGTGAGACGGAGCGCGCAATCCGGGTTCACCAGAATCTGCTGGCGCGGCCGGATTTGCCGCTGGAGCACCAGGTTCAGGCGCAGTACGAGTTGGGTCACGACTATATGAAGGCGGGCTTGCTCGACCGCGCCGAAGAGGCATTCAATCAGCTGGTCGATACGCAATACAGCGCGCAGGCACGCAGAGCATTGCTGGAAATTTATCAGCGCGAAAAAGAATGGACGCGTGCAACCGAAGCGGCCTATGCGCTGCAGGAGTCCGGTGCGGGCGGGCGGCAGAAGGAAATTGCGCAGTTCTATTGCGAGCTGGCGCAGGATGAACTGGTCCACACGCATCCCGATGCGGCCCTGGCGATGCTGGAAAAAGCGCTGGCTACCGATCGCAAGAGCGTGCGCGCCGCCATATTGATGGGCGATGTCTGTTTGGCAAAAGGCGATACGGAAGCCGCGTTGATGGCATGGCGCCGGGTTGAACAGCAGAGCGTGCCGCACGTGGCATTGGTCGCGCACCGGCTGATGGATGGTTACCGTGCGGTAGGGCGGCCGCAGGAAGGGGTGAATTTATTGAAAGCCTATCTGGCCGAGGCATCTTCCATCGATTTGCTCGAGGTGGTTTTCAAGGCGGTGCTCGAGCTCGACGGCGTGGATGCGGCAAATCAGCTGGTGAGCGACGAATTGCGCCGCACGCCGACCTTGCTGGGGTTGGACAAATTGCTGGAAGCGCGCTTGATGCATGCGAGGCCGGAAGTGCGGCCGGAACTGTCGCTGGTGAAAAATCTGGTGCATGGCTACGCGCAAAAACTGGCGCGCTATCAGTGCAGTCATTGCGGTTTCAAGGCAAGACAGTTTTACTGGCAATGTCCCGGTTGCAGTCATTGGGAAACCTATCCGCCGCGCCGCACCGAAGAACTCAATGTAATGAATTAAATAGCAGATGTTTATTGGCTGCCTGCAGGGGGCCGCGATCCGAACTGGAAAACAATGAAGATAACGATTATCGGTACTGGTTACGTCGGCCTGGTCACTGGAGCTTGTTTGGCCGAGCTCGGCAACAATATATTCTGTCTCGATCTCGATCAGGGCAAGATTGATATTCTCAACAGCGGCGGAATGCCGATTTACGAACCGGGTCTGGCCGACATCGTCGCGCGCAACCATGCCGCCGGGCGCCTGAAATTTTCATCCGACGTGGCGGCCAGCGTCGCGCATGGCGAGATTCAATTCATTGCGGTCGGTACGCCGCCCGATGAAGACGGTTCGGCCGATTTGCGCCACGTGCTGGCGGCCGCGCGCAATATCGGCAGGCATATGACCGGATTCAAGGTGATTGTCGATAAATCGACAGTTCCGGTCGGCACTGCCGAGAAGGTCCGCGCGGCGATTCAATCCGAACTGGGGACACGCAATAGCAATGCGAAATTTTCCGTCGTATCGAACCCGGAATTTTTGAAAGAGGGCGCCGCAGTCGAAGATTTCATGCGCCCCGATCGTCTGGTGATCGGCAGCGACGAGACGCCTGAAGGCCAGCGGGCGCGGGAGCTGATGAAAAGACTCTATGCCTCCTTCAACCGCAATCATGAACGAACTTTGTGGATGGATGTGCGCTCGGCGGAATTTACCAAATATGCCGCCAATGCGATGCTGGCGACACGCATTTCATTCATGAACGAGCTTGCCAACCTGGCAGACAGGGTTGGCGCGGACATCGAAGCGGTGCGTCAAGGCATCGGCTCCGATCCGCGCATCGGCTACAGTTTTCTGTATGCAGGTTGCGGTTACGGCGGTTCATGCTTTCCGAAGGATGTGCAGGCGCTGGAGCGCACCGCGCGCGATTACGATCAGGAATTGCTGATTTTGCGTGCCGTTGAAGCAGTCAACAATAACCAGAAGCATGTGCTCGGCAAAAAAATCGTCGCGCGCTTCGGCGACAATCTCAAAGGCAAGCATTTCGCACTCTGGGGATTGGCGTTCAAGCCGAATACCGATGACCTGCGTGAAGCTTCGTCACGCGTATTGCTGCGCGAGTTGATTGACCGCGGCGCGACCGTGGCGGTCTACGACCCGGTCGCAATGGACGAAGCGCGGCGGGCATTGGCGCTCGACTTTGCCGAATCCGCGGAGGCGTTGTCGCGTATCCGCTTCAGCGAAGGCCAGACCGATGCATTGCGCGGCGCCGATGCGCTGGCGATCGTTACGGAATGGAAGACTTTCCGCAGTCCCGATTTTGATCAAGTCAAAAGCCAGCTCAAGGCGCCGATCATTTTTGACGGACGCAATCTGTTTGAGCCGAAAATCATGGCAGATGCCGGTTTTGAATATCACGGCATCGGTCGTTCGGTGTTGACGCGCGCATGAATACCCTGATCCCGCCTGCATTGAGCGCCACGCGCATTCTTGTCGTGGGCGACGTGATGCTGGACCGCTACTGGTTCGGCGAAGTAAGCCGCATTTCACCTGAAGCACCGGTGCCCGTGGTGCGCATCGAGCGCCGTGAAGAACGGCTGGGCGGTGCTGCCAACGTGGCACGCAATGCGGCCGCACTGGGCACCCGGACAGGCTTGCTGGGCGTGGTCGGCAAGGATGAAGCGGGGGACGCGGTTGAACAGTTGCTGACCGAGCTCGACATCAAGAGCTATCTGAATCGCGATGTGGCGATTTCCACCATCATCAAGCTGCGGGTCATCGGCCGCCAGCAGCAACTGCTGCGCGTCGATTTCGAGGAAGCTCCGACCGATACGGTATTGCGCAACAAGCTCACTCAGTTCAATGCATTGCTGTCCCAGTACGATGTGATTGTACTGTCCGATTATGCGAAGGGCAGCCTGGTGAATGTGGCCGACATGATCGCCTCTGCCAGGAAATTGGGAAAACGGATTCTGGTCGATCCCAAGGGAGAGGATTTCTCTCCTTATGCCGGTGCATCGATACTGACGCCGAACAAATCGGAATTGAAGCACATTGTAGGGTCATGGAAAACCGAGGCGGAATTGACCGCCAAGGCGCAGAAGCTGCGCATCGACCTTGAGCTGGAAGCGCTTTTGCTGACCCGGTCGGAAGAAGGCATGACTCTTTTTACCGAACAGGAAGCTACGCATTTCCCTGCGATGGCCAGGGAGGTCTATGACGTGTCGGGTGCAGGCGACACCGTCATCGCAACCATGGCCGCGATGCTCGGCGCCGGCATGCCCCTCGCCGACGCAGTGGCGATTGCCAATCGCGCCGGGGGTATCGTTGTCGGTAAACTGGGTACGGCTACTGTTACCAAGGAAGAACTTTTCAGTTGAATCCGGACCGGTTGATTTAATAACTGAACGATGTCAACGGAATGATTGACTAGCCGTTAGCCATGGCAGGACATGAACCATGTTCTGCTTGTCTGAATACGATTTATCCGACAACATAAAATTACTGGAGAGGCAATCAAATGGGCAAAAAAATATTGCTGGCTGTTGTGGCTTTCATCGCAACCATGAGTTTTGCATTTGCGCAAGTCGACGTCAACAAGGCTGACCAGGCTGCGCTTGACGGCATCAAAGGCATTGGCCCGAAGATATCAAAAACCATTCTCGACGAACGCAAAAAAGGCGGCAACTTCAAAGACTGGACTGATTTCGAAAACCGGGTCAAGGGTATCGGCGACAAGAATTCCAGCAAGCTGTCGCAAGCCGGTCTGACGGTAAACGGTCAGCCTAAACCGAACGCTGCGGCTGCTGCGGCCAAAGACGCAAAGAAAGAAGCAAAGGCTGAAGCGAAGGATACGAAAGCGGATGCCAAGGCCAGCGCAAAGGATGCCAAAAAAGAGGTCAAAAAAGACGAAACCAGGAAATAATCCAGGAAATAAGCGGTCGAATGCTTCATTGAAACCCCGCCGGCGCAAGCTGCGGGGTTTTTTGTTATGCATCGGCCCGGCCGGCAGAGCCATACGCACGTCCGCGTCTGCGATTAGAATGATGTTTTTATAGAAGCCATTTAACGACAGACACCATGCGTTATCAAACTATCGAAGACACCATCGGCAATACCCCGCTGGTACAGCTCAAGCGGGTTCCGGGCGAGGATGCCGAACGCCGCAATAACATCATCCTGGGCAAGATGGAAGGCAATAATCCGGCCGGGTCGGTCAAAGACCGGCCCGCGCTGGCGATGGTGAAAGGCGCCGAGCAACGCGGACAGATCAAGCCCGGCGATACGCTGATCGAAGCGACCAGCGGCAACACCGGAATTGCCTTGGCGATGGCGGCCACGATACGCGGCTACAAGATGGTGCTGGTGATGCCGGAAAATCTGAGCCTGGAACGGCGCCAAAGCATGGCTGCCTATGGCGCGCAAATCGTACTGACGCCGAAGACGGGCGGGATGGAGTATGCACGCGACCTGGCCGAACAGATGCAAAAAGAAGGCAAGGGCATCATCCTCGATCAGTTCGCCAATCCGGATAATTCACGCTCGCATTACGAGGGAACGGGGCCGGAGATATGGCGCGACACGAATGGCGAGATCACGCACTTCGTGAGCGCAATGGGGACGACCGGAACCATCATGGGCGTGTCGCAATACCTGAAGGAGAAAAACCGGAACATCCGGATTATCGGCGCCCAACCGGAAGAAGGATCGCAGATACCCGGCATCAGAAAATGGCCTGAAGCGTATTTGCCGAAAATTTATGACAAGTCGAAAGTCGACCAGCTCGAAAATGTGAGCCAGGCGGCCTCGGAGCGAATGGCGCGGCGACTGGCTGCTGAAGAGGGGATTTTCTGCGGCATTTCAGCCGCAGGAGCATGCGAAGTCGCGTTGCGCATTTCTCAAGGCACGGAAAACGCGACGATCGTGTTTATCGTCTGCGATCGCGGAGACCGTTACCTGTCTACCGGAATCTTCCCCGCCTAGCCCGGCGGGACATGGATTATTGCTGCTGCTCGGAACCCGATTCCTTGGGTTTGAACTGCTTGTCGCTGATACGGAACTTGTCGCGGCGATCGCCCATCAGGATGCGCAGATCGCGAATGCTCAGGTCGCTGACTTCGTGCATGCGAATCAGCAGCGAGGCGCCCACGGGCAATCTGCGGTGGCGGATTTTGCTGATCACCGGAGGGGCTACCTCAAGCGCGCGCGAAAGAGCAGCGTCATTTTTCAGATGAAGCTTCTCAATCAATGAATCCAGCAAATTGTTCGGATCGTAAGCAATCTGGTCGGCCAGTCGCGTACTGTTCGTATTGTCTAATTGAGTAGTCATGGTCTCAATAATTCCAGTTCAGGTTATTCATAAGGAGTACACACGAAGGTGACTTCGGAGCTAGACAGTAGGCCTTCTCTTGTCAGAAAAGTACCGGCTTTCAATGGATTACACAGCCAGCTCTTGGCTATAAATTATATTGTATTAAAGAAATATAATTAAAAAATTTCAAAAAGGCAATAATAAAGATGCATTCAAGTTAAATGTTGCTGTTTTAATACAACTTCTGTGAAAATTCGAAGGATTTCACAGCCTGTTGCGTAGCTCTTGTTGCCTTTTTGACCCAGGGATTTAGATTTTGATAATAGATTGCACACATTCAATATTATTTTAGTCACCTAAAAAAATATCTTTTTGATAATTCGCAATCCAGAGTACCAATTACTTTGCTCCTTGTAAAGATCGCATTGCAATTTTCTATCCGATAATTTCTTAGGCAAAAAGTTTCTTCCATCGCCGACGGAATTAAAAAATAACCGCAGGCCGGCGATGGATTTGAGGTATTGCGCGTCGCAAGCGATGGTACCGGCTGCTGAAACAGAGATCAGAGGGCAGGCGCGGCTCTATTTAATGGTGTGCAATGGCGATAAGTATTATTTCCGGAAATCGTCGGGCTCGATACCATGCGCCGACGACGCCGGAATGTCGAGTTGACGCCAGCCTTCATGTCCGATACGCCGCAAGGTGTCGATATTCCTTTCGAAAATTTGAGCGGGATCGGGAAATGCCGCTACTGCGGATTCGATACTCGTTTCGCGCAGCAAGTGGAGCGTCGGGTAAGGTGAGCGGTTGGTATAGTTGCCGATATCGTCCGGCTCGGTGCCGGCGAACCGATAGTGGGGATGGAAGCTGGCGATCTGGATTTCGCCGGTGAGACCGAGCTCGGCGACAGCTGCATCGGCAACGCCAAGAAAATTGTTATAGTCAAGAAAATCGGTCAACACGTGCGGATGGATCAATAGCGTGGTGTCGAGTTCAGCCGGATCGGCTGCCTGCAAAATCTGCAATTCGCCTATCAATTCAGCGTACAGTGCATCGGGCGTGGTCGCGCTGCTGACCGCATACCGAATCTGGTTTTTGACGTGGACAGCCTTGGCGAACGGGCACAGGTTCAGGCCGATGACGGCCCGTTCCAGCCACGCCTGCGTGGCCGCGATGACTGTCGCTGCCGTTGGCGCGGGATTCATCAGTGCGGCTCCGCCGGTATTACCGTTCTAATATGCCGGAGCGCGGTGCGCGCCATGGAACGGCGAGGCAGTGAAAACACGATTTTTGATCTTTCCAATTAAATTTCGCAAGAATATCGGTTTCAATCCAAATCGGATATTCTTCTCATCCCAAAGCATCACGCTTTTAGAGTTTAGTTCACCTATAAGAGTAACACCATGGCCCTGAAGGCAACCATTTTTAAAGCCGAGCTGCAAATCGCCGACATGGACCGGCAGTATTACCACGATCATTCCCTTACCATCGCACGCCATCCGTCCGAGACTGACGAAAGGATGATGGTGCGATTGCTGGCTTTTGTACGACATGCCGATGACGCTTTATCGTTTGGCAAGGGATTGAGCGATATTGAAGAGCCCGACTTGTGGCGCAAGGATTTGACCGGCGCCATCGATCTCTGGATAGAGGTAGGACAACCGGATGAAAAACGTATCCTCAAAGCGTGCGGCCGGGCGGCGCATGTTGTGGTTTACAGTTACAGCAGCAACAGCGGCATTTGGTGGAATCAGATCAGCAGCAGAGTCGAGCGGGCCAAAAACCTGACGGTGGTTAACCTTTCGCCGGCGGTCAGTTCGGCGATGGCAAAGCTGGCGCAACGCAATATGAAGCTGCAATGCACGGTTCAGGATGGACAGATCTGGGTGACAGGCGATGACGAAACCGTCCAGGTCGATCTGACGATGCTGAAAACGTCGGTTCCGGCTTTTCGCTGATGCCCGGTTATTATTGATGAAACTTCATGCTAGCGGCGGCGCGCCGCTTTAACCGCCTGGCCCAGGTCGATCACCGACATCGCGTAAAAAAAACTGCGGTTGTATTTCGTGACCGCGAAAAAATTATCCGTGCCCAGCCAGTATTCGGTCGGCTCCTCTCCATTTTGCATGTCCACCAGGCCGAACCGCATCTCCTCCGGCACTTCCATGCCAGGCGACACACCGGCGGCTTTCAAATCGTCGCGCTTGAATTTTGCCTCCAGCCCCTGGCCGATGAACCCCTGCCATTCGTCGGTGTCGCTCGACACGGTGGCTGGAAAGACGATCGGTTCGCCGCGTTTCCAGCCGTGTTGCACCAGGAAACTGGCGACGCTGCCGATCGCGTCTGCCGGCGACCCGCGTAAATTGATATTGTGATCACCATCGAAATCGACTGCGAATTGCCGTATGCTTCCAGGCATGAATTGCGGCCAGCCGATCGCCCCTGCGTATGAACCCAGCAGCGAGAATGGGTCGATTCCGGATTCACGCGCGAACAGCAGGATATTTTCCAGCTCACGGCGGAAATACGCCATGCGTGCCAGTCGCGTCGGTGTATCGGGATAAGCGAAAGCCAGCGTCGTTATCGCATCCATCACGCGGACATTTCCGGTGTGGCGGCCATAGATGGTTTCGACGCCGATGATGCCGACGATAATTTCAGCCGGCACGCCATATTGCGCTTCCGCGCGCGCCAGCAAATCGGCGTGTTCGTTCCAGAATGCAACGCCGGCATTGATGCGAACCGGCTCGACGAAGCGTGCCCGGTATGCCTGCCAATTTTTCGACCGTCGGGATGACGGCGGCTTCATCAATTGAACTGTGTTATCGGCATAGCGGACTTTGCCGAGAGTCGCTTCCAGTTCAGTCCTGTCGAACCCATGCCTGGCAACCATTTGATCGATGAAGTCGTTGACGTCTTTCCATTGTCTAAAGTTGGCGAACTCGCGAGCATCCTTCGAATCGGGCGCCACCTTTTTCGGAGCGTGCACCGCCTTGCGTGCCTTGGTGCCGTGTTTTTTGGAGGCGGTTGTCGCATTTGCGTCAACCGCAACTGCAAGTACAAGCGACAATAACGACAGCCGCGCCATCGTCCCGGAAAGCATGGAAATTTTCATCTGCATTGAACTAATAGCGATTTGAGTTTTGAAATAACGGCAGCAGGAGTATTGGGTGTTGCGTCGGCAGGGCTCAGCATGCCATAGCGTACCGCTTCATACAACTCCAGAAAGCGGGTAACGGCAATCTGCTTGTCCGGTGCGAGCGATGAAGATGCCGCAGTCAGGCGCGCGCCATAAGCGCGCGGCCCTTCATGGATGGCCCGCGCGTATCCGTGCCGCGCCATTTGCCGGCATAAAGCCAGATAGATTTTATCGACCGGATTGATTTTTTGCCGGTTTCTGATTAACGGCACCGCAATGATCGCCATGACTGTCGCACCGATTCCGAACATCAATGCGGTCAGCGTGCCCCAATCGGCATTATCAAAACCGATTGATCGTATCAAATTTCTTTGCCTGTCCGGCGTGTAATCCAGCACCCATTGATTCCATGCATTGGTCACCGCATCCCAATTCTGGCGTAGTCCCCGCAGCTTCGACACCCAGGAGTCCTGGCTGCCGTCGAGAGTAACCAATCCGCCAAGCACGGTGGATGGAATCGCGCTGGTCAGGTTTTTCTGGATCCGATCCGGCGCCACTGCGGCGGTCGGGTCGATTCGTATCCAGCCGCGATTTTCGATCCAGACTTCCGCCCATGCATGCGCATCCGACTGGCGGACCGTCATGAAGCCATCGACCGCATTCATTTCGCCGCCTTGATAGCCGGTTACCACCCGTGCCGGAATTCCGAGCGCACGCATCAGCACGACAAAGGCGCTCGCATAGTGCTCGCAGAATCCGGCACGGGTCGAGAACAGGAAGTCGTCGACCGAATGCTGTCCAAGGGGCGGCGGCTCCAATGTGTAGCTGAATTTTTCTTCACGAAA
>DASYKE010000039.1:0-13377 GCA_035995725.1 Burkholderiaceae bacterium | reverse complement strand
AGAAACGGCAGCGACTCGATATCGCCCACCGTGCCGCCGATTTCGACGATGACCACGTCCACCGCGGATCCGTCGGGCGCGGTGGCCACGCGGCGCGCCGCGGCCTTGATTTCGTTAGTGACGTGCGGAATCACCTGCACCGTCTTGCCCAGGTAATCGCCGCGCCGCTCGCGCGAGATGATCTGCTCATAGATGCGGCCGCTGGTCAGATTGTTGGCTTGGGTGAGGGGCGCGTGCGTGAAGCGTTCGTAGTGGCCGAGGTCAAGATCCGTCTCCGCGCCATCGTCGGTGACGAAGACTTCGCCGTGCTGGAAGGGACTCATCGTACCCGGGTCCACGTTGATGTACGGATCGAGTTTGAGAAGAGTGACTTTGAGGCCGCGCGATTCGAGGATCGCAGCGAGAGAGGCGGCGGCGATCCCCTTGCCAAGAGAAGACACAACGCCGCCAGTGACGAATACAAACTTGGTCATTGCAGATGGTGCCGAACGGCACATGCGGGAAATTCGAATTATACCCCAAACATTCCGGACCCCGGATCAAGCTTCGGCGTTTTCACATTGCCAACGCAACTGCCGGCGCAACCGGCCGTCAAGGCGAATAGGAAAATTGCAAGCGGGCGAAGTTCTGTGCGCCGATCGCATTGGACAAATCGCGTATTTCATTACTGCGCCTGACGATGGATACGCTTATCCCATAGGGCGCGGAATTCCACGCCATGCCAAGCTCCGCCTCGCCCACCAGCCGTTTCGGCCTGACCGTATGCGGATTGTCTTTTGAAAAATAACCGCCCTGCAGCGTCGCATCATAGCCGACAGCGCGGGCGTCGATCCGAACATAGCCGTGCAGCGTGGATCGGCCCGGCAGCAGGTTCAGGCGGCCTGCGCGCAGTGTCGCTCCGGCGCCCGCATCGGTAAAAATATTGCCGAATCGTCCATGCAGGTTCGGCGTGACATCGATGGACGGGCCGAACGTCCACCGGACCGGGGCAAAATCGGCATGCAGCACCACGCCCGGCTCATTTTTCATCTGCGTGCTCCATGCCTGCGGCAACGGCTGATTGATTAAGCGGTGGAAATTGGTTTGCGTCCAGTTTCCGCCTGCGCAAGGACCGAGACAGCCGATATCGACCCCGAACTTTTCATGGGTTCCATCGAGGCGGTGTGTTTCCTTGAACACGCCGCCATATAGCCAGCCGGCATAAGGATGATCGACAGGTTGCAGCAGCTCGGGCGGCAACTTGATATCGGATGCGGTGTACAACTCCTGTCCGAGCCGCCAGCCGAACGTGGTCGATTGCGCCGCAGCGTCCAGCGTGTATTGCTGCGTATAACGCACTCCGCTGGTATAAAATCCATCTTGCCTCCTGAGCAGCAAGGTATCGTTATCGATATTGACAAGATGGGTCGTCTTCCCTTCTGCCGCGGCCTTTCTGAAATCTTCCGCCATATTGCCGAAACCGCCGGCATCGGCATGGCTGCAGGCAGCAGCCAGCAAAACCCCTGCGATTGATTTTAGTAGCGAGCGATGCATGAATTCAGTCAGCGATGCAGCAAGGATTGAATCATTTCATGCAGCGCTTTTGCGGCAGCCGCGGGAGACTCCATCGGAAACAGATGGCTTCCGGGAATTTCCCGAAAATGCCGGCCGACCAGACGTTTGGTCGCCTTGAGGCCGGCCTGGCGGCACTCGACCGAATCCGCGCCGCCGATAAATCCTGCCGGCACCGGAAAGGATCGCCGCACCAGTGCACCGACATGATGCGGCAGGCTGCGGTAGATCGCAGTTTCCGCTTCGCGGGTAAAGCGCAAGGTTACGCCTTCAGGATGCGGTACCAGGCCATGCCGGACATAATCGCGCAATACCTCCGGCTGCCACGCGGCAAAGATTTTCTTGGGCGCGTAATGCCGATATGCTTCCTCGGCATCCGGCCAAAGGTTGCGCCGTTTTGTCGAATGCCGCGCGGGCGGGAATTTCCTGTCGGCTCCGACCGATTTTGCAATCCGCAATAAAAGAGCTCGCCAGCCCGCGATCACGGGCGAGTCCAGCAGCACGACGCAACGCACCAGATCGGGACGCTCTTTCGCGACCATCAGGCTCAGCATGCCGCCCATCGAATGGCCGGCCAGTATCACCGGTTGATCGTAACGCGACGTCAATTCGTCAATCAGCTCAAGCTTGAGCGCATACCAGCCGTCGCGTATCGGGTATGCAGGATTATGCGCATGCATGGCAAGCGCCTGCACGTCGTAATGCCGGCGCAAATGCTTGAAAAACACGCTATAGGTGTCTGCCGGGTAACTATTGGCATGAACAAAATGAAGAATCGGTTGTGTCATGTGGATTTAACGACGTTGGCGACCGCAAGCATGACGGTCCGGTTTTCAGCAAAATTGAATGTTAAGCAAATTGTCATACGATTGCATGCTTGCGATATGGTTGCATGCCAGCATGCAATCGTCCGGGCAGGCATGTGCCGATCAGCGGCCATACAGCCCGGCAATCAACATCAAACATTCACATAAGTAATGCCAATTCCTGAAATCAGTGCTGAAATCTGCTGATACGCTTGCCACCAATCACCGCTTCTGCGATATTGCCAGGCGTCTCGTTATAGTGTTTGAACTGCATGGTATAGGTAGCGCGGCCGTGCGTAAGGGAGCGCAGCGTCGTGGAATAGCCAAACATTTCGGCCAGGGGGACCTCGGAGCGAATCACCTTGCCGGCACCGCCTGGCGGGTCATCGGCGCCCTGGATAATGCCGCGCCGCGCCGACAGATCACCCAGAACATCACCCATTTTGTCTTCCGGTGTCACGACTTCCACCATCATGATCGGCTCCAGCAGCACCGGGCTCGCCTTGCGGCAACCATCCTTGAAAGCGATCGAAGCGGCCACGCGATAAGCGTTTTCGCTCGAGTCGACGTCATGGTATGAACCGGAGAGCAGCGTCACCTTCACATCCACCACCGGATTGCCGGCCAGCACACCGGAAGGCAGGCTTTCACGGATGCCCTTCTCAACCGCAGGAATATACGCGCGGGGCACAGTACCGCCCTTGACCGCGTCAATGAATTCGAAGCCTTTGCCGTGAGGCTGCGGTTCGATCTTCAGCACCACGTGGCCATATTGGCCATGCCCTCCGGATTGCTTGATGAATTTGCCTTCGATCTCTTCGCAGGTCTTGCGGATCGTTTCACGATACGCCACCTGCGGTTTGCCGACGCTGGCTTCCACATTGAATTCACGGCGCATGCGGTCGACAATGATTTCGAGGTGCAGCTCGCCCATGCCGGCAATGATGGTCTGGCCCGACTCTTCGTCGGTGCGTACGCGGAACGACGGATCTTCTTGCGCCAGACGATTAAGCGCCAGGCTCATTTTCTCCTGGTCTTGCCTGGTCTTCGGCTCGACGGCCTGCGAAATCACCGGCTCGGGGAATACCATGCGCTCCAGGGCGATTACACTGGATGGGTCGCACAGCGTGTCGCCAGTAGTAACATCCTTCAAGCCGACTGCCGCCGCGATGTCGCCTGCGTACACTTCACTGATTTCGGTGCGATGATTGGCATGCATCTGCAGCAGGCGGCCAATTCGTTCCTTCTTGCCCTTGATTGGGTTGTAGGCGGTTCCGCCGGAAACCATCACGCCGGAGTAGACGCGGAAGTAGACCAGATCCCCGGCGCGCGGATCAGTCATGATCTTGAAGGCCAGAGCGGAGAATTTTTCGCCATCGCCGGCGCGGCGTTCAACCGGCTGGCCGTGCTCGTCGTGACCTGTGGCCGGCGGGATATCGACAGGCGCCGGCAGAAAGTCAATCACTGCATCAAGCAATGCTTGCACGCCCCGGTTCTTGAAGGCGCTGCCGCATAGCATGGGCACAATTGCGCCGGCGATCGTGCGCTGACGCAAGGCGCCTTTAATTTCCGCCTCGGTGAGCATTTCGTCGTCGAGGTATTTTTGCAGCAGTTGCTCACTGGCTTCGGCAACCGCTTCGATCATGCGGGCACGCCACTCCGTGGCACTTGCCCTTAGCTGCTCAGGTATATCAATATAGTCAAACTTGACGCCTTGCGAGGCATCATCCCATATGATCGCCTTCATTTTTATCAAGTCGACTACGCCATGGAAATTATCCTCGGTGCCTACCGGGATTTGTACGGGCACGGCATTGCCCTTGAGTTGTTCCTGGATTTGCCGCCGCACCAGGAAGAAATCGGCGCCGACGCGATCCATCTTGTTGACAAAGGCAATGCGCGGAACCTTGTACTTGTTGGCCTGGCGCCAAACTGTTTCAGACTGCGGCTGCACGCCGCTGACCGCGTCATAAATCATGCAGGCACCGTCCAGCACACGCATTGAGCGCTCGACCTCAATCGTGAAATCAACATGCCCCGGAGTATCTATGATGTTAATGTGATGCAGCGGATAGTTGCCGGCCATGCCGGTCCAGAAGCAAGTAGTGGCGGCGGAGGTAATGGTAATGCCGCGTTCTCGCTCCTGGTCCATCCAGTCCATCGTTGCCGAGCCTTCATCCACTTCGCCCAACTTATGGCTGACGCCAGAGTAAAACAAGATACGTTCCGTGGTCGTGGTCTTGCCGGCATCGATATGAGCACTGATGCCAATATTGCGGTACCGCTCTATGGGCGTTTTGCGAGTCACAGTAGCTTCCTGGCTTCCTTTTGGGAAATGCATACTTCGCTGGCAATCCCAAACCATCATTATAGGATAACCTTAAGGACACGCATTTCGAACGGGAAGCACAAAGCTTTTCATGCGGATCGCCCTTGAAGAACCAGCCTTCATGGGAATTAGAGATTAAGGGAGCCGGCATCAGCGGCCATACCAGTACCGAGCGTGGTCCGCGCGATATTCAACGACATCGAGCCGCGCGCCGAATCGCAACGTGATCGCACCCGAATCGTCGCTGCGCAGGCGCTTGATGCCAAGGTCGCCGTAACGATCGTAAATTTCCTGCTTCGGATGGCGATAGCGGTTGCGATAACCGACCTGGAACAAGGCAATATCCGGCTTGACCGCATCGAGAAACAGCTCGGTAGAAGAAGTGCCGCTGCCATGATGCGGCGCGAGCAGCACGGATGCATGCAGCTTGTCGGGGCTGCTTTTCATCAGCTCCGCTTCCTGCTTTGCCTCAATGTCGCCGGGCAGCAGGATTGACTGCCGGCCAAGCGTAATTTTCAATGTGCAACTGCGTGCATTCGGTTTCCACTTGTCGCTGTCGTAACTGGCGATTGCCGGATGCAGCATCTCGAATTGCACGCCATCCCACGACCACTCCTGCCCTGCCGCGCAGCGGCGATGATCGGGAGCGACCCGCACGATCTCGCTGTCGAACCCAAGCGACGACGATACCCAGCCTACCTGGATTTCCTCAAAAATGGACAATGCGCCGCCGGAGTGATCGCTGTCGTTATGCGAAATCATCACCGCATCCAGCGAATCGATGCCGCGCGCCTTGAGATAAGGCACGATGACACGATTGCCGCCGTCCGATTCAGGCGAATAAAACGGCCCGGTATCGTACAACAGCCGATGGCGTTCGGTTTCGACCAATAGCGCCATGCCCTGGCCGACGTCAAATGCGGTGATCCACATTTCCCCCTGCTTGGGATGAAGCGGTGCATTCAAAAAAAGCGGAACCCAGGCCGCGATGCCAAGCCAGCGTACCGGCCAGCCGCGCGGAGCCAGCAGCCACACCGTGCCGGCCAGTGCCAGCACGAAGATCCACGCCGGCGGAACCGGCGCCGCCCACACCGCCGCAGGAAATTGGCTTAACCAGCCCAGGCCGCGCGCCAGCCACTCCACCAAAAAATGCGCCACGCCGAGCAGCCAGCCCGACAACGGTGCCGGCAATACGCTGCCCGCCAGCGCCAGCGGCGTGACGAAGAAGCTGACCAGCGGAATGGCGATCGCATTGGCGATCGGGCTGACCACGGACATTTGCCCGAACAGCAGCATGGTGAGCGGCACCAGTCCGATAGTGACCGCATACTGCATATGCGTTGCGGATCTGATCGCCGCCAGCCACCGTTGCCTGGCAGATGACTCGGCACCGGGATGCAATTGCATGCGGCCCACCGATGCATACAAAATCATCGCTACCGCACCGAATGACAGCCAGAACCCGGGCCAGAGTACCGCCCATGGATCGAGCATGACCACGACACCGAGCGCGACGCACAATACATGCGAAACGCTCGTAATCCGGCCGAACCAGAGCGCCGCAGCCACTACCGCCACCATATACAGCGTGCGCTGCGCGGGTACGCCGAAACCCGCCAGCAGCACATAGACCAGCGCGGCTGCCGCACCCGCCAGTGCCGCTGCCTTTTGCGCCGGCAAGATCGTCGGCAGCCTGGCCCGGGTAAAAAACGACCGGCGCCACAGCGCAAACACAATCGCCGCAAACAGCCCGGCAATCATCGTGATGTGCAAGCCCGAAATCGAAATCAGATGCCCGACCCCGGTCCGGTTGAAAACTTTCCAGTCGGACTGGCTGACCGCGCGCTGGTCGCCGACCACCAGCGCCGCGATCACGCCGGCATACTCCTTGCCGGGCAAGGCCGCATAAATCCGGTCGCGCAGCCGGCCGCGACAACGCTCGACGATATTGCCGAAGCTGACGACAAAGTCATCCAGACGCCGGTTCTTCAGCAAGACTCTTTCATCGGGACGCACCGACCCGGTCGCGCGCAGATTCTGCTCCAGCAGCCAAGCCTCATAATCGAAACCGTAAGGATTGGCGTTGCCATGCGGGCGCCGCAGCCGCACCGTCAATTGCCAGCGCTCGCCCGGCTGCACATCGGCTGCCGCCTGCATGTCTTCCGCGCGAAAGGCGGAATACCATGACAATGCAAGCCGGGACGGCACGGCTGCAATCATGCCGTCATTCGGCACAACCCGCTCGACCGCGAAATTGAAACGCACTCCTTGCCCGAAATGATAGGGCAAGCTGTCTATCGTGCCGATCACCGTCACATCCCGCCCCTCCAGTTCTTTCGGGAGTTCCTCCGCGAGATAATGCTGTGCGAACAGCGCCGCCCATGCAAAACCGACGACGGCGCCGCATCCGATCAGAACGGGAATTTTGAAAACGCCGCGTTGAATCGCTCGTGCGGAGAGACCCAGCATGATCGCGATGGCGATCAGGAACCAGATCGAAGATTGCGCAGGCAGCGAAGCCTGAACCTGGAGCCAGCCGGCACCGGCTGCAAAGCCGATGATAGCGCTGCGCATGGGTTTAGGCCAATCGGCCTAGCCGCGGCAGCGCGCGGCGCGCATTGCCGGACGTGACTTGCGCCATCGCACTGGCGGACATGCCGCGCAGCCCGGCCAACACTTCGCCAATGCGCGGCAACTGTTCCGGGCTGTTTCGATCCGGGTGTGTCCACACCGGCGATATATCCGGCGCATCGGTTTCAAGCACGATCGCATCCTGTGCGATTTCGCTCGCAAGGCGCCTGATCTGCAGTGCGCGCGGAAACGTCATCGCGCCGCCAAAGCCGAGCTTCAATCCCAAACCGATGAATGCCTGCGCCTGCTGGAAACTGCCGTTGAATGCATGCGCGATGCCGCCGGGCACCTTGATACGGCGCAGGTATTTGAGTATCGTGTCTTGCGAACGCCGCACGTGCAACAGAACCGGCAAATCAAAGTCGCGGGCTATCTTGAGCTGTTCGCTATAAAAATATTCCTGCTTCTCGCGCAAGGGGCTATCGCTCAAGCCCGGCACAAAAAAATCCAGGCCGATTTCGCCGATCGCGACAAAACGCGGGTCTTGCAGCGCGGCCGGTATCGCGTCGCGCAACGCGCCCAGATCGCTTTCGTCGGATTGCGGCACATAGACAGGATGAATGCCGAGCGCATAGGCACAGTTGGGCTGCCGGTTCGCCAGCGCGGCGACGGTATCGAAATTGGAGCGCGCTATCGCCGGGATCACCACCCATGACACGCCTTGTTGCGCCGCGCGCTCGGCGACAGCACTTTCCTCGCCGGCGAATTCATGCGCGTCAAGGTGGCAATGGGTGTCAATCCACATAAGGCTGCAGCCCGTTCTCCGACAGCCTTAAAATACGGTCGCAATGCCGCGCCAGTTCAATATCATGAGTGACGATCACGAACGCGGTACCCAGGGTGCGCGACAGCTCAAGCATCAGGTCGAAGGTTTTTTGCGAGGTGGAGCGGTCAAGGTTTCCGGTCGGCTCATCGGCCAGAACGCAGGCCGGTTGCGTCACCAGTGCGCGCGCCAATGCGACGCGCTGGCGCTCGCCGCCGGACAGTTCGCCCGGCACGTGCGAGATGCGATGGGCAAGCCCGACGCGCGCCAGGATAGCGTTGGCCGCATGCTGAGCTTCCGCCCGCCCCATTCTCCTGATCATCAACGGCATCGCCACATTGTCGAGCGCCGAAAATTCGGGAAGCAGATGATGGAACTGATAAACAAAACCGAGCGACCTGTTACGCAGGTCGCCCCGGGTCTTTTCATCGAGGTTGGCGAAATCGCGGTTCAACAAGGTAACGCTGCCGGCGGTCGGCGTGTCCAGCCCGCCCAGCAGATGCAGCAAGGTCGATTTGCCGGAACCCGACGCCCCGACGATAGCGATGCGCTCGCCCTTGATCACGTCAAGATCGATATCGCTGAAAACATTGACCGAAATTTTTCCTTGCGTGAAAGTTTTCGCAAGCTTGCGGCAAGACAGTACAGTTTGATCCATTATTGTTCCGGCGGCATTTTCAAGAGGGTGCATGTTGGGTGGACCGAAAAGACCGATCCACCGATCGGTCTCGTTGCTTATTCTTGTTGCTTATTCCTGTTATTCGTAACGCAAGGCTTCCGCCGGCTTGACGCGGGCTGCCCACCAGCTCGGATACAAGGTTGCCAAAAACGCGAGCACAATGGCAACGCCGCCGATTACCCACACATCCGGCCAGCGCAAATCGGATGGCAGTTCGCTGATCAGATAGATATCTCTCGGCAAAAACTGCACTCCCAGCAAATGCTCGATGAACGGCACGATGACCTCGATATTAAGAGAAACCAGCACGCCGGCAGTAACGCCGATGGCTGTGCCGGCCAGACCGACCAGCGCGCCCTGGATCATGAAAATTTTCATGATCGAACGCGGCGAGGAGCCGAGCGTGCGCAGAATTGCAATGTCGGCCTGCTTGTCCGTGACGGTCATCACCAGCGTGGACACCAGGTTGAACGCGGCTACCGCAATGATGAGGAACAGGATCAGGAACATCATGGTTTTCTGGCTTTGTACCGCCGCGAACCAGTTCCGGTTCTGCCTTGACCAGTCGCGTATCAGCAGATTGCCGCTCAGCATCCGCGACAAGTCCATCGCCACTTGCGGCGCACGCTGCATGTCGGCAATCCTGATACGCAAGCCGGAAGGGGCGTCCCTCTTGAACACCTGCATCGCGTCATCCATCTGAATCAGGGCCAGCGTGGAGTCATATTCGAAATGCCCCGCGCTGAAGATTCCCGCCACGGTGAATTGCCTGAGCTGAGGCAGCACCCCGGAGGGCGTGAGCTGGCCACGCGGCGTAATCAGCGTGACCCTGTCGCCGACACCGACGTGCAAAGCGCGCGCCAATTCAGTGCCGAGAACGATATTGAACTCGCCCGGTTTCAAGTCGTCGAATTTGCCCTTCTGTATCTGCGCGGCGATATCGGACACCTTCGGCTCCTCCTGCGGCAGCACGCCGCGGATTATGACGCCGCGCACGATGCTGTCGCGCGTCACCATTGCCTGGGCGGCGACATAAGGCGCAACGCCTGTTACTTCCGGATGCTGGAGCGCTTCGTGCGCGGTTGCCTTCCAGTCGGGCAGCGAGCCGGACGCATCGAACACCTCGATGTGAGACAACACCGACAGCATGCGGTCGCGCACATCCTTCTGAAAACCATTCATGATCGACAGCACCACGATCAGCGCGGCAACGCCCAATGCAATGCCCGCCATCGAAATGAGCGAAATGAATGAAATAAAGCTGTTGCGCCCGCCACGTTTCCCGGCCCGGGTATAACGCAGGCCGACCAGCCATTCGAATGGTAATTTTTTAATGATGTTCATAAGGCCATTACTGATCTTTCAGCGAATAAGCGACAGCATCGCATGTCGATGCGTTCGACCCCACCTGAGCTTCTCCCGCCCGGTGGGGGAATTTTCATCGATTCCCATTCATTCGTAACGCAGCGCCTCCGCCGGCTTGACGCGGGCAGCCGACCAACTCGGATACAGCGTCGCCAAAAATCCCAGCACAACGGCAATCGCGCCGATCGACCATACATCGGGCCAGCGCAGATCGGACGGCAATGTGCTGATCAGGTAGATATCCGAGGGCAGGAATTGCACGCCCAGCAAATGCTCGATGAACGGCGCAATCACGTCGATATTGAGCGCGACCAGCACACCGAGACTCACGCCGATAACCGTCCCTATCGATCCGATCAAGGCGCCCTGGATCATGAAAATCTTCATGATCGACCTGGGCGATGCGCCGAGCGTGCGCATGATCGCTATGTCCGCCTGCTTGTCGGTCACGGTCATCACCAGCGTCGATACCATATTGAATGCGGCCACCGCAATAATGAGGGTCAGAATGATGAACATCATGCGTTTTTCGGTCTGCACGGCAGCGAACCAGGTGCGGTTCTGCTGCGACCAGTCCCGTACCACCACATTGCCGGTCATGCTCCTGGACAGCTCTTGCGCAACTTGCGGCGCGCGCTGCATGTCTGCAACCCTGAGGCGTACGCCCGACGGCGCGTCCATTCTGAACATCCTGAGCGCGTCGTCGATATGGATAAAGGCCAGTGAAGAATCATTCTCCTGATGGCCGGTATCGAATATTCCAACCACGGTAAACTGCTTTAACCGCGGCAAAACCCCGGCCGGAGTGACCTGGCCCTGCGGCGCAATCAGTGTCACCTTGTCGCCCACCTGCACATATAACGCGCGCGCCAGTTCGCCGCCAATTATGATATTGAACGCGCCCGGCTGCAGATTGTCGAATCTGCCGATGTGCACGTGCGCCGCCACATCGGACACATTCGGCTCTTCCTGCGGCAGCACGCCGCGGATCATGACGCCGCGCACCGTATCATCGTGCGTTATCATCGCTTGGGTCGCCGCATACGGAGCCGCGCCTATCACTTCCTTGTTCTGCAAGGCTTCCTTTGCGGCGACTTTCCAGTTCGGCAAAGTTCCGTCGGCGCCGGACACTTCGATGTGAGGCAGCACCGACAGCATGCGGTCGCGCACGTCCTTCTGAAAACCATTCATGATCGACAGCACCACGATCAGCGCAGCGACGCCCAATGTAATGCCCGCCATCGAAATCAGCGAAATGAATGAAATAAAGCTGTTGCGCCCGCTACGGCGCCCGGCCCGGGTATAACGCAGGCCGACCCGCCATTCAAAAGGCAAGTTTTTGATGATGCTCAATGAGATGCTCCCGGATGCTCCTGGACACGTCCGCTGCGCGGCCTGCTCGGGGTGAACGGAGTTTCACCAGCTTCACTGGCAGGTGAATAGTCCGTTCGTCTTGAGCGGGCCGCGCAGCGGACATATCGAAGGAGCCATGCAGTCTGTTGCCGAACTTGATTCATTCATAATTTTTTGAATGTAATGCGCAGTTTGCCATACAATCGCGGGATGAGTCATCTCGATATCCTGATACCATTCGGCCGGCCGCCCGCGGAACTGGCGGCCGATTTAGTGCAGGCACTGAAAACCCCTGCCCTTGCCACGCTGATTGCGCGCGCAAAATCGCACCGCGAGGTGACATTCGACGCGTTTTCGCGCGCACTTCCGCATGAAATATGGCTTGCCCGCCAATTCGGGCTGGCAAGCCGCTTGCGTTCCAGCGGAAGCCCCCCGGTCGCGCTGGCCGCGATGCAAACGCTCGGCGTCATTCCCGACGCAGGCGTCTGGTTCATGCTCCAGCCGGTGCATCTGCACGTTGCGCGGGATCATCTGGTCCTGACCGATCAGCGGCAACTGGCGCTTACGGACCGGGAGTCGCGTGCGCTGTTCGACGCGGCCAGACCGCTATTCGATGAAGCAGGCACGCCGGTATTCTATGGCGATGCGGGCACCTGGTTTATCCGTGCCGATGCGTGGGACGGCCTGCGGACATCGACGCCGGACGCCGCCTGCGGCCACAACATCGATATCTGGATGCCGCAAGGCCCGGGCGAGCGGGATTGGCGCAAATTGCAAAATGAAGTTCAAATGGTCTGGCATGCGCATACCGTCAATACAGAGCGCGAATCCGACAACCTGAAGCCCGTCAATTCAATCTGGCTGTGGGGCGGCACACCGATGACGATGGATGTCGCACCATCCCGCTACAAGCAGGTATTCAATCTGCCCGGCTGGATGAACGCATTCGGCCGGTACGCAAACAGGCAAGCCAACGGCGACCGAAAGAAGTCCGCAGCCGGCACCGCATCGGACGCCATTGACGCTGCGCCGGAGCATGGTTTGACCGTGCTGGATACATTGATCGAACCTGCGCTTGCCGGCGACTGGTCGGAGTGGCTGGCCCGATTCCACGCGCTGGAATCCGACTGGTTTGCGCCTTTGCTGGACGCGCTTAAAGCCGGTAAAATGGACCAGATCTCACTGATCATGACGCACAATACGGACTTGTCCGAACTCACTTCCGGCAAACAGTCGCTGCGAAAATTCTGGGTCGCCCCGTCGCTCGCAAGGCTCATCAAATGACCATAGGGAATGTAGCCAAAGGGAATGCGACCAACGGAAGTGCACAGCTGACCGCAGGGAATGCAAGGCCACCGCTGACCCGCATTGCAACCCGCCCTTATCCTTATCGTGATGCCGAGCGATTGAGGCAAAGCGGCGTACACCCGGTGCTTGCGCGCCTGTACGCGGCGCGCGGGTTGCTCGATGTCCGGGATATCAACAGCGATTTGAGCGCGCTGATCACGCCAGCCGGCTTGCTGCATATCGATACCGCCGCGGCATTCCTGGCGGATGCGATCGCCGCCCGAAAAAAATTGCTGATCGTCGCGGACTATGACTGCGACGGCGCGACCGCCTGCGCAATCGCGCTGCGCGGATTGCGTGCGATGGGCGCGCAAGTCGATTTCATCGTGCCGAACCGGTTCGAATACGGATATGGCCTGACACCGGAAATCGTTGCGCTGGCAGCAACGAAAAAGTCGCCCGACATCATCATTACCGTCGATAACGGCATTGCCAGCATCGACGGCGTAGCCGAAGCCAATCGCCGCGGCATCGACGTGGTGGTCACCGATCACCACTTGCCGGCCGACAGATTGCCGGCAGCGCGCGTGATCGTCAATCCGAACCAGCCGGA
>DASYKE010000038.1:0-75217 GCA_035995725.1 Burkholderiaceae bacterium | reverse complement strand
TGAACGGGTACGCAAGGATTTATGGGGTTATGCATCAGACGAGGTGCTGACCGGTCAAGACTTGATCAAGGAAGCCTACACCGGCATCCGCCCTGCGCCCGGTTATCCGGCGTGTCCGGAACATACGGTCAAGACCGACATATTCAAGCTGCTGCAATGCGAAGAAATTGGTATGCAGGTGACAGAGTCGTTCGCGATGTTTCCGGGCGCATCGGTCTCAGGTTTTTACTTTGCGCATCCTGACGGGAAATACTTCAGCGTCGGCAAGGTTGGCGATGATCAGGTAGGCGACATGAGTACGCGGCGCGGAGTGGCGAAGGAAGAGGTCGAGCGTTGGCTGGCGCCGAACCTGTCTTGACATATGCCGAAAGCGAACCATGTCCTGTGCAAGCTTGTTTCGCGATGCATTAGTAATCTTGTGCCAGATCAATGGCGATGAAGAAACTTCCTTGATGCAAGACTGCGTCAATATGCAAGTAGAGAGTTCTGCTATTCTGCAAATGCTCTCGACCAAATTTATTTCTTGAAACATTCCACAAGCGTCTGGTATTCCCAAAGGTGCCGCGTTTCTGACTGCGCAGTAAGACTATGAGCTGGAAAAAGACTTCGACCAGAAGCAAGCTATGGATCGGATTTGGCACCCTCGGCACAGTACTGGCAATAGCCTTGATAATCTTTAATTTTTCCATAGGCGAAAAGAAAATTAAACAGGAAATACCCCGTCTGTACTCCGTAGCCGATGCCCAATTTCAACGGTCGATGGGTGTGATGCTCGGTCCGCAAATTGTCGATGGCAACCGGTTCGACGCGCTATTGAACGGAGATCAGATTTTTCCTTCGATGCTGAAGGCGATTCGCGGCGCGCAAAAAACCGTCACATTTGAAACTTATATCTATTGGTCCGAGGCAATCGGGAAAGAATTCGCCGATGCACTCTCCGAGCGTGCCCGTGCAGGCGTTAAAGTACATGTACTGATCGACTGGGTCGGCAGCAGCAAAATGGACCAATCCTATCTCGCCACGATGAAGCAAGCGGGTGTAGAAGTGGAAAAATATCATCCGCTGCGCTGGTACAACCTCGGTCGCATGAACAATCGCACTCATCGCAAATTGCTGATCGTCGATGGCCGCGTCGGATTCACCGGAGGTGTCGGTATCGCCGGTCAGTGGACCGGCAACGCGCAAGATCAGGAACATTGGCGCGACTCGCATTTCAGGGTCGAAGGACCAGTGGTCGCGCAAATGCAAGCGGTGCTGCTCGATAACTGGACCAAAACTACCGGCAAAGTATTGCATGGCCCCGATTATTTTCCAGCGCTCGAACCGGCAGGTACGGGCAGAGCGCAAATGTTCAGCAGTTCGCCGACCGGCGGCAGCGAAAGCATGCACCTCATGTACCTGCTGGCCATTACGGCAGCACAACGTTCGATTCACTTGTCCAGCTCGTATTTTGTGCCGGACGAGATGACGCGCCAGGCACTGATTGATGCGGTCAAACGTGGCGTCAAGGTACAAATCATTACACCGGGCAAGTACATCGATACGGAAATAGTACGTCGTTCGTCGCGCGGATTGTGGGACGAATTACTCAAAGCCGACGTTGAAATTTACGAATATCAACCGACCATGTACCACTGCAAGGTGATGGTGATCGACGGCTTGCTGGTGTCGGTAGGTTCTACCAATTTCGATGACAGGTCCTTTCGTCTAAATGATGAAGCAAATCTGAATATCTACGACGCCGACTTCGCGCGACAGCAGATTGACGTGTTCCGGCAGGACTTGGGGAAGTCGCGTCGCGTTACATGGGCGCAATGGCAGAACCGGCCCGTATCGGAAAAGATATGGGAGCATGCGGCGACGGTGCTGGGGCCGCTATTGTAGAAATAAAAAACTTCTAGGTCGTTTCAATCTTTCGCCCCATATTTTTGGTTTGCCGGGGCATGATTGAGAACGGCCCTGCCTGAGTTTGTGAATAGCGTTAAGATTTGCGTTCTGCGTGCCAGCGGCACAATAATTAACAGGACGCCAATCACATGTTCGTCACGGGAATCGGAACGGCTACTCCATCGCAACGCTATTCCAAGGCAGAATGCTGGGATGCATTCAAGACATCAGATTGGTTCAACCGGCTCGGCCCGCGAGCGCATGCGATTGCCGAAACAGTGTTGCTTCGTGACAACGGTATCGAAACCAGGCATCTTGCCCTGTCATCGCTGGACGAAGTTTTCGCGATCGACCCCGACACTCTCTATCGGCGCTTTTCAGTTAACGCACCTCTGCTGGCATCGCGAGCCGGCAGTAATGCACTGGCGCATGCACAGCTGGAAGCAAGCCGGATAGACGCGGTGATAGTGAGCACTTGCACTGGATATTTGTGTCCCGGATTGAGCGGTTACGTGATCGAGCAACTCGGGCTCAGAGCAAACATACAAGCATTTGACCTGGTCGGCCAAGGCTGTGCGGCCGCATTGCCGAACCTGCGGCTGGCCGACGCATTGGTGGCATCCGGACAATGTTCCCACGTATTGTCTGTATGCGTCGAAGTCTGCAGTGCGGCAATGTATCTGGACGACGACCCGGGTGTGCTCATCAGTGCCTGCCTGTTCGGCGACGGCGCCGGCGCGGCAGTACTGTCGCACCGTCCGGCGCAGCATCAGCGGCGTATCGAATGGCGAAACAGTGGGTCGCTGACCAATACGGCTAAGCGCGATGCATTGTATTTCGAACAGCGCCAAGGCATGCTGCGCAATATTCTGACGCGCCAGGTGCCGCGCCTGGCTGCCGAGCATGCCTATCAATTGATGGAAACGGTATTGACCGGGGCCGGGGTCGGAAAAAACGATATCCGCAGCTGGATCATGCATGCGGGCGGGCGCGACGTGCTGCAGGCGCTGCAAAAACAGTTCGGCGTCGCGCCGGGCGATTTTCACTATAGCGCAGCAACCCTGCGCGAGTACGGCAATTTAAGCAGTGCGTTCGTGTATTTCGTGTTGCAGGCGGCTGTGGATGACAATGCCGAAGGCGGCTGGTGGTGGATGTCGTCATTCGGCGCGGGATTCAGTTGCCATGGCGCGCTGCTGGCAGTCGATTGACGCGCGCCGGGCCGATCCGACATGAATCTGCCGCGCCGCGTCCAGCCTGAAACACTCGACCAGCTTGCCGAGAGCGATCCGCGCGCCGTTCGCTCCCGTGCGGACCTGCGCCGCATTAACCGTGTGATGGGCACGCGTACCATCATGCTGCGCGCGTTGCGGCATGCCATTGCCGCTCCGCGCCGCATTATTGAACTCGGTGCCGGCGACGGCACGCTGATGCTTGGTCTGGCCAGACGCCTGGCTCGATATTGGCCAGGCGTGCATCTGACACTCTTGGACCGGCAGAATCTTGTCACTGCGCAGACGATCAGCGCCTTCCATGCCCTCGGTTGGCAAGTGGAGATACTGAATGTCGATGTGCTGATGTGGCTGAAGCAACCGGTACACGACCGTTACGATCTGGCGGTAGCCAACCTGTTTGTCCATCATTTCGACGACCGGCAACTGACACTGATGCTGCCGGCGCTCGCGGAGCGCGCCGCCGTGTTTTTCATCTGCGAGCCGCGACGTGCATGGGTGCCGTTGCTGGGCAGTTATCTGATCGGCCTGATTGGCGCTAATGCAGTCACGCGCGAGGATGCGGTACTGAGCGTGCGCGCCGGTTTTGCCGGCAACGAGTTGTCTGCGCTATGGCCAGTCGAACGCGGCGGTTGGAATTTGCGGGAATATGCCGCAGGATTGTTCAGTCATTGCTTTCTTGCGACCAGAGGACGTGCAGCGCCGGCGCGGCGGAAAGGTTGAGCGGTGCAGATACATTACGATGCGATCATCGTTGGCGCGGGACCGGCAGGTACGACTGCAGCGATCCTGCTTGCGCAAGCCGGCTGGGCGGTGGCGCTTGTTGAAAAGCAGCGCTTTCCGCGGCGTAAGGTATGCGGCGAATGCGTTGCCGCGACCAATCTTCCGCTAATCGATGCCCTGGGAGTCGGCAGCGCATTCGAAGCATTGGCCGGACCGCAACTGCGACAGGTCGCCTTGATGCATAGCGACGAAAGCATCTGCGCCGACCTGCCACCGGCGCTTGCGCCGCATCGATGGGGCAGGGCGCTGGGACGTGAGTATCTTGATGCGCTTCTTCTGAATCGGGCAAAAGAAGCCGGCGCATCCGTTTTGCAGCCGTGGGCAGTACATGCGATTCGTGGGCGGTCCGGCGCGTTTCAGTGCGACGCCGGAGCAATCGATTCGGATGCGACAGCGGTGCTGGAGGCACCTGTCCTGATTGCTGCACATGGCTCGTGGGAACTGGCGCCATCGTCCGACGATGCACAGCGGTGGCCGCAACGCGCCGGTGATCTTTTTGCCTTTAAAGCCAATTTCAATGGCGCAAATCTTGCGGACGGCTTGTTGCCGGTGCTGGCTTTTCCCGGCGGTTACGGCGGTATGGTGGTCGGCAATGACGGTATTATGACGCTGGCTTGCTGCATTCGCCGCGACAGGCTGAGCGCGTGCCGAAAACAGATGTCCGGGCTGGGCGCGGGCGATGTCGTCGAATCCTATCTGAAGGCAAGCTGCTCCGGTGTGCAACAAGCGCTGGCCGGTGCAAAGCGGGACGGCAAATGGCTAAGCGTCGGCCCGATCCGGCCCGGCATTCGAATGCCGCGTGACGGCGGCAATCTGTTCATGGTCGGCAATGCCGCAGGAGAAGCCCATCCGATAATCGGTGAAGGCATCAGCATGGCAATGCAGTCATCATGGTTATTGTGCGAACGGCTGCGTATGCACCGCAAGACTATCCTTGCTGGCGGCGCACAGCGGCAGATCCGCCGAGAATATGCATCGGCATGGCGACGCAATTTTGCAAGCCGCATCCATTTTGCCGCATTGCTTGCCAATCTTGCAATGAGGCCGGGCTTGGCGTCGGGCTTGCTTCCCGTGCTGCGGGTCTGGCCTGCCGCATTTACGCATGCCGCCCGATGGAGCGGCAAAGTCAAGAGCGTGACCCGCATTCAAGTGTCGCAGACAACCCCCTTTCGAGGTTAAAATCCGACGTGCGTCCTTTTATCCATCGTTCAACTTTGCAGGATTATCCTTCATGACAACGCTCGCACGATTACAAACCATTTTGATCAAGAATTATCCATCATTGCAGCGCGAAGCGCTCACGCCCGATGCCTTGCTCGAAGAACTGGAAATCGACTCGCTCGGCGTGACGGAGCTTTTTTTCAGTATCGAGGACGAGTTCAAGCTGAGCGTTCCATACGAAAATGTCGATCTGAAGACGATCGGTGATGTCGTCGGCTATATCGATCGCCTCGTCACCGAGCAGCATGGCTGCAATACCCCAGCCGGAACCGCAGCATGAGACGCGTGGCGGTAACCGGCATCGGCATCGTTTCACCGCTGGGTAATGACCGCCGCACGTTTTTTGACAATCTGGCGGCTGGCCGGTCCGGCATTCGCCTGCTCGACGCGGTCTTTCGCGAAAAGCTGGTCGCGGCACCTGCGCAATTCGATGCCGAACAACATTTCGCGGCGCCGAAACTGCGCATGCTGGACCGGGTCAGCCAGTTCGCACTGTATGCGGCAAACCAGGCCATCGATGACGCCGGCATATCGTTCGCCGGCGAAAACCGGCAGCGCGCCGGTGTTTTTCTGGGTACCGGATCGGGCGGATCGGAAACGACCGAGGACGGTTACCGGACTGTTTACCGCGACGGATCCGATCGCATCAAGCCGTTCAGCGTATTGATGGCCATGGCCAATGCAGCTGCGGCATGGATCGGCATCGAGCATGGCCTTACCGGGCCTAATCTGACTTTTTCGACCGCATGCTCATCGTCGTCCGTTGCCATCGGCGAAGCCGGGCGCAGGATAGCCGGCGGCGAGGTCGATTTGATGATTGCCGGCGGCACCGAAGCGCCGTTGACCTTGGGCGTACTGAAGGCCTGGGAAGCGCTGCGCACATTAGCCAGCACGGATCCGGAAGATCCATCGGCGTCATGCAAACCGTTTTCCAGGAACCGCACCGGATTGGTTCTGGGCGAAGGCGCAGCGATCGTAGTGCTGGAAGAGTGGAATCGCGCGGTACAGCGCGGCGCCCGCATTCATGCGGAGCTGATAGGTTACGGCTTGAGCACCGATACTGCCCACATTACACGGCCGACCGTTGAAGGGCAGGCATACGCGATGCGTCTGGCGCTTGAATCCGCGGGCCTGCCGGCGTCGGCGGTTGACTACATCAATGCGCATGGCACCGGCACGCTGGCGAACGACGCGGTGGAGACGGCGGCGATCAAGGACGTATTCGGGAAACGGGCGTATCAGGTCCCGGTCAGCTCGACCAAATCGATGCATGCTCATTTGCTCGGGGCGGCAGGCGCGCTCGAATTTGTCGTGTCGATTCTGGCGCTGCAGGCGGGGACGATTCCGCCGACGATGCACTTGCGGGTAGCCGACCCGGAATGCGATCTCGATTATGTACCCATGCGCGCCCGCAAAGATATCGAGATCAATACAGTGATGTCGAATTCATTTGCATTCGGTGGCACCAACGCCGTGCTGGTCGCACGTGCAGCGTGAGCATTGCAGGCATGACGCGGATTACCGTGGATAATGAGACAGGCAGGCATTAGATCCGGCTAATCCATCGGTGCGCCATCGATAAACACCTTCAATTCCCCTTCCTTGAATTGAGTCCACGTTTCGTTCGTCGTCAGCGGCTCGGTGACGATGATGGCTACGCGGTCGTTCGGTGTCGTCACGCGCGAAAAATCGACAGTCATATCTTCATCCGACAGTCTTGCCTCGGCAAACGGATATTGCCGCACGATGTAATGCAAATTGTTTGCGCAGTGCGCAAACAAAGCTGAACCATCCGACAGCATCATGTTGAATACGCCATAGGCCGCGATCTCCCGTGTTAATTCCTGCAGTGCCGCGGTGAGCTCAGGCAATAGCGGCCGCGTGTCTCCAAAGCGTTTGCGCAACTGTTGCAGCAAATAACAGAATGCCCGTTCGCTGTCGGTGGTGCCGACCGGACGATAAGGTCCGTCCAGCGCGGGCATGAAATTCTGCAAATCGCCGTTGTGCGCAAAAACCCAGTACCGGCCCCATAGTTCGCGCACGAACGGATGGCAATTTTCGAGCGCGACACGGCCCTGTGTTGCCTTGCGGATATGAGAGATTACATTCTTCGATTTGATCGGACAGCGTTTGATCAGATCGGCGATCGGTGATGCAATGGCGGCCTGGTAGTCAACGAAATGGCGCACGCCGGCGCCTTCAAAAAAGGCGATGCCCCAACCATCGTTGTGGACGCCGGTGCGGCCACCGCGCGTCGCGAAGCCGGTGAAACTGAATACAATATCGGTCGGCACATTGCAGTTCATTCCAAGAAGCTGGCACATGACTGGAAGAAAAACGGTGAATGATAATGTTGATACGAAACCCTTAAATACAGTATCACGTATGCTGTATTTTGGGCCTGATTCCGGAAATGAAATTCGATGACACCGGACCATGTATGTGCGACGTCGATCCCCGTGCCGGCATCTGCTTCACTCGACATTATTGGCCGGCTCGCTGGAAGCGCCGGTGCCAATGCGGTCTATGCGAGGGAAAAGGCAGCGCAATACGACTTTCCGCCCCGCAATCATTTGCGCCGCCAATCGTCGATGCACTGGTCATTTTCAGCGAAAACAGTCGAAAGCCTTCCTCAATGCCCGGTATCGGTTCCCATGCAGAGTCGGGTCATGATCGAGCATGCGCGTTCAGGATTTAGGCCAATCTTTCGCATGCCCGAACTTCAGTTCGGCAATGCGAACAATCACGTAAGCGATCAGGGCAAAGGCAAAAAACACAAGTAGCATCCACGCGATGCCCTGCAGCGTTTCAATCGCGGTCCGGTAGAACTCCAGCACCCAGCGTTCAAACGTGAAATCGGCCATTCTTGCATCCCTTTCGCTGCGCAGGGGCGTAAGGTATTTCTCGAGTTCGCGTACGCGTACGCCGGCAGAAACGCCGACGACCAGAATGGCGAATTTCAGATACTTTAACCATGCCCAGCTGATTTCATCGGCGATGATGCGTTTAAGAATGCTGTCGAGCGGGTTGGCGAAAGCCCGCACCACCAGTATGGATATCGCCAATGCCAGCAGCAGCGTAACCAAAAGTAATACCAAGGCCATGATTTTTCCTTCTATATTTCTTTATTAGGCGATCGAGATATCGGCCCGGCGGGAAGATACGATCAGTTGGCGGTGCACCCCCTGCGGCGACCAACGGAAGTGCAGAGCCGACCAACGGGAGTGCAGAGCTCACACTCCCTGCGGTCGCGGTACAAGCCCAGGTCCGCCATCGCATGTACGCTTGCAAACGCCGGTTTACCAGGCTGGCGCTATATGCGTCCGACAGCGCCATAACGAGTGTCCGGACGCCAGATATTTTTGTTCGAATGGCGTGATCGACATGGTACGCGATTCGGGCGTTATGCGCGCAGTCTGCATGACACCATCCGCCTGCCCGTGGGTCGGCGTAGCATAAGGAAGATACGGCTCGGTTGCTACCTCGGCAGCGGTCAGTTGATTCAACGCAGAGGCGCATTCGTCGATATAGATGCGCCAATTGCTGCGGCATTCGAAGTGACCGCCCAGAGCAACGATGGTCGGAAATACCGGATGGCCATGCCAGCGCCGTCCGAGATGATGCTTTTTTGGCCATGGATTCGGATAAAGCAAGTATTGCCGGTCTGGATAAATTCCGGTTTCATACATCAGCCGCCAATAATCGACCAGATCTGCGCGCACCTTGATGCAATTGGAAGGTGCGGCACCGGGCCACATGGTCTTGCGCGCAAGACGATCGGCCGACTGGTCGACGCCGATCACAAAATGCTCGGGAAACAGGTTTGCCAGATGCAGCGTCGACAAGCCGACACCGCATCCCGCATCCAGGATCAGCGGCATCTTGCCTGCTGCGCGCCACGCCGCGATGCTGCCGTCGAACGCGGCGCGGTTATAGGAATTGATCGGTTTCAGATACCGGGTGGCGGCATGCTTGGCGACCTGGCTTGCCAATTGGTCATGAATGCCGACCTGGCTGCTGGCGATGGGACTGGAATTGGCATACATGGCAGCAGTATACCCAGCCTGTTTCAAACAACGTTGCTGGCTGCATTCCTGCCGGCCGAAGTCTAGCCGATTTTGCTGAAGCGGCAAGGTCCGCTGAACAGACGCCTGGTCAGTACGACGGTCGATGCCGTCAATATGAACGTAAAAAGAAGAATCCGTTGACCCAACACGCGGTGATTGGGATTCCGGATCGTTATTGGAGCGGTGTCATGCACCAAGGCGGGCGTGTCTATGACTGGAATGCATTCCAACCAACATTTATTGCATTATTATTAGACCTGCAAGCTGATATGAGTAATGCCGGCGATAAATACATGTTTCTCGAACATATCGTTAGTACGCTGTTCCATGGTGCAAAAAAATTGCCAGCTTAATGAAACACGACTGGCTGACTCATCAGCACGTCATAATTGCCTAAAAACGCATCGATTTCCTCGACGCTCGGCTCGGTTGCGATCAAATCCTCGACGTGCTTGCGAAACGCTTCGGCTAATGTACCGCCGATAAAGATTTCTCGTTTGCCGGGCTTGTCCATGATTTCGTAGCCGCCAAAGCGCAATGCCTCACGGCCATCGTCGGCCCCGAATTCCACTACGCTGTATTGTTCGCTGTTGTAGATTAAGTTCATGTACGCTCCTTATGCGGCTACAGAGGAAATATCTGCTCATTCTGTTAACACAGCACATGGCGCTCAAGCGGACTGTTTTCAAGTCTGTATTTAAATAAATGCGGATTCATGCGTCAAAATGGGCATTGCTTCCAGCCCATAAATTGCTTTATACGCACATATCCTCGGTTAATGTCAGCAATGCGTCATAAGGTGCTTGCGTCAAAAAGCGGCGGATTTGGCCAAGATGGGTTGCTGTTGCAAGACTGATATAAAGCCGTGCGGGAGGGTGCCGCAAAATGCGGTTCAGAGTGACGCGCATCGTCAGGTTGCCGACGCAGCATGGACAACCGGGAGCAATGCGTACTAAAGGGGAAATAGTGCTTAATGAGTCGAAGTTTGAATTGCCGTCCGGCAAACCTTCCAAGATAAGCGCTGTGACAGCAGCCGGATCGATCGCGGCGGCAATCGCTGCCTCTCGCGCCGATGCGCGAGCGCCAGTGACCAGAGTGACGAGAGTCATCCCCCTTTTTTCATCAGCTTGCCGGCCTCGACGCCCAATTGTTTCAACTTGCGGTACAGATGCGTGCGTTCCAGCCCGGTTCTTTCTGCGACACGTGTCATGCTGCCGCCCTCACGCACCAGATGGTGCTCGAAGTAAGCGCGTTCGAATGCATCGCGTGCCTCACGTAGCGGCAGATCAAAGGGCACGCTGAATAAATGCTCGCTCGACAGTAACGACGCAGGTAAAGTTGATGTGCCAACGGCCACGCCGGTATTCAGAGGAGGCGACATGACGGGTGCGGCGCCGCTGCGATCGGATGGCGGCGGTACAGGCCGCACATGAGCATGGAATACCCTGCTGCGAGAGGCTTCCTGGTCACGCGACAAACCTTGCTGGACGGCTTTCAGCAGCTTTTGCAGAGAGATCGGTTTTTCCAGGAAATTGAGAGCACCGATGCGGGTTGCTTCCACCGCCGTGTCGATCGTCGCATGACCAGACATCATGATTACCGGCATCGTGAGCAAACCGTCGCGCTGCCATTCCTTCAACAGCGTCACGCCGTCGGTGTCAGGCATCCAGATATCGAGCAGTACCAGGTCCGGGGCGGCGATCAATCGTGATTCGCGTGCCTGTTGCGCGTTTTCTGCGGTTGCCACGACATGTCCCTCGTCGCCAAGAATTTCCGAAAGCAACTCGCGGATGCCCATTTCATCGTCAACTACCAGTATATTTGCCATGTGGGTGCCTTATTTATTTCAATTCTCGCCTACTTTGATCTTATCAGTCACTCGCCGAGCAAGCTTTACCGTTGGCTCATCTACATACGCTAACTTTAACAGCAAAATTGATATTTTTGCGCCATTTGCGCCGGCCCGATTCTGTAAATCGATTCGGCCGCCATGTTCATCGATAATTTTTTTCACCATTGCCAAGCCCAGGCCGGTACCGCGCGCCTTCGATGTGACATACGGCTCGAAAGCGCGCGCCAGTATTTTCGATGAAAAGCCGGGGCCGTTGTCGGTGATCGACAAGCGTACCGCAGTGCCCGCGCTGCCATCCGAACTTTGGTAATGGATCGCTTCGGTCACGATCTCGATGCGGGGAGCATCCGCACCCGCCACGCTCTCCGCTATCGCGTCCTGCGCATTTTGCAAAAGATTATGAACCACCTGGCGCAATTGCGTCGCATCTCCCATTATCTGTGGCAGCTCGGGGGCCAGATTGGCGCGAATGACGTCGCGCTCATCGTCACCCACGTACAGCCCCAGGATTTCCTCGATCAGCGCATTCAGATTCAGCGGTGACAGTACGGCTGGCGGTGTCTTGGCATAGTCGCGGAAGTCGTCGACCATGCGCTTCATTGCGGAAACCTGGCTCACAATGGTGGCCGTGCCCTTGTTGAGCATCAGTGCATCCTGCGGTGTGAGTTTGCCTTCCAGTTTCATTTGCAGTCGTTCCGCCGACAGTTGAATGGGCGTCAACGGGTTTTTAATTTCATGCGCAAGGCGCCGTGCAACTTCGCCCCAGGCAATCGAGCGCTGGGCGGAAATCACATCGGAAATATTGTCGAACACTACCACATAGCCGGTGCCGCTTTCAACAGGCAGCCGCGATCCCCGTGCCAGCAGCGTGATGTCATTTTCCGTGTCCGTGTCGCCTATCCTGCGCGGAATTTCGATTTGCTGTTGCCAATGCAGGCCACCCATCCCTGTTCCGCTCGCTGCCGATTGAGCGCTCTGCTCGGAAAAAGCTTTGGTGATGGCTTGGGCGAATACGGCCAAACCATCGATTTCAGCGAGTGATTTGCCACTGTGCTGATCGAGATCCTGCTGCAGGATCCGATTGACCGATTCGTTGCAATTCACCAGGTTGAATTCGTCATCCAGAACCATCACGCCGGCGGACATGTTGGCCAGCACCGATTCCAGGTAGGCTTTTGCGTTTTCCAGTTCGGTACGATTTTTTTCGACTGCGGCGCGCGCATCGTAGAGTTGCCGAGTCATGGTGTTGAATGACTGCGTCAGCGTGCCCAATTCGTCGGAAGTTGCAACAATCGGTCGCGGCGACAGATTACCTTCCGCTACCGCTTTGGTGCCTTCGGCTAGCAGCAATAAAGGCTTGGCCAGATCGGTGGCGATCAGGAATGCGCTGGCGATGGCGCCGAAAATCGCAAGCAACAGCGTCAACGTCAGTGTCACGAGATAAATTTTTCGCAACCCCGTGCGCGCCAGCGAGCGTTCCTGATACTCGCTGTAGGCAGCGCGCAATGCTTCGGCATTTTCCGCCAGCTGGGTCGGCACCGGATGCAATAACTGCAAAAAGCGCGCCTCGCTTTGCAGCGACAGCGCATTGGTTGCAGCCGGGATCGGCACTACCACGCGCAGCCGCAATCGGGTCGAATCGGGTTGGGGTGCCCCCGCAGTCTTGGAGACGCTATCATGGAAATCGGCGCCGCCTTCAATCGCCGAGTATCCGCGTGTCATGCGAGCCTGCTGCAGCATGGCAGCGGTAGGCAGGTCGGGCAACAGGGCGCCGAGCGCGCTGCCGACGCTGGCGACGATGCGTCCGTTGGCGGTGACAATCAACGCTTCCTGCATCTGGCTTTGGTCGCGCAGGCGGGACAGCTGCGTGATTTGTGCCGCCTCCGAAAAATCGGATAATTCCAGCGCCATGTTGCGAGCTTTTGCGTTCAGGTCGGCCAGCGAGGAATCGAGCGCGGCTCGTCCCAGGTTCAGGCCCGATTCGAGCGCCGATTCGACCCGTACATCAAACCATGATTCGATCGAACGCGATACGAACTGCACCGATACCAAATAGATAACGGTGCCGGGCAAGATCCCGATCACCGCGAACAGCAGCACCAGACGCGCCATCAGCCTGGAGCCGAACTTGCCGCGCTGGTAGCGCCTATACAACCGGGTCAGCAACAGGATAACCAGACCCAGCAGCGCTGCCGCAATCAGCGCATTTAGACCCAACAGCCAGGAATAATGCTGATCGAAGAAGGCGGAATTTTCAGACGCCGACGCCAGCAGGAACAACAGGATGCTGCCGACTGCGCCGCCCACCACCACCAAGTAGCGCAACATGCGTGTCACTTTTTCTCCGCCTTGAAACTGAAATACTTCCAGTCGGACGACAGCCGCCAGTCGCTGCTGTTGAGCGCATGGACCTGAAACGGCTTCGACAATTGCGCGACATCGAGACGCATGCGCACCGCAACCTGATAGGTCTGGCCGGCTTTCAATGCCCCTTTTTGAGCGATCACCCAGCGGCCTGGCCGTTTTACCATCGAAAGCGCATCTTCCAGGGAGGCAAAATTTTGCTGCAGGCTGCCGGTGATCGCGGCGCTGTATTGACGGGTCAATACATTGTAAGAGATCCGGATAGTCTGGGAGTCGGCGATCGCCTGCTCATCAAACCAATACCAGCGCGGCCGGGTGATTTCGACGTCGGTCTTGAAATACAGCGGGAAACCGCGCGCGATGGCGTCTTCCAGTCCCCGATGCAACTCAAACTCGAAAGTGGCCGACAGCTTGTAGCCTTCGTCGGACGGCTCCAGATGTGCCTGAACGATCTCGACGCCATCCGATGCGCGAGCCGCGGAAGACGGGAGTGCCAGTGTGAACATCAATGCCATCAAAAGCCAGCATGTTAGAAAGAGTCGTCGAATCACTCGTGAGATCGGAAATCAATCCGCTGAAAATGTTTAAGCCTAGAAACGATAATTGGTCGCTTATCGGCTTCAATAAGTTTATGAATGTATTGCATATTCTTGACTAAGCCAGCCACCCTTTGAGTGACCGACTACGCCCAACGGAAGTCCTCCTGGGGACGCCCAACGGAAGTCCTCTTGGGGGTGCCCTTGCGGGCAAACGCGATTGCACCCTTCTCCCCCGGGAGAAGGGTGGGATGAGGAGTGCGCCTGGCCAGAGAACCAAAAGAAGCGCACACTCGCACCTGCCCAACTGCCATTTTCAGGCTGAAGGATTATTATCAAGCTGCCGGCTTTTGGAATAACGCGTAAAACAAACCGTCGTGATCGCCGTCTGCACTTACAGTAGGCAACAATTGACCGGGCGCGGGCAAACGCACTGCCTGCTTGCGCACTGCAAAAGCCGCTGCCTGCGCTTCGGATTCATGAGGCCAAAGTGAGCAGGTTACGAATAACAATTTACCATCGGGCCGCAGCATCTGCCAAAGGTTGTCGAGAATTTTCGCCGAAAGTGTTGCAAGCTGGGCAGCATCGCCTTTCCGACGCAGCCAGCGGATATCCGGATGACGCCGTACGATGCCCGATGCGGTGCAAGGCACATCGGCCAAAATCCGGTCGAATAACTTTCCATTCCACCAACTGTCGGCGCCGGCGTCGCCGACCTTGAGCGTTGCGCTCAACTGCAAGCGCTGTAAATTCTGCTCGATGCGCGATAGCCGTCTTGCATCATGATCAAGTGCGGTCAGATCGACATTCGCGCATTCGAGGATATGGCCGGTTTTGCCGCCGGGCGCGGCGCACGCATCGAGCACCCGCATGCCGTCATGCACATCGAGCAGCGGAGCAGCCAATTGTGCTGCCGCGTCCTGCACCGACACCAGGCCGTGCCCAAAGCAGGGGATCCGGTCAACCGGCACTGGCTGTTCCAGGCGCACCGCATTCGGGCCGATTTGTGTTGCAGGCATTGCGTTCTCCGACAAGGTACGCAAATAATCCGCAACCGTGGTTGCGCGGCGATTGACGCGCAAGGTGAGCGGTGGCGCTGCGTTGCCGGCCTGCAGAATGGCTTGCCAAGCGTGCGGATACGCCGACCTGGCCGCATCGATCCACCACATAGGATAATTCCATATTGCTTCCGGTTTTTTCATTGCCTGTTGCAGCAATGCGTCGGATTCGCGCAGGTAACGCCGCAATACCGCATTGACCATTCCCTTCGCATGCGCGATATCGGCATCGGCTGCGGCCGCGGTGACGGCCTGATTCACAACGGTGAAGGTTTCATAAGAGGTATCATCGGGATTGGCGATCAGGGTCAACGCGCAACTCAACAGGCCATGCAGCAATGCCGGTTCGGGGGTTTTCTTCGCCAGCAGCGCGAGCAATGCATCGGTTCGTCCCCACTGGCGCAGGGTGCGATACGCAATGTCTTGCATCGCGCCGCGTGCCTGTGCCGGCACGTCGGTTTTTGCAAAGACATGAGACAGTGCCTGCGGTAGCGCAGTTCCGCTTCGTACCAGAGCCACGGCATGCGCGGCACCGAGCAAACTGAATGCGAGCGAATCGGTTTTTAGATGTTTTGACACTTTATTTTTTGTGAGTCCAAATTTGCGCCGAACCTGGCAAGGCAACGCCAACGATGCCCACCATGCGCAATTTTATTTATCGATCAGGGCTTGGCATATGCGCAGCTTCAGGCCATGCTCGGACGCTCCGTACAGCGGCACATATCAGCCAGTCGATGGCCGGGCGCGACATGCCGTCAATGACTGTCCGAGCTGATTTTCGGAGCCCGGTCACCAAATGCCCCAGGCGACGACTTGGCCATTCTTTTGCGCGGCACGCAGCATTTCCAGCAATGGATACACGCGGGTTGCAAAGCTGACCAGCTGGGTTGGTTCATGCTCGTTATCATTGCCGGACTCGCCATGATGGGCTTCCACATCATGCCTCACGTCTTCCGATGCAGAATGGATTCTGCTCTGTGCGATTTCGTCTTCCAGCCTGGCGATCGCATTGCCGGTCTCGGCGACACTGATGACACCTCGCTTGACATCCTTGCCGACCAGATCGAGGATGCGTTTGGCATGCGCCTCGTACATGATCACGTCGGCCGCGGCCTTGGATTTAAAAGTAATTAACATGAAGCCCCCGTCGATTTAACTGTGAACGATAAAACCATAGCACGACTTGCCGCGCCAGATGATTCTGTATCCGTAATCCAACTGGTGAGTTGACTCAGCCGCTCCGGCGCATACCATTGCCGATATGCCTTGAACGGCGCCATCAGGCAGGACGACACGCCGACTCCGATCAGTGCGCGGCCAATCCACAATCCGGATGGCGAAGTACTCATCGCAAATATCGCCGCACCCGCTGCCGCGAACAGCAGCAACGCGGATTCGGTTTTGCGCGCACCGTATTTGTCCAGCCAGATTCCGAGTGGAAGTTGCATGATCGCAAAAGTGACGAAATAAGCGGATGACAGCAAACCCAGATCGGCGTTCGACAAGCCCATATCGGCAACCAGTATCGGGGCAATGACTGCATTGACTGATCGGAATGCGTACGACAACAGATACGCGCCGGCAAAACACAGGAAGACCCGCAATCCGAGGCCGCGAACATGGAGCGGCGTGCGAGGCGGCATATCAGTCCGGCCTGAAAGAAGTGAAGAAGGTATCGACCGCTTCGCGCGGCATCGCATTTTCGCGGCCGACCACCACGGCCTGGTAAATCCACTGGTCCTTGGCCGCGAAGCGGGCAAATAAAACCGTGGGCCTGCCGCCGCCGACACTCGGGGTGCCGGTTGCTTCGATGTTGATTGATGGAACCGGGCTGTTTGCAATGGCAATCGATTTTTCCTGCGTGATGGTACCGCCAATGTTGTTGACAAGCGCATTTTTCATCACATTCAAGGCTGCGTGCGCTTTGACCGGGTCGGGCATTTTCGCACTGCCGACCGCAAAGGTAACCCCATCGGCATTGGCCATGGTCATCGTCATCGTTAACTGCATGCCATCGAGATTGACCATACGTGAATGGGTTGCCGGTTTGGCCGGGAACAATGCTGTAAACGGTGCATCCTTGCCCCGTACTTCTCGCCAGTCATAAGTGGGAGTGCAAGCAGACAAGGCCAGAACGCCGGCCAAGGCCGCGGCTTGCGATGAGGTAGGCCAGGAAAATTTCAGCATGACCGAGATGGTAACAGGAGCTGTACCAACAGGTTGGCGGGCAATCCCGCTCCCATTCCGTTGCGACATTCAATGCAAATAAAAAGCCCGCTGACCTTTCGGCGGCGGGCAAAAATTTCCAGGGATTGGCCCTTCGATGAAGAACCATGTTCATGCTAATGCGCAATAGATGCGAAGTCTTTGTGCCAGCGCAAAAAAACAGAATCTAAAGCACAATAAATCCAGCCTTGGTCACAGTATGCATTGATGCAAAGTTTTGTGACCAGGTACACCAATAGAACCATGGGTTGTTATATCTTTTGATTGCCTGAAATCCGTAGATTTATTACCTTGGCAATCAAATTTTTTATTTATTCTTGCAAAATTTCCGGCTCCATCCACGGCGTTGGAACCGACGGCCGCACATTCGTCGAGGGAGCCAGCGTCGTCCGGCCAATTCGATTGTGCCGGGACAAGCGGCATATATGAGATCATGCCGGGTTTCCGGCAAGCTCATGTCAAAAAACGGAAAGAGTCTGCAACTGAACAAACGGGGCGTGCATTTTACGGCACGCCGAATCTAATGCTAGTCAATAAATAAACGGAATAAAACATGGCTGTACAACCCGAGATCACCAACATGGCACTGTTCTGCGATTTCGAGAACATTGCGCTCGGCGTGCGCGATGCCAAGTACGCACAATTCGACATCACGAAAGTGCTGGAACGACTGCTGCTCAAAGGCAGCATCGTTGTCAAAAAATCTTATTGCGATTGGGAACGCTACAAGGAGTTCAAGGCGACTATGCACGAAGCGGCATTCGAATTGATCGAGATCCCGCATCTGCGCCAGTCGGGAAAAAACTCCGCCGACATCCGCATGGTGGTCGATGCACTGGACCTCTGCTATACCAAATCGCATGTCGATACCTTCGTCATCCTGAGCGGCGACTCCGATTTTTCGCCGCTGGTATCCAAGCTGCGCGAGAACAACAAGCATGTGATCGGCATCGGCGTCAAGGATTCGACGTCGGACCTGCTCAGTGCCAACTGCGACGAATTCATCTTCTACGACGATCTGGTGCGCGAGCAGGAAGCCAAGCGCAAGCGCGCTGAAAAGAAAGCGCCAGCGAAAACGTCTGCCACTGGCACCGCCAAGGCAACGAGCACGAAAAAGGAAGACGACAAGCGCCAGGAAGCGCTCGACTTCATTGTGGAAACGATCGAAGCGCTGACCGCCGAGCGTGGCGAGGAAGAGAAAATATGGGGCTCGATGGTCAAGCAGACGATGAAGCGGCGCCGGCCCGGCTTTACCGAGTCGTCGTACGGCTATCGTTCGTTCCGGGAATTGGTGGAGGACGCGCAGAAGCACAAGCTGCTCGCCATGGTGCGTGACGAGAAATCGGGACAGTATACGGTGCGGCTGCCGGTGACCGAGGAATAGCGGCGGCAAGCTCCCGTGCGTGTCATTCTTCAGGTTTATTCTATATCAGCGCTCGCGCAATGCGCGCCGATACTGGACCGCCTCGGCCACATGCGCTTGTCCGATGGTAGCAGCGCCGCCTAGGTCGGCAACGGTGCGTGCGACTTTCAGCACCCGATGGTAGGCGCGTGCCGACCAGTTCAATCGGGTCATCGCGGTACGCAACAGCTGTTCGCCTGCCGCATCCGGCTGGCAATGCAGATCGATCTCCGTGGTCGACAGGCCATTGTTGCTTTTGCCCTGGCGCGCAAGCTGCGCTGCAAACGCTTGCCCCACCCTTGCACCGATCGCTGCGGAGGGCTCGCCATCGGCCTGTTTCAACAGATCGTCATGCGCCAGTGCGCCGACCTGTATCTGCATGTCGATGCGATCAAGCAGCGGTCCTGAAATTCTGTCCTGGTAGCGTGCGATCAGATCCGGCGTGCAGCGACATTTGTTCGACGGATGCCCCAGATAGCCGCATGGGCACGGATTCATTGCCGCGACCAGTTGGAAACGCGCCGGGAAATCGGCTTGACGCGCCGCGCGCGAAATGGTGATCTGGCCGGATTCGAGCGGCTCACGCAATACTTCCAACACCCTGCGGTCGAATTCAGGCAATTCATCGAGAAACAACACACCACGATGCGCCAATGAGATTTCACCTGGTCGCGGCGTGCTGCCGCCGCCGACCAGCGCCACACCGGACGCAGTGTGATGTGGCGCACGGTAAGGCCGGAGCTTCCAACGCGCAATCGTAAAGCCGCTGGTGAGGGATTGCACTGCCGCCGATTCCAGCGCTTCTTCATCGGTCATCGGCGGCAAAATTCCAGGAAAGCGCGCCGCCAGCATCGATTTCCCTGTGCCTGGCGGACCGACCATCAATACGCTGTGATTGCCGGCGGCAGCCACTTCGAGCGCCCGCTTGGCCTGATTCTGCCCTTTGACGTCGGCAAAATCGAGATAGCTCGCAGATACCGCGTTGGTAGCCGCGGTATGGCGGCTTAACCTTGCATCGCTTTTGACAGCGGCGAAGTGGGCGCACACATGAAGCAACGAGTCGGCGGGAAATATGGTGGCATTCTTTACCAGTGCCGCTTCGTCCGCATTGGCGCGCGGCAGAATGAAAGAGCGTTGTATGCCTGACGCATCGCCGGCGCGGTGCATCGCGAATGTCATCGCCAGCGCGCCGCGGATCGGGCGCAATTCGCCCGACAGCGACAGTTCGCCCGCGAATTCATATTTATCCAGTTCATCGGCCGGTATCTGCCCGGAAGCGGCCAGGATGCCGAGCGCGATCGGCAAATCGAAACGCCCGGATTCCTTCGGCAAATCGGCAGGCGCCAGGTTGACCGTGATGCGCCGCGCGGGAAATTCAAAGCGTGCATTTTGCAGTGCGGCGCGCACCCGGTCTTTGGATTCCTTGACCTCGGTCTCCGGCAAGCCGACGATAGTAAATGACGGCAAACCATTGGCCAGATGCACTTCGACCGTGACTTCGGGCGCGTGCATGCCGGCCAGCGCGCGGCTCTTCAGGACCGCAAGGCTCATCGGCGCTATTTTTTCAGCTGCGCTTCAAGTTCCGCTACGCGCGCTTCCAATGCTTCCAGCTTGGCGCGGGTTTTGGCAAGTACATCCGCCTGTATGTCGAATTCTTCGCGCGTCACTAAATCGAGCTTGGAAAAGCCTTGGCTCAGCATCGATTTCACATTCTTTTCAATGTCTTTTGCCGGAGAATTCTCAATCGCCTGATTGATTCTGGCCTGCAAATCGTTAAAGAAGTTCGGTTTGTCCATTGTCGGTAATCCGTATCGGTTGTATTGCACTGTTTTGATGCGCACCTTCACGGTGCGCGCGAATGTGGTGCGTGATGCACTGCCAACTATCGCCTATATTAGGCTAATCAATTGTTTAACAGGGAAATCATAATGCATGTAAGTCGAAATAGGCTGGCACGCGTCCTGCTAATGTAGCTTAATAGCAAACATATAAATAATTTTCTGTTCTATTAAATCACAAGGGAAAATGCCATGAAGAAACTGATTTTGTCTGCTGCCGTGTTCGCCGCTTTTGCCACATCCGCTACCGCGCAAACAGCCGCACCTGCTTCCCCGCATACGTTTACCGGCAATCTGGCGGTCGTGTCAGACTACCGTTTCCGTGGCATTTCGCAAACCTTCCGTCAGCCGGCAGTGCAGGGCGGCTTCGACTATTCGCACAGCAGCGGCTTTTACGTCGGCAACTGGAACTCCAGTGTTAGCGGCCTTTCGTATCCAGGAGGCGCAGGTATAGAAATGGATTTCTATGCAGGCTATAAGTTTGAGCCGGTCAAGGATGTTTTGCTCGACGTTGGCGCCCTTTATTATTATTATCCGGGCGCCTTGGTAGCTACTACAACCAAAAAATTTAACAACGGCGAAATCTATCTCAGCGGCGCATACAAATGGTTTTCTGCGAAGTATAGCTATGGTGTAACAGATTTCTTTGGTTTGAATTCCACCACGGCCCCTGGTTACGCTTTTAGCGCGCTTACTCCTAACGGTAATTCCAAGGGTTCCGGCTATCTGGATCTGAATGGGAATTTCGAAGTCGCCGACAAGACCACATTGAATTTACATGTGGGTCATCAGACCGTTAAAAACTACGGCGCGCTGAGCTATACCGATTATAAGATCGGCATTGCCAAAGAGTTTAGTTTTGCTACTGTGGGCCTGGCATTTATTACTACTAATGCCGATACGGCCTTCTATAAACTATCCAATGGCATCAACTCTACAAAGAATACCGGCAAATCCACCGCCGTTGTATCTATTTCCAAAACCTTCTAATCCAATTATGTAAGAGGTTCACATGAAACTGATTACTGCGATTATCAAACCATTCAAACTGGATGAAGTGCGCGAAGCCTTGTCGGCAATCGGCGTACAAGGCATTACCGTGACCGAGGTTAAAGGTTTCGGCCGCCAAAAAGGACACACCGAGTTATATCGCGGTGCGGAATACGTGGTTGATTTCCTGCCGAAAACCAAAGTCGAAGCGGCTGTGGACGACGCGATCGTCGATCGTGCAATCGAGGCAATCGAGACCTCGGCCCGCACCGGCAAAATCGGCGACGGCAAGATCTTCGTCTTCGACTTGCTGCAAGTAGTGCGTATCCGTACCGGTGAAACCGGCAAAGAAGCTCTCTAAAGGGACTAACATGAAAAAACATTTTGCAAATTTCCTGGCTGTCGGCGCGCTGCTGCTCGCAGTCGGCTTCCAGCAATCTGCGCTGGCCGCGGATCCGCCGGCGGCCAAGGCCGAAGCGGCTGCGGTTGTCGCTCCATCCGCACCGCCGGCATCGGCGCCAGCGGCTGCAGCACCCGCGGCGGCCGCATCAGCCCCGGCAGCTTCGGCAACTGCGCCTGCCGCCGCTGCACCAACCGCCAATAAGGGCGATACCGCATGGATGATGGTTGCAACAGTGCTCGTGATCATGATGACGATCCCAGGCCTCGCGCTCTTTTACGGCGGCCTGGTCCGTTCGAAAAACATGCTGTCGATCCTGATGCAGGTGTTCATGATCTTTGCAATCATCGTCGTGCTGTGGTCCATATACGGCTACTCGCTCGCATTCACCGAAGGCGGCAAGTTCATCGGATCGTTTGATCGACTGTTCCTCAAAGGCATCACTCCGGATACCCTGGCAGCCACGTTCAGCAAAGGCGTGATGATCCCTGAGTTTACCTTCGTCGCATTCCAGGCAACCTTTGCCGCGATTACCTGCGGGCTGATCGTTGGCGCGCTGGCCGAGCGCGTGAAGTTTTCCGCCGTGCTGCTGTTTGTCGTACTGTGGTTTACCTTCGCGTATCTGCCGATCGCGCACATGGTCTGGTTCTGGCCTGGTCCGGATGCATTTACCGATGCTGCTGCCGCTGACAAGGCGACTGCCGCTTCCGGCTGGCTGTTTCAGAAGGGTGCGCTCGATTTCGCAGGCGGCACCGTGGTTCATATCAATGCCGCGATGGCGGGTCTGGTCGGTGCATATGTGATCGGCAAGCGCGTCGGATACGGCAAGGAATCGATGGCGCCGCATTCGCTGACGATGACGATGATCGGCGCGTCGCTGCTGTGGGTGGGCTGGTTCGGTTTCAACGCCGGTTCTGCGCTTGAAGCCAACGGTAGCGCTGCGCTTGCCTTCGTCAATACCTTATTGGCGACCGCCGCTGCAACGATTTCATGGACCTTCGGTGAATGGATGGCCAAGGGCAAACCGTCGATGCTCGGTGCTGCTTCCGGTGCCGTCGCCGGTCTGGTCGCGATCACGCCGGCCGCAGGCTTTGTCGGTCCGATGGGTGGGTTGGTCATTGGCTTGCTGGCCGGCATCATCTGTCTATGGGGTGTCAATGGCTTGAAGCGCATGCTGGGTGCGGATGATTCGCTTGACGTGTTCGGCGTGCATGGCGTCGGCGGTGCATTGGGATCGCTGCTGACCGGCGTGTTCGCTGCGCCGTCCCTCGGTGGTACCGGCATTTATGATTATGTGGCCAATAAAGTTGCTCCTGATTATTCGATCGTGGGGCAAGTCTGGATACAGTTTCAAGGAGTGATTACCACAATCATCTGGTCGGGTGTGGTGGCCTTCATCGCCTACAAACTGGTTGACTTGGCCATCGGTCTGCGCGTACCGGAAGAACAGGAGCGCGAGGGCCTGGATATTACCAGCCACGGCGAATCCGCTTATCACGCATGAAGCTGTTTTTGTACAATTAATCCTCCTGGCCTGCTTGTGCAGGCTTGTAAAGCGCCTCTTCCAGAGGCGCTTTTTTTTCGTCCAAGGCTTTAAAAGAGAGGGCTTGCCCTAATGTAAGGGGTCGAATTATCACGATTTATCATGATTGCACCGCGCGCAACGCGCGAATCCGGGATTCCCGTTAGAATCTGCGTCAATCCCCGACATCCGTCTCGTAAAAGGCTTTATATGGTTCCGCATCTGGTTACGGCCCTGAACGGCCCGCTGCTCGATCTTGAAAAGAAAATCCTGGCCGCCACGCCTGCGATCGAGCGCTGGTTCCGGCTCGAATGGCAAGAACACACGCCGCCGTTTTATTGTTCGGTCGATTTGCGCAATGCCGGCTTCAAGCTGGCGCCGGTCGATACCAATCTATTCCCCGGCGGGTTTAACAATCTGTCGCCTGAGATGCTGCCGCTGGCGGTGCAGGCGGCGATGGCGGCGATTGAAAAATATTGCCCCGATGCCAAGAACCTGTTGTTGATCCCGGAGCGCCACACGCGTAACACCTTTTACCTGCAAAACGTCGCACGCTTGACGCAAATTTTCCGCCAGACCGGCCTAAATGTACGGCTCGGCTCATTGTCGGACGAGATCAGGGAACCGACGCCGATCGAATTGCCGGATGGCACTTCGCTCATGCTGGAACCGCTGGAACGTTCCCACAACGGTCGTCGCCTCGGTTTGAAGAACTTCGATCCGTGCACGGTTTTATTGAACAACGACCTGTCCTCCGGTATCCCGTCGGTGCTGGAAGGCTTGAACGAGCAAAATCTATTGCCGCCGCTGCATGCCGGCTGGGCGGTGCGCCGCAAGACCAATCACTTCGCCGCCTATGATGATGTGGCCAAGAAATTCTCGAAACTGATTGATGTCGATCCGTGGATGCTCAATCCGTACTTTGGAAAATGCGGAGAAATCAATTTTCATGAGCGTACCGGCGAAGAGTGCCTGGCGTCCAATGTCGATACGCTGCTTGCCAAAATCCGCAAGAAATACAAGGAATACGGCATCAAGGAAACCCCGTTCGTGATCGTCAAGGCCGATGCAGGGACCTATGGCATGGGTATCATGACGGTACGCGACGCCAGCGAAGTGAAGGACCTCAATCGCAAGCAGCGCAACAAAATGTCGGTCGTCAAGGAAGGACTCGAAGTCAGCGATGTGATCATCCAGGAAGGCGTGCACACGTTCGAGCATATCAACGATGCGGTTGCCGAGCCGGTGGTGTACATGATCGACCGCTATGTGGTCGGCGGTTTCTATCGGGTGCATGCGGATCGCGGTGTCGACGAGAACTTGAATTCGCCGGGTGCGCATTTCGTTCCGCTCGCTTTCGCGCAACAACATGCGTTGCCCGATTTGCAGGCCAAGCCGGGCACTGCCGCACCGAATCGTTTTTACATGTATGGCGTGGTCGCGCGTCTGGCGCTGCTGGCCGCCTCGCTGGAACTTGAAAAGACCGATCCCAACCCGGAAATATATTAATTATTGCGGGACCGAGTTTATAAGGCGCGACGGCGTCTGATTACTGCGTCCCCAACATTTTAGAATATGAAAATCGCCTTCCTCGCCGATCCGCTAGACAGCTTTAAAACATATAAAGACTCCACGTACGCAATGATCGCGGAGGCAGGAAGACGCGGCCACACGATCCATGCGTTCGAGCATAAGCACATGGCGTTCGAGGGCAATGCGGTTGTTGCCAATGTCGCACGCATCACGCTGACCGGCGATGCTGAGGACTGGTATCGCGCCGAGGCTCCTGTCACGCAGCCTTTGACTGCATTCGATGCAATCGTCGAGCGCTCCGATCCGCCGTTCGACATGGAATACATCTACGCGACATATCTGCTTGAACTGGCCCAGACCCAGGGCGCGCGCATTTTCAACAAGCCGGAAGCGGTACGCAGCCATAATGAAAAACTGGCGATTGCAAAGTTTCCGCAATTTATCCCGCCGACCCTGGTGACCGGCAATGCGGCTCGGGTGCGTGCTTTTCATGGCGAACATCGAGACATTATTTTGAAGCCGCTCGACGGCATGGGCGGTGCCGGTATTTTCCGGGTAAAAGAAGATGGCTTGAATCTCGGCTCCATAATCGAGACGCTTACCCATAACGGCACCCGTACCATCATGGTGCAGCGTTTTATTCCGGAAATCACGTTGGGCGACAAACGTATTTTGTTGATTGGCGGTAAAGTTGTACCATATTGCCTGGCCCGTATTCCTCAAGGAGGCGAAGTACGGGGCAATCTGGCTGTCGGCGGGCTTGGCGTAGCGCAACCGATTTCCATTCGCGACAGGGAAATTGGCGAGACCCTTGCGCCAATCCTGTTAAAACGCGGATTGCTGCTGGTAGGATTGGATGTTATTGGTAATTACTTGACAGAAATAAATGTAACCAGCCCAACCTGCTTTCGGGAAATTGAACAACAAACCGGCTTCAATGTCGCCGAAATGTTCATCGATGCGCTCGAAAAAGAGGTTTGATTTTGCTCGGGACAGAGTGCGATTGTGCTTAACCCGGTGCCGCAATTTTTTTAGAGTATGTTGGGGGACAGAGTAATCCGGCGCCTTCGCGCCTTATAAACTCGGTCCCGCAATGATGAAAATTATGGTTGGTATCCTGCTTTTGACGCACGCCCCGCTCGGTAATGCTTTCATCGAAGCGACAAGTCACGTATTTCGCGGACGGCCCGAACGGATGGAGGCGATCGATGTCCGGGCCGACCAGGATCCCTATGAGGTCAAGCGGCTTGCCCAGGCAGCGATAGCCCGTATAGATGACGGCACCGGTGTGATGGTCATCACCGATGTGATGGGTGGCACGCCCTCCAATTGTACGTTGCAGTTATGCCAGCCCGGGCATGTCGAAGTAATCGCCGGCATTAGCCTTCCGATGCTGCTGCGAGCAATTACCTACCGCAACGACACGCTCGACGTGGTGGTGGAAATGGCGCTCGCAGGCGGCCAAAGCGGTGTAGTCAGGGTGGATAATCGGGTCCGTCTTTCTCCAAACTAAAAATATAATCGAAGATGATTCAACAAGAAGTCGAAATAACCAATAAACTCGGTTTGCATGCACGCGCCTCCGCCAAATTGACGCAGCTCGCGGCCAAATTCCAAAGTGAAGTCTGGATGACGCGCAACAAGCGGCGTGTCAATGCAAAATCGATCATGGGTGTGATGATGCTCGCGGCCGGCAAAGGTGCCATCGTCAGGCTGGAGACCGATGGCCCCGACGAGAAAGAATGTTTTGATGCGCTTATGTTCCTGATTCACGATAAATTTGGCGAAGGCGAATAATTCCGGACTCCTAGACACAGGTCGACACACCGATGGCATCTTTTACGCTACACGGCATTCCGGTTTCTCGAGGCATTGCAATTGGCCGGGCGCATCTGCTTGCTCCGGCAGCGCTCGATGTCAAACATTATCTGATCGGGGAAGAGCGGATCGAAGCGGAAGTGCAGCGTTTGCAAAATGCGATCGAGACCGTGCATCAAGGACTGCAAACCATCTGGAAAGATTTGCCGCGGGATGCGCCGGCTGAACTGGGCGCATTTATCGATGTGCATGCATTGATTTTATCCGACCCGATGATTTCCGAAATGCCGCTCGATATCATTCGCAATCGTCACTATAACGCAGAATGGGCGCTCGTCACCCAGATCGACGAATTGTCGGCGCAGTTCGACGAGATCGAAGATGCCTACCTGCGTGAACGCAAGAACGACATTCAGCAAGTCGGCGAGCGGGTGTTAAAGGTACTGACTGGCAGCGCCACTGTACTGCCTAGATTGAACGGTGCGGAACAGCCGGCGGCGCATGTGATCGTCGTCGCGCACGATATTTCACCGGCCGACATGCTGCAGTTCAGAGACCGTGCTTTTGGCGGGTTCGTCACCGACTTGGGCGGGCAAAACTCGCACGCCGCGATCGTCGCGCGCAGTCTCGACATTCCGGCTGCGGTAGGCATGTACAACGCATCGGCATTGATTGCGCAGGATGACTGGGTCATCATCGACGGCGATGCGGGAGTCGTGATTGTCGAGCCGACACCGATGGTGCTGGATCAATATCGCGAGCGGCAGGCGCGTATGCTGCGCGATCGCAAAAAGCTGAGCAGGCTCAAAAAAACACCAGCGATCACACGTGACGGCACTGAAGTTGCGCTGCATGCCAATATCGAATTGCCCGATGATTGCGCCGCTGCACTGGAGGCGGGCGCCACCGGCATCGGACTGTTCCGCTCTGAATTCCTGTTTATCGGGCGCACCGGTTACGCCAATCGTTGGCCATCCGAAGACGAGCAATTCGAGTCTTACCGCAAGGTGGTGCTTGCAATGAAGGGACGTCCGGTCACTATCCGCACGCTCGATATCGGTGCCGACAAACCGATGGATGCAGGGGAAGAAACGGCGCTGAACCCGGCATTGGGCCTACGCGCGATTCGCTATTGCCTGGCCGAACCGCAGATATTTTTGGCGCAGCTGCGCGCGATTTTACGGGCGTCGGCGTTCGGTCCGATCAAGCTGTTAATCCCGATGCTGGCGCATGCATTCGAAATCGACCAGACGCTGACGATAATTGAACAAGCCAAGGCGCAATTGCGCGAGGCGAATAAAAAATTCGATCCCTTGATCCCGGTAGGTGCGATGATCGAAATTCCGGCAGCGGCATTGACATTGCCGTTGTTCGTCAGACGCATGGATTTTTTGTCGATCGGCACGAATGACTTAATCCAGTACACGCTCGCGATCGACCGGGTTGATCACGAAGTCGCGCATCTTTACAACCCGTTGCATCCGGCAATCCTGTATCTGTTATCGAGCACGATTGCAATCGGCGCCAAGGCCGGGATTCCCGTAGCGGTTTGCGGCGAAATGGCAGGCGATGCCAAATTAACGCGGCTTTTGCTGGGTATGGGATTGCGTGAGTTTTCAATGCATCCTGCGCAGTTGCTCGAAGTGAAGCAGGAGGTCCTGAACAGCGATCTTGCTACCATCGTTCCGCAAACCAGAAAAATCATGCGCACTTTCGAGCCCGGTGCAATCACAGAGGCGGTTGAGCGATTGCGCCTGATGTGATTTGTGGCGTTCCGGCATTCAACTGAATGGATTTTCTATGGTTTGCCCGGTAAAATTCGACTGCTTCATCCTTATTCGCCCGCTAACGCATGTCAAAGTAGTTGACAGTTGATTCTGCGAGATTGTCTGGCTTGGCGGCATGCATCCGAAAATTCGCATGAATGCGGTTGTGCGATGGAGAGACCGCCGTTCTTGACAAGCGCTCAATATGTAAACCTGGATCGGGAGTTGATAGGGTTGAACCCGTGCTCGGCAAGTTTGCATTTGTTTAACCGGACATTCAGGATATGAAATATAATTTTGACCGCTGGCAAGCCGCCGGGCATGAACAGAATGAACAGAAATAAGTACGCCATATGTTGACGCCAGCGGACATGTCCGTTGGAAGACCAACATGCATTTGGTGGTTCATGCTGTTGCCTGCAGGTGAGATAAAACAATTACTAGGTGCCTAGGCACTCAAACAAGGAGCACTTATCATGATGGACATGGTAGTAACCACGCAGTTCTGGGTTGCTTTGGCGCAAATTATCGGAATCAATATTATTCTTTCCGGTGACAATGCTGTTGTAATCGCCTTGGCTGCGCGTTCCCTGCCGCCGGCACAGCAGAAGAAAGCCATATTATTCGGCAGCATGGCTGCAATCGTCATGCGGATTATTCTGACCATAGTCGCGGTCGAGATGCTTACGCTCCCATACCTCAAGATTATCGGCTCCATGCTTTTGCTGTGGATCGGCATTCAATTGCTGGTTCCCGACGATGCCGAGGAGGATGGAATGAAAAGCGGAAGCAATCTGATAGCCGCTATCCGGACGATTCTCGTTGCCGATCTGGTGATGAGCCTGGACAACGTTCTGGGGGTTGCAGCGGCCGCCAAAGGGAATATGCCGTTATTGATTATCGGCCTGGCAATCAGCATTCCGCTGATTATCTTCGGCAGTACCGTGATCCTGAAATTGATGGATCGTTTCCCGATAATCGTAACCTTGGGTGCGGCGCTACTAGGATATGTAGCGGGGGAGATGCTTGTTACCGATCCAGCGCTGCTGCACTGGATGGAATCGCAGCCAAGCATGCTCCATCAAGCAGTGCCTGTTCTCGGAGCTGTCATTGTGGTTTTAGCAGGCAAGGCGCTGGCGCGGAAAAAATCGCAAGTCTAGTGTCCTGAATCGTTCATTGAAAATATCAAACTGGCGCTTTTCGTCATGTGCCGATTGCACGGGTAACGGACAGAAAGCGCGTGAAGCCCTGCCGGCAATTGATAATGGCAGGAGTGATGCTTGGGTAATTCCGGCGTCGCTCGTCGTCTGATATTGCAGATAAACGTCGTCACTCTCAGATGGCATTTGTCGGACGCTGTCACAATGGGGCGTCACCGGCAGGCTATTTCCGTCGGCGCGGGCATGCAATCGGGACGGCGGACCCGGTTATCTGCGTTCGGTCTATCGCTGTTCATTGGCACTTCTGTCGAATAGAATCATGCTGTTCAGGATTGACCAAAGATTAAGTATTCAACATCATCTTCTCAAGCAAATGCATGAGCCGTACTTGACTGGCTCGCCGGAGCTGGCTTATCGACATTACCACGATATCAAAGCCAAAAGAACGATGGTGCAAGAGGCGGTTTGACGGCGCCGGGCGACTTGGTTATTCTTACGCCATTGCGCCGATTTGACATCAGCTTGCGGGCGCATAATAAATACGGCTAAAGCGTGCTTGAATGTGAGCTTCGAATTTAGCCCGATAAGCCGCCGGCTTTCGGGCTTTTTAATTTTAAGATTTTATATCTTGGGGACAGAGTTTATGAAGTGCCGCAGCGCACCGAATTATGTCTATCCCTGGAAGGGACTCTGTCCCCAACTGATTAGAAAAAACATGTCATCTATCGAAGTGGTGTCACCACAATCGATGCATTTTTCTGCGCCGCTGCCATTGCAAAGCGGTGCGTCGATTGCCGACTACACGCTGGTTTACGAAACCTACGGCACGTTGAATGCCGACCATTCGAATGCCGTTCTGGTTTGCCATGCGCTGAATGCGTCGCATCACGTCGCTGGCGTCTATGTGGAACCGGACGGGACCAAAAACGTCGGCTGGTGGGACAACATGGTGGGCTCCGGCAAGCCGCTCGATACCGACAGATTTTTCGTCATCGGCGTCAATAATCTCGGTTCCTGCTTCGGCTCAACCGGGCCAATGCACATCAATGCTGCCACCGGAAAGCCGTACGGAGCGGCTTTTCCGGTGGTTACCGTCGAGGATTGGGTCCATGCACAGGCGCGGCTGGCGGATGCATTGGGCATCAGGCAGTTTGCGGCGGTCATGGGGGGCTCGTTGGGTGGCATGCAGGCAATAGCATGGAGCCTGATGTACCCGCAACGGATACGTCATTGCATTGCCATCGCTGTCACCCCCAAGCTGTCGGCGCAAAACATCGCTTTCAACGATGTCGCGCGGCAGGCGATTCTGACCGATCCCGATTACCATGGTGGCGATTATTATTCTCATGGCGTGGTGCCCAAAAGAGGGCTGCGCGTGGCCCGCATGGTAGGCCACATCACATATTTGTCGGACGACGATATGGCAGAAAAATTCGGCCGCGCCCTGCGCTCGGAAGACTATCAATTCGGTTTTGGCATCGATTTCGAGATCGAGTCGTATTTGCGCTATCAAGGCGAAAAATTCTCGGAATATTTCGATGCCAATACCTACCTGCTGATCACCAAGGCACTTGACTACTTCGATCCGGCACGCGCATTCGGCGGCGACTTGACCAAGGCGCTGGCTAATACCAAGGCCGAATTTCTGCTGGTGTCGTTCTCGACCGACTGGCGTTTTGCTCCGGAGCGCAGTCATGAGATAGTGCAGGCGCTGGTCAACAACAAGCGCAAGGTGACTTATGCCGAAATCGATGCGCCGCACGGGCATGATGCATTCCTGCTGGAGGACGCGCGTTATCTCAATGTGGTGCGATCCTACTATGACAATGTATGGAGCGATATCAACGGCGGCAAACCTGGCGGCAAGGCACGCGCATGAATTTCCGTGAACTCAGCATATTGCGCGCCGATCTGGCGTTCATCGCGCATTGGGTGCGTGACGGATCGCATATACTCGATCTGGGCTGCGGCGACGGCGTTATGCTCGATTATTTGCAATCCGATAAAAAATGCATTGGTTACGGCATCGAGATCGACGATGACAAGATTCCCCAATGTATCGGCCGCGGCGTGTCGGTTATACAACAGGATCTGGAGGCCGGCCTGGCTATTTTTGCCGACAATGCATTCGACACCGTACTATGCCTGTCGGCATTGCAAATGATGAAAAACGTCGAAGGCATCTTGCGCGAGATCACGCGCGTCGGGCGCGAAGCAATCGTCTCGTTCCCGAATTTTGCCTATTGGCCGCATCGCGTCGCGTTGCTGCGGGGGCGCATGCCGGTATCCAAATCCCTGCCGTACGAATGGTATGACACGCCCAACCTGCGCTGTGCAACGATCAAGGATTTCGAGGAACTTGCCAACGAGGTGGGGCTCGAAGTCCTCGAATGCGTCGCATTGAAAGAGGATGGCAAGCCCGTAACATCCTTGCCCAACTGGCGCGGCAGTCTCGCCGTGTTTCGTCTACGTAAAAAGACCTCCGCATGAATGTGACACCCGGCCAGTTGGCTGTCCAGCCAAAAATCCTGCGTTCCAAGTTATTCTGGATCAGCCTGTTGTACTTTTCCGAGGGTTTCCCGCTCGGGTTGTTTTTCGATCTGTTCCCGGTTTACTTTCGCCAGCAGGGCATTGAGCTCTCCAAAATCGGCTTGCTGAGTTTGCTCGGCCTTGCATGGACGCTGAAATTCCTGTGGGCGCCGTTGATCGATTACACGCGCCGCCACCGTTACTGGATGGCGGCCGCCGACATCGGTATGGGGCTGGTGATGATAGTTTGCGCGCGCGAGGCAGGTTTCGGGCCATGGGTATGGCTTGCAATCGGAGCATTTACCGCTCTTTCTGCGACCAACGATATCGCGATTGACGGCTACACCATCGAACAACTGGACAAGCGCGAGCTGGGCATGGCCAATGGTTTTCGTATCGGTTTTTACCGTGTCGGTATGCTGGCCGCCGGCGTGTTGCTGTGGTTCTCCGATACCGCCGGCTGGACTGCGACTTACGGCCTGGCCGCCATCCTGTTTTTAGTCATCGCCGTGGTCAGCCTGCTCGCGCCCAAAGAGCCGGTACGGCCCTTGCGTGAGGCGCCTTCCAGCTTGCGCAATGAACTGGCGGCGCTGGCGCAGCAACCTATCCTGATAGTTGCGCTGTTTTTGTTTATCGCCGGATTGCTGTGGCCGGTATTGGGTGCGATGGATGCCGCATGGTTAAAACCGTTCAAGTCGGCATGGTGGTTCAAGGGGGGCGCACCGGTTGCGCTGATTCTGCTGTCCGCCTTGTTGTTCGCACGCGGCATCCGCGGACAATCGGCAGCATTGTCCAGCGTTTCGGTCAAGGGTCCGATGTTCGGCGCGATCATATCGCTGCTCAACAAGAAGCATGCGCTGTTGCTGATCGCCTTCATCCTGATTTTCAAACTGGCCGATTCGTCGATCGGCTTCATGATCAAGCCGTTCTGGGTCGATAGCGGTTTTACCAACACCCAAATCGGTCTGGTGTCGGTCAATCTGGGTTTGGGGTTGTCGATCGCTGGCGGCATCTTGGGCGGCTGGTACACTGATCGCGTCGGGATTTTTCGCGCTCTCTGGGTGCTCGGATTGTGGCAGGCGCTATCCAATCTGGGTTACGTGGCAGCGGCGTTCATGATTCCGCACGCGCCGCAAGGCACCGATATCGCACTGGCTCACCAGGTGCTGATGTACAGCGCCAGTGCAATTGAATCGTTCACCGGCGGATTAGGCACCGCTGCCTTTCTCGCGTTCCTGATGGCGATCGTCGATAAATCCCGCGCTACCACCGAGTACGCGATTCTTTCGTCTATTTTTGCGTTCTCGCGCTCGATTGCAGGCTGGATGGGCGGCATCGGCGCCCAGGAAATGGGCTATGCGTACTATTTCGCACTGACCTTTTTACTGGCTTTTCCCGCTTACACGTTGCTGCCCTGGATCAGGACGATTTTGGTTTCAAACGACGAAAGCAAATCATGAGAAGATTTGTTTTCCTGACCTTGTTGTCGACAGCATTCGCGCTCGTTTGCCCGGTAGTCGGCGCCAGAGATGAGCAGGACGGTGTGCAAGTCGAAAAGATGTCGCCTTTGCGCAATCTGGTGTCCGAGGAAAAGATGCAGGCTGAGGCTTTGCAGCAATATACGGCGCTCAAGGCGCAGGCACGGGAAAAGGGCGTGCTGGCGCCGGATGACGCGGCTCAACTACAGCGGCTGCGTGCGATTGCGCAAAAGCTGATTCCACATGCCCAACGCTGGAACCAGAGCGCGGCGAAATGGCAATGGGAAATCAATCTGATCCGCTTGAAGCAAGTCAACGCGTTCTGCATGCCGGGCGGAAAAATCGCTTTCTTTAGCGGTATTCTCGATACCTTGAAGCTGACCGACGAGGAGGTCGCTATCGTAATGGGGCATGAAATGTCGCACGCGCTGCGCGAGCATGCGCGCGAGCGGATGGCGAAATCAGGATTGACCAGCGCCGGCGCAAAGCTGGCCGGCCTCGGAGTAGCCGCGATATTCGGAATCGATCCACATCTGACCGACGCGGTTGCCGGCGGGGCCGCCAAATTCGCGGCATTGAAATTTTCACGTACCGATGAAACCGAGGCCGATTTGGTTGGCCTCGATATCGTGGCGCGTGCCGGCTATGATCCGCGCGCGGGCGTGGCGTTGTGGAAAAAAATGGGCATGCTGAACAAGAACGCTCCGCCGCAATGGTTATCGACGCATCCGGCAGGAAATAACCGCATCGAGCAAATTCAAAAACACCTTCCCGAGGTGATGCCGCTGTTCGCCAAGGCCAAAGGCGCTGCGATTGGCAGCTTGCCTCCATACCAAAGCAATGTACAGGCAATAGAGGCAGTCAAATAAACTCTAGCCAAGGTATTCGATGATCAGCGGTGCGTGGTCGGAAAACCGTTCATCCTTGTAAATCGACACTGCGCTCGCCTTGGCTGCAGTGCCCGGCGTCGCGATGTGATAGTCGATGCGCCATCCTACATTCTTGGCCCATGCCTGGCCGCGATTGCTCCACCAGGTGTATTGATCCGATCGCGTGTCAACCCGGCGAAATACATCGACCAGTGCAAGTTCGTCGAATATACACGACAGCCACGCCCGCTCTTCCGGCAGGAAACCGGAATTTTTTTGATTGCTCTTCCAGTTTTTCAGATCGATTTCCTTGTGCGCGATATTCCAGTCGCCGCAAATGACGATTTCGCGTCCGCTGGCGGTGAGTTCCAGCAAGTGTGGGAGAAACACTTCCATGAAGCGGAATTTCGCCAATTGCCGCTCTTCGCTTGACGAACCGGATGGACAATAGACCGAGATGACTGTGAGGTTGCCAAAATCGCATTGCACATAGCGGCCTTCGGCGTCGAATTCTTCATTGCCGAAACCAAGCTGGATCGCATCCGGCTTGGTTTTGCAATAGATGCCGGCACCGGAATAGCCCTTTTTTTCGGCATAGTGAAAATAGCCGTTATAACCCTCGGGAGCCAGAAATTGGGGCGTCATGTCGGGAGCTTGCGCCTTGAGTTCCTGAACGCAGACGAAATCGGCGTTTTGCCTGGTCATCCAGTCGAAAAAGCCCTTTTTGGCTGCGGAGCGAATACCGTTCAGGTTGGCAGAAATGATCTTCATCGTGGAAAATAGAAAAATGTCCGCGATAGCATAACCGATTCAGCCGCGGGTGGGCAGCGTACTTGCATTCATGGCAATGAAGGAGCGATATCCATATAAAATGCGAGCTGACTGGCTGCATATAGAAACTAATTTTGTCACTTCCACAGGATAGTTGGACTATTGTGAATAATTTACGTCAACAGTTTATTGAATTCGCGGTTTCTACTGGTGTATTGCGATTCGGCGAATTTGTAACCAAGGCAGGTCGCAAGTCACCGTATTTCTTTAATGCGGGATCGTTTGACGATGGCGCCCGGCTAGGGCGGCTGGCCGAGTTTTATGCGCAGACCCTGCTCGACTCCGGTGTCGAATTCAATATGTTGTTCGGACCGGCCTACAAGGGTATTACGCTGGCATCGGCAACCGCAGTTGCATTGGCCGGCAAGGGACGCAATGTGCCTTTTGCATTCAATCGCAAGGAAGCGAAGGATCATGGCGAGGGCGGAACAATAGTAGGCGCCGGATTGCAGGGACGTGTGGTGATTATCGACGATGTGATTTCCGCCGGCACCTCGGTACGCGAATCTGTCGAACTGATCCGGTCGGCCGGAGCCACGCCCTGCGCAGTATTGATCGCACTCGACCGCATGGAGCGCTCCGGTCGGGACGGCGCGTTGTCGACACATTCTGCAGTACAGGAAGTGAGCCAGGCCTACGGTATACCGGTTGTCTCGATCGGTAATCTGGACGATTTGCTAACTTATGTTTCAGGCGCCGGAACGGATGCGCAGTTGTCGCAATATAGAGACGCTGTCGTGGCATACCGTCAACGTTATGGGGTAGCATAGGCCCAAGTTGTCAAAACCGCTTGAGAGACTGTTATGAAACGCGCAATGAGGATTGTGTTTTATCTGTCGGCGCTGATGCCATTGACAGTAAATGCCCAGATCATCATGTGCAAAGATGTGTCCGGTCGGACCTTCACTTCCGATTATCCCATCCCCGAATGCATCGACCGCCCGGCACGCGAATTTGGACGTAATGGCGTTCTCAAGCGTGAAATTCCGGCGCCATTGACCGCAGAACAAAAGCGCCAGCAGCAATTGGACGAAGAAAAACGCAAGGCGGAAGAAGCCGCCGCCGCGGAGCAAAAACAAATTGATCGCGCCATCCTGTCGCGCTACCGCAATGAGGGCGAGATCGAACTTGCCCGCAAGCGTACGCTTGATCTGGTGGAAGAGAAAATCAAGCGGGAAACGGCCGCGCTTGCCGCTGCGGAGAAGCGGTACAAAGAAACACAAGCCGAGCTTGGACTGCTTAAAAACAAGAAGGATACTCCGGTTGCCGCGCTGCGCAAACTGGACGAAGCAGAGTTCATCATCAATAGGGCAAAGATAAAAATACAGGAATACGAAGCCGAGATGGCGCAGATCGATAGCCAGCATGATGTAACGCTCAAGCGCTATCGTGAACTGACCCGGTCTACGGCAGCCAAATAGCGCAGAGTCGGCGCGCAGATCGTTTTGCTGCAAGCCTACGCAAAATAATTGCCATGCCGGATCAGCCGGTCAATTTCCGCTTCAGCAAATCGGTTAGCTGTGCCGGGTTGGCTTTGCCCTTGGTCGCCTTCATCGCCTGGCCGATCAAGGCATTGAATGCCTTTTCTTTGCCCGAGCGGAATTCTTCGACCGATTTGGCATTGGCCGCCAGCACTTCGTCGATGATTTTTTCGAGAGCACCGCTGTCGGAAATCTGTTTCAGGCCTTTGGCTTGGATGATGTCGTCGGCCAGCGACGGCACATCCGATTTTGCTTCCCACATCGCGCCGAATACTTCCTTGGCGATCTTGTTGGAGATCGTGCCATCGGCAATCCGTTGCAACAGCAACGCAAGCTGCGTTGCCCCAACCGGTGCGCCGGCGATATCGACGCCTTCTCGGTTCAACGTGGAAGACACATCACCCATCAGCCAGTTGGCGGCAGGCTTGGCCTGCTCTTTGCCGGCGGCATTGACTACGTCCTCGAAATAAGTAGCCATCGCCTTGGATTGCGTCAGCACTGCCGCATCGTATTCCGACAACGCAAAATCGCGCACGAAGCGCTCGCGCATTGCTGCAGGCAGTTCGGGCATCGATGCTTTCACGCGCGCGATCCATTCCTGCGCAATCACCAGCGGCGGCAAGTCTGGGTCAGGGAAATAGCGGTAATCCTGCGCATCTTCCTTGCTGCGCATCGAACGTGTTTCCTTGCGGTCAGGGTCGTACAGTCGTGTCTGCTGCACCACGCGCCCGCCATCCTCGATCAATTCGATTTGACGCCGAACTTCGTAGTTGATCGCATCTTCCATGAAACGGAACGAATTCAGGTTCTTGATCTCGCACCGGGTACCGTATTCATTTTGTCCGACCGGCCGTACGGATACATTGGCGTCGCAGCGGAACGATCCTTCCTGCATGTTGCCATCGCAAATGCCAAGCCAAGTGACCAGAGAATGCAGCGCTTTCGCATAGGCGACCGCTTCGGCGGCACTGCGCATGTCGGGCTCGGTGACGATCTCCAATAGCGGCGTGCCGGCACGATTCAGGTCGATGCCGGTCATGCCGTGATAATCTTCATGCAGCGACTTGCCGGCATCTTCCTCCAGGTGGGCGCGCGTCAGTTGCACGGTTTTCATCTCCGCCTTGCCGTCCTTTTCAACGATGAACGACAGCTTGCCGCCTTGCACCACCGGTATCTCGTATTGACTGATCTGATAACCTTTGGGCAGGTCGGGGTAGAAATAATTTTTACGCGCAAAAACGGATTGCGGCGCAATTGTCGCGCCGATCGCAAGGCCGAACTGGATCGCGCGTTCAACCGCCCCTATGTTCATGACCGGCAACACGCCCGGCATTGCCAAATCGACTGGACAGGCCTGCGTATTGGGCGGCGCACCGAACGCGGTTGACGCGCCGCTGAAAATTTTCGAGCGGGTCGTGAGCTGCGTATGCGTCTCCAGACCGATAACGACTTCCCACTGCATAATATCCTCACAATTGGTTCTGCACGATCAGGCTCTACCCGATCGCGCTCTGTTCGGCTTTCAAATCGACCGGCAATTCCGATAAATCAGATTTGCTCCGGCTGCTGCAATCGCATGCTTGCAGCAGATTTCAACTGTCCGCCGGTTGGCGCACATGCCAATCCGTTACAGACTGGTATTGATGCGCGACATTGAGCAATTTTGCCTCATTAAAATAATTGCCGATGATTTGAAGGCCGACCGGACGCTGCCCATTTTTTTCGCCCAGGCCGAAGCCGCATGGAATCGACATGCCAGGCAATCCGGCCAGACTGGTCGACAGCGTAAAGATATCGGCCAGATAATTTGCCACCGGATCGTCGGCTTTGGCGCCGAGGTCCCACGCCACCGTCGGCGACACCGGTCCCATGATCACATCGCATTGTTTGAATGCGTCTTGGAAATCCTGCGCGATCAGGCGGCGAATTTTTTGCGCCTGCAAATAATATGCATCGTAATAGCCGTGCGACAAGACATAAGCGCCGACCAGGATGCGACGCTTTACTTCGTCGCCGAATCCTTCAGCGCGCGTCTTCTTGTACATGTCCGACAAGTCGGTGTATTCTTTAGCGCGATGACCGTAGCGCACACCGTCGAAGCGGCTCAGATTCGACGAAGCTTCGGCCGGTGCAATCACATAATAGACAGGAATCGACAGTTCGGTTTTCGGCAGCGAAATATCGACCAGCGTCGCCCCCAGCTTTTCATATTCTCTCAAAGCCGCGCGTACTGCCTGTTCCACATCCGATGCGAGGCCCGGGCCGAAATATTCGCGCGGCACGCCGATTCTCAAGCCTTGCAGGCCTGCATTCAGATCGCGCGTGAAATCTTCCTTGTCACGCGCAACGCTGGTTGAATCGCGCGGATCGAAACCGGCCATTGCATTGAGCAGCAGCGCACAGTCTTCCGCTGTTTTGGCAATCGGGCCGCCTTGGTCGAGCGACGATGCGAATGCAATCATGCCGTAACGCGACACCCGTCCATAGGTCGGCTTGATGCCGGTCACGCCGCACAGCGATGCGGGCTGTCGAATCGAGCCGCCGGTGTCGGTCGCTGTAGCAGCCGGTGCCAGACGTGCCGCGATTGCCGCTGCCGATCCGCCGGAAGAACCCCCGGGCACGGCACTTTTGTCCCAGGGATTCTTGACCGGTCCGAAAAACGAATTCTCATTGGAAGAGCCCATTGCGAATTCATCGCAATTCAGCTTGCCGAGCGTGACCATGCCGGCGGCATTGAGCTGTTCAACCACAGTTGCGTCAAACGGGCTGCTGTAATTTTCCAGCATCTTCGAGCCTGCGGTCGAACGCCAGCCGCGAGTAACAAAAATATCCTTGTGCGCGATCGGAATGCCGGTCAGCAGTGTCGTATCGCCTTTTGCAATGCGCTGGTCCGCTGCCGCCGCTTGTTGCAGTGTCAGCGTTTCATCTACGTCAATAAATGCGTTCAAGTCGCTTTGCTGCATGCGGACGAGGAACAGCCTGGCCAATTCGGTCGAAGAAATTCTTTTTTCGTGCAGCAGCGCCGACAATTGTTTGATGGTCTTGGTATGCATAAGCTCGGTTTGGCGATGACTTGCAGGGCGCTGGCTTGCCGACTGGGAAAGCATGCCAGCGCTTGGTTCTGCAAAATGGTGGCTATTCAATAACTTTGGGGACCAAATACAGGCCATCTTGTGTCGCAGGAGCCACTTTTTGATACTCATCGCGGCGATTGGGTTCGGTCACGATGTCTTCGCGCAGGCGCAGCGACAGGTCATGCCGGTAAGCGGCAACCGGTTGGCTGAGAGGCTCGACACCCGTGGTATCGACCGCCTTCATTTGCTCAACCAATGCAAAAATGCCATTCAGTTTGAGCAATGTCTGGGCGGCTTCGCCCTCGGTAAGGTCAAGTTGCGCCAGACCAGCCAGGCGTTTGACGTCGGAAAGAGCAAGTGACATGGTTGGATGGCGCCGGCAAAGCGCATATTCAAGTGTGTTAAAAAAAACAAAAAGTTATCTAATAGTCGATAAAGACTTGTCAAAACTGTGCATCAAGCATACATTTTTGAGGTTTCCCTGTGAGAATTCCTGTTAAATTATAAGGTAGAATGTCGGCCTAATGCCTGCTGGTGCTGATATCGGTCGACTCTAGCGGAAATAACCTTAATTTGTCGAGGACAGAGTACCGCTGCGCTTGACTCTGCCACACAATTTCTAATAATGCTTAAGCGCGCCGTTGATGCGCATCAGGACAATACATGTTTGGATTTTTACGCAGTTACTTTTCTAACGATCTGGCGATCGATCTGGGCACGGCCAACACGCTCATTTACGTACGTGGACTGGGCATCGTGCTCGACGAACCTTCCGTGGTCGCGATTCGCCAGCAAGGCGGTCCGAACGGCAAGAAAACCATCCAGGCCGTGGGTAGGGAAGCCAAGCAGATGTTGGGCAAAGTTCCGGGCAATATCGAAGCAATTCGTCCAATGAAGGATGGCGTGATCGCCGATTTCACGGTGACCGAGCAGATGCTCAAGCAATTCATTCGCATGGTGCATGATACAAAATTATTCAAGCCGTCGCCGCGCATCATTATTTGCGTGCCGTGCGGTTCCACCCAGGTTGAACGGCGCGCAATCCGCGAGTCGGCTCTGGGTGCCGGCGCATCGCAGGTATTCCTTATCGAAGAGCCGATGGCCGCTGCAATCGGCGCCGGCTTGCCGGTGTCGGAAGCGACTGGCTCAATGGTGGTCGATATCGGCGGCGGCACTACCGAAGTCGGCATCATTTCGCTCGGCGGCATGGTCTACAAGGGTTCGGTGCGTGTCGGCGGCGACAAGTTCGATGAGGCGATCGTGAATTACATCCGCCGCAACTACGGTATGCTGATCGGCGAGCAGACCGCCGAAGCGATCAAGAAAGAAATCGGTTCCGCTTTCCCAGGTTCCGAAGTCAAGGAAATGGAAGTCAAGGGGCGCAACCTGTCCGAAGGCATTCCACGCTCATTTACGATTTCGAGTAATGAAATTCTCGAGGCGTTGACCGATCCGCTCAACAACATCGTCTCCGCCGTCAAGAATGCACTTGAACAGACGCCGCCGGAGCTCGGTGCCGACATCGCCGAAAAAGGCATGATGCTGACCGGCGGTGGCGCACTGCTGCGCGACCTCGATCGTTTGCTGATGGAAGAAACCGGCCTGCCGGTGATTGTCGCCGAAGATCCGCTGACTTGCGTGGTGCGCGGCTCCGGCATGGCGCTGGAGCGCATGGACAAGCTTGGCGCGATTTTCTCTTACGAATAAATAACACAATGTTCCGCACGGCCCGCCTTGCAGGTAATGTGATCCAAGGTAGTGGGACTGCAGGCAGTATTTTTATATACCAAGTCCCGGCATCTGTCCGTGCGCTCGGCAGATATCTTAGGCGTTAAATGGAATACAGCCCACCGCCACTCTTCAAGCAAGGCGCGTCAGCACGCGTCAAGATGATTTTTTTCGCGTTCATTGCAATCATGCTGCTGGTGGCCGACTCGCGCATGCACTCGCTCACTGTGATTCGCCAGGCAGTCGGCATCGCGCTCTATCCGCTCCAGTCGATTGCGCTGATACCGCGTGACGCCACCAATGCAGTAGGCGATTATTTTTCATCGCTGTCGGCGCTGCAAAAAGAGAACAAAATTCTAAAACAGCAGCATGTCGCCAATGCGCAGATATTGCAGCAAGGGCAGCAACTGCTTGCTGAAAATACGCAGTTACGCAAGCTGCTTGCCACCAGCGAACGCTTGCCGGTGAAATCGGTACTGAGCGAAATCCTGTACGACACGCGCGACGCGTTCAGCCGCAAGATCGTGCTTGATCGCGGCTCGCAACACGGCATTGCGCCCGGACAGCCGGTGATCGACGACATCGGTGTCGTGGGACAGGTCACGCGCGTGTTTCCATTCACGTCCGAGGTCACATTGCTGACTGACAAGGACCATGCGATTTCAGTACAAGTGATACGCAGCGGGGTGCGCAGTATCGCATATGGACGTGGTCAGTCGGGCATGCTGAATCTGCGTTTCATGGCACCCAACGCGGACATTCAGAAGGGCGATATTCTGGTCACTTCAGGTATCGACGGGGTATACCCGCCGGGTCTGTCAGTGGCAACGGTAGTGCAAGTCGAAAATAATCCGTCCGATGCATTCGCCCGCATCGTATGCGAGCCTTCGGCCGGCATCGACCGGAACAAGCAATTGCTGGTTTTGCTGCCTGAGGCAAAGTTCATTCCCAAGCCCGAGCCGGAAGAGGCAAGGGACAAGAAAGACAAGCCGGTCAGAAGGCGTGGCCGTGGCGGGGCAAAAGAGCCGGCGAAGGAAGCTGTGAAGCCGGTCGCGAAACCTGAGACCCAAGACATGTCTCAGCAGAACGGAGCCGTACCATGAACCTCACGCATTACATTCTGCTGCCGGTCAGTCCCACATTTATAGCCGCCAGTTTGATCGGCGCGTTTTTATTGAACTTGCTGCCGTGGGGTACCTGGATTGGCGTGCCGGATTTTGTGGCGATCGTATTGATATTCTGGAGTATTCACCAGCCGCGCAAGGTTGGCATCGGCGTCGCCTTCATGATGGGCTTGTTGATGGATGTGCATGACGCTGCCCTGCTCGGCGAAAATGCACTGGCTTACACGCTGTTGTCTTATTTTGCGATCATGATCCACCGGCGCGTGTTATGGTTTCCGCCGGCGACGCAAGCCCTGCACATATTTCCACTGCTGCTCGTCATGCAGGTAGTGCAACTGGTGATTCAGTATGTCATCAGCGGTAAATCCGCCCCCTGGTACTATTTTATTGAAAGTCTGACCACCGTTGCATTGTGGCCTGTGGTGACCTGGATGCTTCTGGCGCCGCAGAGACGTTCGATAAACCGCGACGACACCCGTCCGATTTAGGCGATAAATGCAAAAATCGACTCAATGTACAGCGCTCAATCCTCACTTGCAGTGCGCGTACCGGCTTGCAAACCGGTACCGCACGGCCCCGAAATGCCCCAAGGGCACTTGCTGTGGCGTTGGCCTTGCATTCCCTTCGGTCACATTCCCTGCTTCGCCTCTTCCGGACCCCTCTTCCGCCCTTGGAGGAGAGAGGGGGCGACATGACGGAAATGGTTGCCGACCAATTCCGTAAGGGTCGACTGGAATGACTGAATTCAAGAATACCGAACGCGAACTGCATTTCTTCCGCTTGCGCCTGTCAGCGGTGGGCGTATTCGTGTTTGCCTGCTTTGGATTGCTGGCAATGCGTTTTTTATGGTTGCAAGGTTACAAACATAACGATTACGCATCGCTGGCAGAAGAAAACCGCATCTCGATCGTGCCGGTGGTACCCAACCGCGGGTTGATCGTCGACCGCAATGGCGTCGTTTTGGCGCGCAATTTTTCCGCGTATACGCTTGAAATAACACCATCCAAAATCAAAGGCGAGCTGGATGCATTGATTGATGAATTGGCGACACTGGTCGATATCCAGCCCAAGGACCGCAAGCGCTTCCGGCGGCAGATGGAAGAGACCAAGAGTTTTGAAAGCCTGCCGATCCGCATCCGCCTGACTGACGAGGAGGTCGCACGCTTTACCGCGCAGCGCTATCGTTTTCCAGGCGTCGATATCCAGGCCCGGTTGTTCCGTCAATATCCCCTTGGCCAGGTCGCGTCGCATGTAATTGGCTACATCGGACGTATCAATCAGGCAGAGGCCGACAGGATAGACGAGACGGAAGATGCCGCAAACTATAACGGCACTGACTATATCGGCAAGGAAGGCCTCGAAAAAAGTTACGAAGCAAAATTGCACGGCACCACCGGCTATGAAGAAGTCGAGGTATCCGCAGGTGGACGGGCCATACGCACGCTGTCGCGGACTCCTGCCACTCCTGGGCATAACCTGATTCTGTCAATAGATATCGAATTGCAAAAAGTCGTTGAAGAGGCATTCGGCGACCGGCGCGGCGCGCTGATCGCAATCGAACCGGCCACCGGTGATATTTTGGCGTATGTGTCAATGCCGACTTTCGACCCCAACCTGTTTGTCGAAGGCATCGATCAGCAAAGCTGGGACGAATTGAATACGTCGATAGACCGGCCGCTGATAAACCGCCCGCTATCCGGCAGTTATCCCCCCGGCTCGACTTATAAGCCGTTCATGGCATTGGCGGCATTGGAACTCGGCAAACGAACGCCGGCCAGCACGATTTACGATCCTGGATATTTCTTTTTCGGCAACCATAAATTCCGCGACGATAAAGAGGGCGGTCATGGTATGGTCGATATGTACAAGTCGATCGTAGAATCGTGCGACACTTACTATTACATGCTCGCCAACGATCTGGGCGTGGATGCGATACATGATTTCATGAAGCCGTTCGGTTTTGGGCAATTGACCGGCATAGATCTCGAGAATGAGCGACGCGGTTTGTTGCCTTCTACATCATGGAAACGTACCGCCTACAAAAAGCCGGAGCAACAGAAATGGTACGCGGGCGAGACGATTTCGCTCGGCATCGGTCAGGGTTATAACTCTTTCACGCCGTTGCAACTGGCTCACGCTACTGCAATACTGGCCAACAACGGTGTTGTGATGAAGCCGCATCTGGTCAAGATTCTCGAAGACGGCACAACCGGCGTGCGTACTCCAACGGTGCCGAAAGAAAGCTATAGAATTAACCTTAAACAGAAAAATATCGATGTCATCAAACAGGCAATGATCGGTGTTACTCGTGAAGGAACGTCGGCCCGGTCTTTTGGCAATGCCGGCTATGTATCCGGAGGCAAGACTGGTACTGCGCAGGTAATCGCCATCAAGAAAAATGAAAAATATGAGTCGAAGAAGGTCGCTGAACGGCATCGCGACCATGCTCTTTACACCGCATTTGCGCCTGCCGACAATCCGCGCATAGCGATTGCTCTCATCGTTGAGAATGGCGGCTTTGGTGGCACTGCAGCGGCCCCGATTGCCCGACAGGCACTGGATTACTATTTGCTTGGCAAGAGATCGCAAAATAAGGCCGAACCCGCCGAAAAGACCGATATCGCCAAAACCGATATCGTCAAAACCCGTCCTGTAGCGGAACTGAAGGCGGATGAAGAATCCGAGGGCGGTCCGAAGGCAGGTGCAGAAACCCAGGGCAATCAGGATTAGGGTTCCATGTTGATACTTCTTTTAGCGCGAGGTGCTGCATATGCAAATGATGAATAAGCGCTCTTTTTGGCAAGTCATCAGACCCTATTTCACTGTGTTTGACGGGCCGCTGGCGCTGATCGTTTTTTTGCTCCTTTCGGTAGGGTTGATAACGCTGTATTCAGCCGGCATTAACTTCCCTGGACGAGTCGAGGACCAGTTGCGCAATATTCTGGTCGCGTTCATCGTGATGTGGATCGCGGCTATTGTGTCGCCGCAAACCTTGATGCGCTTTGCGGTGCCGATTTACACGATCGGGGTTGCGCTGTTGATCGCTGTCGCAACGTTTGGGATGATCAAAAAAGGGGCGCGCCGCTGGCTCAATATCGGCATGGTGATCCAGCCGTCCGAAATCATGAAGATCGCGATGCCGTTGATGCTGGCGTGGTTCTTCCAGAAGCGCGAAGGAATGATCCGCTGGCATGAATTCCTGGTGGCAGGGGTGTTGCTGGCGATTCCGACAGCCTTGATCATAAAGCAGCCGGATTTGGGAACCGCTATGCTGGTGCTGGCAGTCGGGTTTTACGTGATTTTTCTGGCTGGTTTGTCATGGAAAATACTGATTGGCCTGATTATCGCAGGTGCGGCCAGCCTGCCATTGGTTTGGTCCATGCTGCATGATTATCAGCGCCACCGTGTGATGACATTGCTCGACCCTACAACTGATCCGTTAGGCAAGGGCTTCCACATTATTCAGTCGACTATTGCGATCGGTTCCGGTGGCCTTACCGGAAAAGGATGGTTGAACGGTACGCAATCCCATCTGGAGTTCATTCCGGAACGCACCACCGATTTTATCTTTGCAGTATTTTCCGAAGAATTCGGGCTGATCGGCAATATCGTTTTAATGGTGTTGTACCTGCTGCTGATCGGACGCGGGCTGATCATCGCCGCCAACGCGCCGACTTTCTTTGCCCGCCTGTTGGCAGGGGCGCTTACATTGATGTTCTTTACTTATGCCTTCGTGAATATGGGCATGGTGAGCGGCATTATCCCGGTAGTCGGCGTGCCGTTGCCGTTCATGAGTTATGGCGGAACTGCTTTCGTCACGCTCGGACTCGGTGTCGGCATATTGATGAGTATTCAACGCCATCGAACGCTGGTGCAGACATAAATACAGGTCGGGAAAAAAAGGGGCGACAATGCAGTTGCGATTTCACCATTGGCAAGGCATTGCGCTACTTTTAATTGCTTCGGTATTGGCATTGACGGGTTGCGGCAGCGTGCCGCGATCGTCCTCCGCTCCGGGCGCCAAATCGTTGCCGGTGCTGCCACCGGCCGGTTCCGGCCGCGGCGGTTATTATAAAGACGACGGCCCGGGCGCTGCGCCGCCGGATGGATTGGAGGCAATGCCGGATGCCGAACCGAGAGTCGAAGCTTATGCCAAAAAGGGAAACCGCCCTTACGCGGTGTTCGGCAAAACCTACACGCCAATTACCGACGACCGGCCTTTCAAGCAACGCGGGCTGGGAAGCTGGTATGGCAAGAAATTCCATGGCCAGAAAACTTCTTCCGGTGAAATTTACGACATGTACAAGATGACTGCCGCGCATCCGACGCTGCCGATCCCCTCTTACGCGCGCGTGACCAACATTGGCAATGGTGTCCAGGTCATTGTCCGGGTCAACGATCGCGGCCCGTTTCATTCCGGCCGCATTATCGATTTATCCTACACTGCCGCGCTGAAGCTCGGTTACATCGCCAAAGGCAGTACCTTGCTGGAGGTCGAGCGGCTGCTGCCGGAGGAAATTGCGCGTATCGCCGGCAATAAACAAAATCGGCGTGACGCTTCGCAGGCGGTGGCACCCGCATTGCCTGCGCCGGCCGGTTTGCCGGTAGGAGCTTCGCGGCCGGCTGCAGCCATGCAGCCTGAGCAAGCGACTGCAACTGCCATACCGGCAGATGCCGCCACTACCGGCAACTTTTATCTTCAGCTCGGCGCTTACGGGCAAGCAGCCAATGCGGAAGCGGTGCGCAGCCAGCTCGAACAAAACTGGGTCAGTACGTTGCCGCCGCCGCAAGTCGCGCAAAACGGCACACTGTATCGAATTTATACCGGCCCGTTTACCAGCCGCAGCGAGGCCGACTCCGCAGCACAGCAGGTGCAAGCCATCGGCGGCGACCGGCCCGTCATAGTCCAGCGTTATTGAGCTGGGCCGGCGGTAGCGGATCACCGGTCTTTCATTTGCAGCGCCCGTTCGTACAGCGCATTCTTCTTTTGCCCGGTGATTTGCGCCGCCAGCGCGGCAGCTTGTTTTACCGGACATTCGGTCAGCAAAATTGCGAGTATGCGTTCGGCTTCCGTGGTATCCGCATCAGCGGCGGCAGGTGCGCCTTGAACCAGAAGAACGAATTCCCCTTTTTGCCGGTTTGCCTCTGCTGTCAGCCAGGCGGACGCTTCCGACAATGGGCAGCGATGGATTTCCTCGAACAGCTTGGTCAGTTCACGTGCAATGACGATTTGCCGCGTCGGCTCGAATGCCGTCGCCAAAGCGTTGACGGTTTCAACGATCCGGTGCGGCGCTTCGTAAAACACCAGCGTTGCGGCCATTGCTCGCAGATCTGCCAGGGCAGTGTCACGCTGTTTGGCCTTGGCCGGCAAAAAGCCGGCAAAATAAAACTGGTCGTTGACCAGGCCGCTAGCCGACAACGCGCTCACCATTGCCGACGCCCCGGGCAACGGGATGATGCGCAATCCTGCCGCCCTTACCGCATCGACAATGCGTGCGCCCGGATCGGATATGGCTGGCGTGCCGGCATCGGACACCAGAGCGATACGCTCGCCTGCCCGCAGCCTGGCGATCAGTTTGTCTGCGACTTCGCGTTCGTTGTGCTGGTGCGCTGCAATAAAATTTTTCGACAGACCATACCGCGCCAGCAGATGCCCGGTGTTGCGGGTATCTTCGCAAGCAACCGCGTCCACTATTGACAAAACATGCAATGCACGCAATGTTATATCGCCGACATTTCCGATCGGCGTCGCCAGCACATATAATGCGGACACAGGATAAATTTGCCGGGACACTTCATGCATAATCGGCAAATCGGTTGGCAAGATGGGGACGGACTGGGTCATTGGGGGCAGACGATGTTATGCGAATGGTTCAAAGGGTTATTGCTGGCGAGTCTACTCGGTGGATTGTGCGCGCCTGTACAGGCAAATACAACCGGCGCCGGCATTTCAGCGGACATTCCTCAGTCCATCGGGGCGACCGGGCCGGCCGGTTCATCCAAATCACCGGTCCGAATCGCCCAGAACGACATTACCATTTCACCGGACACGATATGGCGTACCGCGCCGGTACCGCCCCCCGTTCCGGTTATTCCCCAAAAGCCGCTGCCGATTCGTATCGGGCTTTTACTGCCGTTGCGGTCAGATGCATTGGGCCAGGCGGCGAACATGGTGCGCGCCGGTTTTTTGGCCGCTTACGAACGGGAAAAAGACGATAGCGTATCAATTTCCGTGCTTGAAACGGGCGATGCAATGCAGGATGTGTTATCCGGTTATAAGGCCGCGGTGCGCGATCACGATATCGTGGTGGGCCCGCTGTCGCGCAGTGGCGTCACCGCGATCGCACAAAGCGGCGCGGTCAGCAAGCCGACCATCGCGCTCGCACAGCCGGATATGCCGGGCGATGTCGACATCATATTGCCGTATAAAATGATGATCATGGGGTTATCGGTCGAAGAAGAGGCACGTCAGGTCGCCAATTGGGCGTATGCCGATAAACGGGTCGGCAAGGCGTTTGCCATTTCGACCGGTACCTCGTGGCAACGCCGCGCGGCCAAGGCATTCTCGGCGCAATGGCAACGTTTGGGCGGGGAGCCCGAGTCGATGGAACTGGGCATGTCCGGCGGTTATTTCAGTGCGAACGGTCTGGTGGAGTTGAAAAAACGCATCCAGGCCGACAAGCCTGTGATCCTGTTCGTTGCGCTCGATGCTGCGCAAGCCAGGCAGGTGCGCGAAGCGATCGGCACTGAAGTCATGTTCTATGGCACCTCGCAGTTGAATCCCCTGACCTTGGCGGAATGGGGCTCGGCCGAACGGATATCGGAGCTGAACGGCGTGCGTCTGGTGGATATGCCGTGGCAGTTGCAGCCTGACCATACCGCTGTGATGGTGTATCCGCGCCTGGTTGTTGATGCGGACCAGAGGCGCAATGCCGACCTGGAGCGACTTTATGCGCTCGGGATCGATGCCTACCGCGTTGCAAAGGAAATCGCATCGAATCAGACCAAATTCGAAATCGATGGCGTGACCGGCAGGCTGGCGGTCAGTTTCGGTAAAGGCGCGGCTCGTTTCGAGCGCACCGAGCTGCCGGCGACTTATCAGGACGGCATGGTGGTGCCGGTGGCCGGCGTACGATGAGAGAGTTGTTCAATTCCCTGATACGCCCGCGTACCGACCGGCAGATACAGGGACGGGCCGGTGAGGACGAGGCGCTCGAATACCTGACACAGAGGGGGCTGACGCTTGTCGAGCGCAATTTCCGCTGCAAGGGAGGCGAGATCGACCTCATCATGCAGCAGCATTCCACGCTGGTGTTCGTCGAAGTCAGAAAGCGCGCCGACACCCGCCATGGCGGCGCGGCAGCCAGCGTGACGGCAGCCAAGCAAGGCCGCCTTATCATCGCGGCACAGATTTATCTGCAACGCTACCGGATGCCGCCTGCTTGCCGGTTCGACGTGGTTGCAATCGATGGCGCAGCATTAACCTGGCTGAAAAGCGCAATCGATGCGTGAAAGACACATATGAATTGCCGCGCGGCTACAGATACGCTCTATAATCTCCCATACCATGATTAATCAACGCATCCTTGCGCACTTCCATGAAAGTGCCGAATTAAAAATGCAGGCCGCGACCGAGTTGGCGCAGCCGATTGCACAAGCCGTGGAACTTATGTTCGCGGCATTGTCTAATGGAAACAAAATTCTTGCTTGCGGCAATGGCGGTTCCGCCGCCGACTGCCAGCATTTTGCAGCCGAGCTGGTCGGGCGCTTCGAGCGGGAGAGGTTGCCGCTGCCTGGCCTGGCGTTGACTACCGATACATCGATCTTGACGGCGGTGGGCAACGATTACAGTTACAAGGAAATCTTTGCCAAGCAGGTACATGCATTCGGGCAGTCGGGTGATGTGCTGCTCGCGCTTTCAACCTCCGGAAATTCGGCCAATGTGATCGCCGCGATAGAAGCGGCGCTGGAGCGCGACATGCGTATCGTGGCAATGACAGGCAAGGGCGGCGGTGCAATTGCCAAGCAGTTAACAGAAGCAGATGTGCATATTTGCGTGCCGCACGACCGTACCGCGCGCATCCAGGAAGTGCACCTATTGACGATTCATTGTTTATGCGACGGTATCGATGTCGCGCTATTCGGAGGAGATGCGAATGATTGACAGGCAGCGCGTGTGGCGGGATATCAGACATCCTTTGGCGACCATCATTTTGTGTGGCGTCGTCGCAACGACTCTGCAGGGTTGCATAGAAATGGCCATCGGGAGCGCCGTCATGGGCACCATTGCCGCGGGCGACCGCCGCACCTTCGGTGCCCAGACCGAAGACAAGGCTATCGTACTCAAGGGCGAAGGGCGCATATCCAACCTGGTGGGCGGTGTCGGCCACGTCAATGTGGCAAGCTTCAACCGCAAGGTCCTGTTGACCGGCGAAGTCAGGGACGAAGCGATGAAGACGGCTGTCGAACGCGAAGCATCCAACATCGAAGGTGTCCAGTCGGTTGTCAACGAACTGGTAATTGCCCCGGCATCGAGCTTGTCGTCCCGTTCCGGCGATTCCCTGATCACCGCCAAAGTGAAGGCGTCTTTCGTCGACACCAGGGATCTTTACGCCAACGCGATCAAAGTGGTCACCGAGCGGGGAGTGGTCTATCTGATGGGGCGCGTGGCGCAACGCGAAGGCGTGCTTGCCGGTGAAGTTACGCGTAACGTCAATGGTGTGCAGAAAGTGGTAAAAGTATTTGAATACATTGATGAAAACGAAATCAAGCAAATGACCAACGTACCGGAAAGTCAAAATAAAATGTGATGCCGGCTTGATCCGGCAGTCGTTTTCCGGATGCTTATCAAGCCGCCACACGAGTTGTCTGGCGGCTTTTTTATTGGGGAGAAACCATGATCGCACTCATCGTCTTGCTGGCGATTGCTTTGCTAATCGCGTTTTGGGCAGTGGGCGCATACAACCGCCTGGTCAGCCTGCGTAACCAATTCAAAAACGCATTCTCGCAAATCGACGTACAGCTGAAGCGCCGCTATGAATTGATTCCGAATCTGGTAGAAACCGCCAAAGCCTACATGAAGCATGAGCGCGAGACGCTGGAAGCGGTGATTGCAGCGCGCAACCAGGCCGTTAGCGCTAATGCCAAGGCAGCAGTGGATCCCGCCGATCCCGCTGCGCTGCAACGCATGGCGGCTACCGAAGGCGTACTGACCACTACGCTGGGTAAAATGTTTGCGCTTTCCGAAGCCTATCCGGATCTGAAAGCCAATCAAAACATGATGCAGCTAACCGAAGAACTGACCAGCACCGAAAACAGAATTGCGTTTTCCCGCCAGGCCTACAATGACGGTGTGATGCAATACAACACCTCGCTTGAGCAGTTTCCTGTTTCGATTATCGCGAACATGTTTGCTTTCAAAGCAGCAGAATTGCTGCAGGCGACGGAGTCTGCCGAAGAACGCAAAGCGGTGAAGGTTTCCTTCTGAGTCTATGCGCATAGCGCGTCCGATATTGCGCAAGTATAGATGAACTTCTTCGAACAACAACATCACGCCCGCCGTCAAACCACGACGCTCGTCATCCTGTTCGCCCTCGCCGTGGTCACGATCGTCGTGGCGGTCAATGCGGTAGCGGCCCTGCTCTGGATATGGGCTCAAGGCGGCACGCTTTCCGGCCCCAACTCGTATCCACGAAGTTTTTTCGCTGCCAATACCCTGATTACGCTCGGTTTGATCACGGGCGGCACCTTGATCGAGACATTCAACCTGCGTGACGGCGGCGATGCAGTAGCACAAATGGCCGGCGGGCGCATGGTGTCGCCGGCGTCGCAAGACTTGCAGGAAAGGCGTCTGCTGAACGTGGTGGCGGAAATGGCCCTGGCATCGGGCATTGCATGCCCCAACGTCTACGTTCTCGACCGGGAAGATGCGATCAATGCTTTTGCCGCAGGCTACAATCAGAATGAGGCAGTGGTGGCGGTCACGCGCGGCACGCTCAGCCGTTTGACACGCGACGAATTGCAGGGCGTGGTCGGCCATGAATTCAGCCACATATTGAACGGCGACATGCGCTTGAACGTACGTCTGATCGGCGTGTTGTACGGCATTCAAATGATAGCCGGCTTTGGTCAGCATCTGATTGATTCCGGGGCACGTTTTTCAGGTGTGCGCGGCCGCAATGACAAGGGCCCGTCGCTGCAGTTGATTTTACTGGCACTCGGTATTGCATTGTTTGTGGTCGGTTACATCGGTGTTATCTTCGGCCGCCTGATCAAATCGGCCGTGTCGCGCCAGCGCGAATTCCTGGCCGACGCCAGCGCCGTCCAGTTCACACGCAATCCGGACGGGATTGGCGGTGCGTTGCGCAAGATCGGTGGCTTGTCGCGGACGATGGAATCCGGTTCGCGTATCAGCCATCCGAATGCGGAACAGCTTTCCCATTTATTTTTAGGCGCAGCCAAACCAAGCCTGCTATCCGGGATATTCGCGACCCATCCACCGATCATGGAACGCCTGCGCCGTATTTATGGCAAAAGCGTCGATCTGCTCGATGCACCTGAGATGCCGGGGGAGATGTCGGATTCCGACAGGTTGCCTGACATTCCATATACCGCTTCCGGTTTCGGCGATGTCGAACCGGCTGCCGCTTTCACGCCATCGATCGCATTTGCCCGGAGCATCGTCGAGCAGACCCGTCTGTCACCTGAGCTCGATAGCGCCGTACGAGACCCGCAAGCCGCATGTGCTGTGGTCTATGCATTATTGCTGCAGCGCGATGTCGATTGCGCCATGCAAATGGCAATGCTGAAAGCAGACGCGCCGCAACAGGCAACACTCGTCCCCTTGCTCGCCGAATCGATTGACAAGTTGTCCAAAAGCGCCCGCTTGCCCTTGCTCGATCTAGCGATGCCTGCGCTCAAACAATTGGCGGACCTCGATCGAATGAAATTGTTAACGACGGTGAACAAGTTGATTGCCGCCGATAACAGAATAACCCTGGCGGAGTTTGTATTGCAAACGGTACTGGCTCGCCGCCTCGATGCAGCTGCCGGGCGCGCCACGCCGGTTAAATTTGTCAATCTATCCGAACTGAAAAAAGAATGCGCAGTGTTGCTGTCGCTGGTAGCGCACATCGCCGCAGCCGGCAATCGCAGGGAGCACACCGCCACACGGCAAGTACAGCAGGAAACCGCACCGAATGCGTTTTTGCGTGGCGCAGCGTGTTGTCCACAGCTGGAATTGTCGTCAGCCGATATGTCTGCTGTGTCGGCAATTGGATTTGCCCAAATCAGCGCAGCACTGGATCGTGCAAACCAGCTTGCGCCGTTGGCCAAGCCTGCATTCATCAAGGCATTGCTTGCGACAGCGGGTGTGGCCGATATTCTTCCGATCGCCACGGCAGATGTGCTGCGCGCGATTTGCGCTGCATTGGATGCGCCGATTCCGCCTGCTGTCATGGCAAGTTATACCGATTGTCAGGTGTCGGACAGCTAGCACGCATCGCGCCGTCATTGATGAAATCATTTCAAATAAAAAGCTATACTGTGCAGCTGCCTGGCGCATCGCCAGGCAGGCGGGAGTACCAATAAACGAAGGAATCAGCCCTCTGTCATCCGTAGCAAGGAGCATCATGCGACGATTTATCCTGAAGATTTTGTCCGGCAGCCTGCTGATGCTGGCACTGAGCGCGAGTTTCAGTGCGCAAACCTTTGCCGCTGATCAAATCAAAGTGGTTTATCATTTGGCCGATGGTATCGACCAGGCATCGCGTGCGATGGCGAATATCCGCAATCATTTGCGCGGCGATCCCGATACCAAAATCGTGGTGGTGGCGATCGGCGATGGCATCCAGTTTTTGCTGACGGGAGCGAAAGAGCGCAATGGCAAGCCATTTGATGCCGCTGTCAGCGCACTGGTCGCGCAAGGCGTGGAATTTCGTATCTGCAATAACACGCTTGCCGCGCATGACGTTCCGCTTTCACGGGTATTGCCGGAAGCGAAAATAGTTCCGGCGGGCGTGGTCGAGATTGCGCGATTGCAGGCGAAAGAGGGCTTTGTCTATTTGCGTCCGTGATCAGCCTTCATGCATATGGATGGGCCAACATCGGCGGTGTGAAGCGACTATAATGGCCAAATGATTCGTTAGGTATTGGCACAACCATGCAACCGCAAATTCCTGCCGCACCCTCCAATCGCGCTTGGATCAAGGCGCTCATTGCCTTTGCCATTTTAGCGGTAGCCATTGCCGGCTATTTTTCCTGGTCCGCAAAAGCAGCGGCACCCGAGGTCATCTTCACTGGATTGAATGGCGAAAAAATCACGTCGAAAAGCCTGCGCGGCAAGGTCGTCATGGTGAATTTCTGGGCAACGTCTTGCGTGACATGCGTTAAAGAGATGCCGCAGATGGTGGAAACCTACAATAAATACAAGGACAAAGGGCTCGAATTCATTGCGGTTGCGATGAGCTACGATCCGCCGAATTACGTATTGAATTACGCGCAAACGCGCAACCTGCCATTCAAGGTTGCACTCGATGTACAAGGCGATCTGGCAAAATCATTCGGCGAAGTGAAATTGACGCCGACCACTTTCGTGATCGGCAAGGATGGCAACATCATCAAGCGCTATGTCGGCGAACCGGAGTTCGCCACGCTGCATCAATTGCTGGAGAAAGCGCTGGCTGTATAGTTCCCGGTTCAGTCAATCAGATTACTTTGAACGATCAAGAGTTGTAGAGAAAAAGCAATTAATTGATGGCATATTTATTCAGAAAATAATGAGATTAATTACGAGTCAACTCGCTTCATTTTGAAACACAAGTGCGATGGTCAAGCCCTGCCCGGATGCATTGTCGCCCAAATGAATTTCGGCTTTGTGGATATCCGCAATGTTCTTAACAATGGACAAGCCTAGGCCGCTACCCCAAGTCCCGCTTTCGTCGCGGCGATAAAAACGATCGAATACGCGCGACCTTTCCTCTTCCGGAATCCCCGGTCCATTGTCCGATACCTGCAATACCGGGCGACCGTTGTCAACGAATACAGACACATCTACGCGACCTCCGGCCGGGGTATAGCGCACGGCGTTGTCGATCAGATTGTTGAGCAGGACGCAAAGGCCATCGATGTTTCCCTGAACAAGAACGGGTGTTGCGCCTGTTTCGACGCCCAAGTCGATTCCCTTGCTCTCGGCGAGCATGTATTGGTCAGCGACACGCTGCTGCGCGAGTTTCTGCAGGTCGATGAATTGGAAATGCTGTACAGCCTGATTCGGCTCGTGCCGTGCCAATGTCAGCAATTGATGAACCAAGTGGGTGGAACGATCAAGACGATCGTGCAGCTTGGCAAACGCGGCAGAGCGCTGCTCGTCAGTATTGGCCCGTTCGGCCAGCTGTAACTGAAGTTTCAGCGCGGTGAGCGGAGAGCGTAGCTCATGCGCGGCATCCGCCACGAAGGCCCGCTGAGTTAACAAAGCTTTTTCCAGCTGTCGCAGCAAATCGTTCAAGGCATCGATCATTGGCTGTATTTCAGGAGGCTGCCCATCGATCGAAAGCGGCTGCAAGGCACTCGGCGAGCGCTGCCCCACCGCTTGCGCGACACGGCGCAGCGGCAACAGACTGCGACCCACAACAACATAAATAAGCAGGGCAAGTACAGGAATCAATATCAAAAACGGCAGCAGGGATCGCAATGCTAGCCCGGCGGCCAGTTCCTGCCGCACCGAGGTCGGCTGTGCCACCTGGACGAAGCGGTCATGACGCATTTCGCCGTAGACACGCCACCGGTCATGCAATGCCGACACCGTCTTGAATCCGGTTTCAGGAAAGCGAGGCAGGGATAAAGCAGGCTGAGAGGTATAAAGCAGGTTTCCGCTTCGATCCCACGCCTGAATGACGATATCCTCTTCGGACTCTTCTGTGCCCGGCATCTTTTCTTGAGAGGAGAGCTGGGCGGGCAACGATCCAGCCACTTGCTTCAACTGGTAATCGAATAACTCGTTGGCTTCGTCCTGTACGTGCAAATACATGACTATGCCGGCAATCAATGTGCAGCCCAGTGTTCCACCCAGCAATCCGATCAACAGTTTCCGGCGAATAGTCATCATGGCTTGTTTGCCACCTTGTATCCGACGCCTCGAACGTTCTTGATAAAGTCACTCCCAAGCTTTTTCCGCAAGTGATGAATGTAAACATCGACCGTGTTGCTCTCGACTTCTTCATTCCAGCCATACAGTTTTTCTTCAAGTTGCGCTTTGGAGATGACCTGTCCGGGCGGATCCAACAGTGCATGCAACACGGCGAATTCCCGTGCCGACAAATGCAAAGGGATGCCCCCAAACGTGACGTCGTGCGTGGCCAAGTTAAGAGTTAATCCGCAATGCACGATATCAGGATGTGTTCGTCCGACGCGACGGCGCAGCAAAGCCCTGATTCTGGCGAAAAGCTCATCCAGATCAAACGGCTTGATCAGATAATCGTCGGCGCCGGTATCCAATCCCTTCACACGATCCGCTGTCGCATCGCGCGCAGTAATAATCAATACGGCTGCATCGCCGCCATGTTTGCGGTAATGACCCAGTACATCGAGTCCCTGCTTTTTCGGCAAGCCAAGGTCGAGCAGGATCAGGTCGTACACTTGGTTATCGATCGCCAATTCCGCGCTGTGTCCATCGCGGACCCAGTCCAGCGCGTAATTCTCGCTGCGCAACCCTTCCTCGATGCTTTCTCCGATCATCGGATCGTCTTCGACCAATAGCAACCGCATGGGATTCCTTTCCTGATGATCCGTTACGACCGTATCCAGCCGAGTGTGGTGAGCTTTGCCAGCAATTGCCGATAGAGGCTCTCCAGTAAACGTTCGCAGACGGTCTGCCCCACTGGCAAGGTCACAATTACTATCATGGCGATCATCAGAATCTGGTCAAGCTGAAACTTGTTGAAGCCGGTATTTGCTCGTGGGACAAATAATGCCACAACGGCACTGCAAGAAAGATTGAAGAATAGCTTGCGCACGGCAAGCCGATCAGGGTTGCCAGTGAGAACATTTTCAGCGGTTATGCTCGGAAGAAGAGCAGGCATGCTTAACCGGTCACGACCGTGAGTAAGTACTGTATAAATCGATCGCTTTACGGTTTGACGAATGCTCATGTTGGCGACATCGGCAATGAGCGAGCCAACGACGACAAAAAACGTCATCGGTGCCGCTTCGTGACGCTTGGATCATTGATTTTGTTGTTTTGATCCAACTTGGAGGAACGGGGGACCGAATAAATCGCCCCCCTTCATACTACGGACTGATCAATCGTCGTCAGCTTCATCCTTTTTTTGATGATCGACTTTGTCTTCCTTGGTGCTTAATACTTTGCCTGTGGTACCGTCCACATGGACATCCATAACCTTTTTGGTAGTAGCGTTCGCTATTTCAACTTTGTAAATCAAGCCACTTTTTTCATTCTCCAATTCGGCCTTGGTTGCTTTACCGCTTGCCGCTTGTTCTGCTGTGGTGATGGCTTGTGTGATCGACACTTGGACTTTTGCTACATCTGCCAAGGCATCGTTTTCGTGAGTGGATGCCTGTTCGGCGTATGCCATTGTTCCGGCGGTGACCACTATGACGAGGCCGCCAAGGGCCAATACGTATTTGTTGCGCATGGTGCTGTTCCTTTCGAAGTGAGGTGATGAGCGACGCGGTTTCGCGTTGCTGTGTTCACATCCTACGAAGGGGAAAGTTAACGTACTCTTAAGGAAGGAAGAATTTGTTTCTGCTTCCAAACTAAGTCATTAAGATCATTAAGGGATCTGCTCCGAATTTTCCACGCCTATTCAGGATGAAATGCCGGGCTGCTGCTGAAATGCATACCGATTCGAAGGTATCGTAGGCAGCGTACCCGCTGATATTCATACTTTGCGCTACTGTTTCGGGGGGCGATTAATTCTGGAGCGAGTAATACAGAAGAATGGTCGTGGTAATTGTTGGCAATAACGCGCGATAGTTGCAAGAACAGCGATGGCTGTCTACGGCGAACCATCCGGTCATAAAAGGCCAGATCGCCGAGCCAATCAATTCGCCAGGAAATTACACTTTTTGGAAGGGCGAAATTGAAGGTAATGTATTGTAACTAAAGGAGTTTTTCGGTCTACATCAGCTCTATCGCTGTTGACTTGTCTCATTTATTTTTGATTATTCACAACTACTCCGGCATCGTGCGCCTGCTGATCGGCATGGTATGAACTGCGTACCATCGCCCCCACGGCTGCGTGCGCAAAACCCATCTTGTACGCTTCTTCTTCAAACATCTTGAACGTATCCGGGTGTACATAACGCCGCACCGGTAAATGGTCGCCGCTCGGCATCAGGTATTGGCCGATGGTCAGCATGTCGACGTCATGCGCGCGCAAGTCACGCATCACTTGCAGGATTTCTTCGTCGGTTTCGCCCAGGCCGACCATGATGCCGGATTTGGTCGGCGTGTCGGGATGCAGTGCCTTGAAGCGCTTCAACAGGTTCAGCGAGTATTCGTAATCCGAGCCGGGACGCGCTTCCTTGTACAGGCGCGGTACAGTTTCCAGGTTGTGATTCATCACGTCCGGCGGCGCGGCCTTCAGGATTTCCAGTGCACGGTCCATGCGGCCGCGGAAATCGGGCGTCAGGATTTCGATGCGGGTGGCGGGAGACAATTCGCGCACTTTCCTGATGCAGTCGGCGAAATGGCCGGCACCGCCATCGCGCAGGTCATCGCGATCGACCGATGTGATAACGACATAACCGAGCTTGAGCGCGGCGATGGTTTTGGCAAGATTTTCCGGTTCATTCACGTCCAGCGGATCGGGGCGGCCATGGCCGACATCGCAGAACGGGCAGCGGCGAGTGCACTTGTCGCCCATGATCATGAAGGTCGCGGTGCCTTTGCCGAAGCACTCGCCGATATTGGGGCACGATGCTTCTTCGCATACCGTCACCAAGTTGTTAGCGCGCAGAATTTCCTTGATTTCGTAGAAGCGGGTCGAAGGCGATGCCGCCTTGACGCGGATCCAGTCCGGTTTGGGCAGTTTATCGGCAGGCACGATCTTGATTGGAATGCGTGCAGTTTTGCCGGCGCCTTTTTGCTTGTCGTTCGGGTTGTAAGCCGAAGCTGCGATATCGGTTGGGTTCGATGCCATATTTTGGCCCACGGCGACAAGCCGGGCATTGCCCGCCATGTCGCTGCGATTATCCTTTTAGTCGTTCAATCAATTCGTAAGCAAGCGCTAACTGCACGTCTCGCAGTGGCACGTCCACGCCGAGCGTTTTCATATCGATCGTCGCCAGCCCTTCGTAGCCGCACGGATTAATCCACGAGAACGGGGTTAAATCCATCGCCACATTGAGCGATACGCCGTGATAGGTGCAACCGTTGCCGCGTATTTTCAAGCCGAGCGCAGCGATCTTTGCGCCCTGGCAGCGACCGCCGGACATATAGATCCCGGGCGCGCCGGGCTTGCGCTCGCCTGCCAAATTATACGCTGCCAAGGTATTGACCACCGCCAGCTCGATTTTATTGACGAATTCGCGCGCGAACAGACGTGCGTCCGGTTTGTTGCGCCGCAGATCGATCAGAAGATAAATCACTGCCTGCCCCGGTCCGTGATATGTGACTTCGCCGCCACGATCGGTTTGCACCACAGGAATTGCATGCGGATCAATTACATGGGATGGGTCGGCACCGAGTCCCAGCGTAAATACAGACGGATGCTCGACGATCCACAGTTCATCCGCAGTATCGGCAGCGCGAATGTCGGTGAATGCACGCATCGCCGCAAAGCTGACCTGGTAAGGTTCTAAACCACGCTGGCGGATGATAGGAGTGGGCATAGCGGCAAGTGTACCGAAACGGCCACAGTCGTGCCTGGCCGGCGACAGCATGGATTGCAGCATGCCAATATTGTTTTGACAAGGAACGGCACTGGTTACAGCACCATTTTCACCATCGGATGCGACGTCAATGCCCGGTACAGGTTATCGAGTTGCTCACGGCTGGTGGCGTGCACGGTGACGGTCAGGCCAAGATAGGTGCCTTTGGCCGACGGGCGCATTTCCATCTTGCCGACATGGAAAGTAGGATCGTGCAACGTGACAAGCTCGACCATAGTTTGCACGAAAGCATCCTGCATTACACCCATGATCTTGATAGGAAAGTCGGTTGGATATTCGATGAGGCTTTCGGTAGGTCCGGACATGATATTTTTACACCTGAAAATGCAACGGCGCGCATTTCAAAAAGGAGTCATGCCGCTTTTGCCGCCTGATAAGCGGCGTATAACTGCAAATAGATGAGGCCGGGCTTGCCGTTTCCAATAGTCCGGCCATCGATGCCGACAACCGGCAAGACTTCTTTGGTGGCCGACGATAACAGCACTTCATCCGCAGCGAATACTTCAGCGCGCGCTATTCGGCGCGCTTCAAACGGAATGCCCTTGGCTGCACACAACTCTTCGATCAAGCCGTAACGGATGCCCTCCAGAATCAGGTTATCCTTCGGTGGTCCCATCAGCTTGCCGTTCTTTACTATCCATACGTTCGACGACGATCCTTCGGTCAGAAAACCATCGCGAAACTGTATCGATTCGACCGCATCGTTGTCCGCCGCATTCTGTGCCGCCAGCACGTTGCCGAGCAATGAGATCGACTTGATCTCGCAGCGCAGCCAGCGCTTGTCTTCCATCGACACGCAGGCCACGCCACGGGCGCGCACTTCGGCCGATGGCAGCACAATCGGGTTGGTCATGATGAAGACCGTCGGCGTCACATCTTTCGGGAAAGCGTGCCCTCGTTTGGCAACGCCGCGCGTGACTTGCAAATAAACCATCTGATCGTCGGCCGTGTGCGCCTGCACGACCTGGCTGATCAGGCTCATCCACTGCTCCTTTGTATGGGGATTCGCAATGCCGATCGCGGCAAGACTGCGAAACAGCCGTGCCATGTGCTGTTCCGGCCGGAACAGCCTGCGCCGATAGATCGGGATGACTTCATATACGCCATCGCCGAAGATGAAGCCGCGGTCGAGTACCGGGATCTTTGCTTCGGACAGCGGCGTCATTGCGCCGTTGAGGTAGACCAGAGGATCATTCACAATGAGTTCCAATAGATTTGCAGGTAATTGGTTGTTATTACAATGGTGTGGCGATTGCTATCCAAATACAGCGCGCGAACCGCTGCGGACCGACCAGGCATGCGTGACTTTGGACTGACCAAAATGCCGCATTATTTCGCCAGCAACCGGACCGAATCCCAGGCTCGGCCAAAAATGCCGGCCTGATTGACCTGCTCCAGCGCGACAACCGGCAACTCGGTCACCAGTTTGCCGTCAGCCATCATCTTGAGCGTACCAACCTTGCTGTTTTGCGCGATTGGCGCCACCAGAGGATCCTTGCGCTCGAGCACCGGTTTCAGTTTCTCGGCCATACCCCTGGGTACGGTCACGAATATGTCGTGGTTGAAGCCGAGCTTGACCTGGTTTTGCGAGCCTTTCCAGACTTTCGGCGTTGCCACGGCCTGATCCTTGGAATACAGCTTCACGGTGTCGAAATTGAGGAAACCCCAGTTCAGCAATTTCTGGCTCTCCTGTGCGCGAACCTGGTCTGAAGCGGTGCCAAGCACGACCGATATCAGGCGCCGGTCGCCGTTACCGTTCGGGCGCCTGGCGGACGCTATCAGGCAAAAGCCGGCTGCCTGAGTATGCCCGGTTTTCATGCCGTCGACGGTCGGGTCCAGCCACAGCAGGCGATTACGGTTGGGTTGTGTGATTTTGTTGTAGGTGAAGCTTTTGGTCGAATAAATTTTGTACAGATCCGGATGGTCCGTGACCATTCGTAACGCCAGCACGGCCAGATCCTGCGCAGTGGAATAATTGTCAGGACTGGGCAATCCGTGCGAATTGGCGAAATGGGTCGATTTCAATCCCATGCGCTCTGCTTCGCGGTTCATCAATACGGTGAATGCCTCTTCGGTGCCGGCAACCGCTTCGGCCAGCGCCACCGACGCATCATTACCCGACTGGACGATCAGGCCATACAACAAATCATTGACCTTGACCGGTGTGGCCGGATCGATAAACATTTTGGAACTGTCCTTGTCGACTTTCCAGGCGCGTACCGACACATTGATCAGTTGGTTCAGATCGAGTCTTTTTTCCTTGACGGCGGAAAATGCCAGGTAAGCGGTCATTATTTTAGCCAGCGAAGCGGGTTCGATCCGCATGTTCGGATCCTGCGATGCGATCACCTGGCCGCTGGTCGCATCGAGCAGCAGCCAGGATTTGGCTGCAATGGCCGGCGGTGGAAGGGATTGTGCCAATGCGGCGGATAAAGATAGGAGCGTTGCGGCCAGAGCTGCGAATATTTTTTTCATGGGGCGTTCATTATGGAGCCCCGCATGTGCCGAGCTCGATTGAAAAGACAAAACAAGTCGAGAATTATAGCGCCGCCATCAAGGACCTGTTACGGAATAATTCGCACATTTTTGCTGGCCGGGGCTGGTACGCTGTCGTGTTCCCCAATACTTCAGGAGCATTTCTTTTTGATGGAGACGCCCGGATGGGTGCAGCACAGAGGATTTCCTTTGGACGTTATCCGCTGTTTGCAGCGGCAGGCACCGCAGCACAACGGGTCGCCTTGCATCGCACTCAGCCGCAACCGCGAAAATGCGCCAATTATCCCGTAACGGGCGCTAGCGATGCCACATTTCGACTACCAGATTTTTGATATGTTGCAGTTTGCGATGAAAAAAATGATCCGCGCCCGGAATCACGATGACCGGCAAATCTTGCGGCCGTGCCCAGTCCAGTACCTGTGTTAGCGGAATGGTATCGTCCAGTTCACCATGAATCAGGATGGTATTGGCGGGCACGGCCGGCATCGGCCATTTGCCTGCGGCGCAGCCGACCAGTACCAGCCGCTCCGCCGGCATCTGCTGCGCAATCAGGCGCTCCTGCAATTGCGCCTGGACGAAGGTGCCGAATGAAAAACCGGCCAATGCGACCGGAACATTCGGATACAGCTGCCGCATGTGGGTCAGCAATGCCGCCATGTCGTCTGTTTCGCCGCGTCCTTCGTCATGCACTCCGTCCGAGCGGCCGACGCCGCGAAAATTCATCCGCACGGCGGCATAACCGAGTGCGACGAAAGCGCGCGCCAGGGTTTGCGCCACCTTGTTATCCATCGTGCCGCCATAGAGCGGATGCGGATGCGCAACCAGCGCGATGCCGCGTGGAGATGCAAATAGCGCGGGATCCGGTAAATCGAGCGCACATTCGAGTTGCCCGGCAGTGGCTGCGATGAAAAAATGTTGTGTATGAACGTTCATTGAACTTGCTTAAATTTTCAGGCGCTCGACTATTTTTCCGCCGACCAGATGGACATCAATGATTTCATCGATGTCTTGCGTATCGATATAGGTGTACCAGGTGCCTTCCGGATAGACCACCAGCACCGGGCCTTCTTCACACCGGTCGAGGCAGCCGGCCTTGTTGATCCGGACTTTGCCCTCACCGCTCAAACCCAGTTGCTTGATGCGGCGTTTGGCGTGTTCCTGGGCTCGCTGCGCGCCACGGTCGGCGCAACAGGGGCGCGAGTCGTCGCGCTGGTTCAGGCAAAAAAATACGTGATGCTGGTAATACGGCTTGTCAGTCATTTAGAGCCTATATAAATATAAATCACGGATGCAAGCATTCGTTTAACGATGAAATGATACACCCCGTTCACTTCGGCTTCAGGCGATGGACTGGATGTAGCAAGAACCACAACGTGAAAAACGGCCACAACAGCGACAGGAATTGCGCGGCGCCGTTGAAATTGAGGAATTTTCCCTGCACCCAGGTTTGCAATGTCGCAGTGAAATACGGATTGGCGGGCGCTGCATTGACTGCGACCAGGCTCGTTAGCAGCGCCAGCACCGCTACCCGGCGTTGCGCCACCTCGGGTGCAAAGACAAGACCGGAAAGCATGATCGCGCCAATCAGCAACCCGCCTTGCGCGCCCGGCGTCAACCATGCAAAGGCGTTTTCCGGCGCAAACAACAACGCGCTGGCAAGTGTTTTGATTGTGACAGCGGTTGCCAGCAAACCGATCAGCAGAACTCCTTTGGGCGCCCTGGTGCGCACCAGGCAGAGCAGGGTCAACAGTGCGCCAGTCATGCCGCATGCGGTGATGATTGTCTCCGACAGCCAATATTGTTCGACCGTCAGTTCCGCCTCATCCCGCAGCAGCGCGCCCAGATCGACCGGCATCGATAACCAATCGGATAGCCAATTCGACAAGATTGGCGTGATCTGGCCATGACCAAACAGGTAACCCTGCGGATAAATCTGCGCCAATGGCCACAATGCGAGGACGATCAGGCCGCGACTGGCTTCATGCGAAAACCAACGCCGGCGCAACAGCAAAAAGCGGCTTTGCTCCAGGAACGTGCGGGTCAGTAGCACTCCTGCCAGGGCGCCAATGCAGACGCCAGCAACGTTGGTCAGCAAATCGAGGTTGGAGGAAACGCGGCTCGGCAAAAATGTTTGCACTGCCTCCATCGTCCCCGATAAAAATGTCCCCGCTGCGACGGCAAGCATGACCGCCCGTCCACGGCGTACAATCGGATAGACTGCAAATACCATCAGTATGCCAAACGGTATATAGGCGACGACATTCGTGGTCAGATCGAATACCGTCCAGTAATGCGGCAAAGGCGCCCACAGGTAAGCCAGCGGATGCAAACCGATATTATGCCAATTGGAAAATGGGTACCAGCTGGCATAGATTATCAGCAGCGTATAGACCAGCAAGCCAACACGGGCGAAGGTCGATGCAGCCGCAGCATGTTCCGATGTCGATACGGCCATTATTGGTCTTTGCTTAATTCGCGACTGCGAATTAAGCCTGCTCTGACCCTTGCCTTCTGGGGACGGGCAAGGGATGAATCGGGGAATTCAGGCGGCATGCCGCCTGCCTGCGCAACAACCTTCTCTTGCAAGCGAATGCGCGCGCTGCAAATGAGGGATCGAGCGCTCAGACTGTCGTCCATGATGTAATGCTCAATATTTTTTCAGCGGAAGTCCGGCCAGCCAGTTCATCATGTCGATGATGATGGCATCGCAGGTATCGGCCAACGCTCTGACGCCGCCGGATGCATCTGCGGTTGGCGCGGGCATTTGTTTGGTGAAAGTTTTTTGCGCTACTAATGTGCGACCGTCCAGCATCGATGCTCGCACCGAGATTTGCGCAATGCTTTGTCCGGAACTGGTGAATACCTGGGTGAAATCGTCTGCCGCTATGCGTAGCACAGGCACGTTTGTCGCGCCGTCGGAAGCCGAGAGCACCACGCCGCCGGCTTCGCCGATACGCAATTTCAGGCGCTGGACAAACAACTGGGCGGGCGGCATGCTCCAGCGGCTGGTCCCATAAGGACGCGGCTGCTGGTCATTGGCATAGGCCAGGCGAAAAAACATCATCGGACTGTCCAGCCAGGCCGGCGCGCTGACTTCGGCAACGCTTATAGGCGGCAGCGCCGGCACCACGGTGTTGCCTTGCGATGTGCGCAGCAAGCCCAAATCGTACAGTGTCAACGGTTCTGCCCCGTTGACGGTGCAACCGCCGGGCATAATGCACGCCAGCACAGTCAGCAGAAGAACGCTAATTCGGATTGGTTTTTTCATGAGATCCCTGATCGCAAGTTTTATTCTGCCGGCGCAGTGAAACCCGTTTCACCCGGTCCCGGCGTCAAGCTGGGCGAGCCGAACAGGATGCTTTGCGGTCGCTGGTTCAAGCTATCGAGCGTGCGGTTGATAGCCCGCAAAGACGATCGCGCATCATCGGCGAGCGGCAGTGCTTCGAGTTCGATCTTTTCGGCTACCGAGCCGACCCGATCGGCTGCCGACCCTATTTTTGCAATCGGGCCGTCCGGAGCTTGCAATTGGGTTGTTAATGCATTGACATCTTTCGACAGCTTTGCAACCGATGCCAGGATTGCCTGCGCTTCAGCGGCCAATTTCGGCAATTTGGCGAGCGTCGGCTGCATTTGCCTTGGGATCGCTTCAATTTCGGTCGCGGCTTTGCTGACATTATCGAACGCGGTCAGTATCGCTTTTTGATTGGCTGGCTGGAGCAGCGTGTTGGCGCGCCTGGCCAGCTCTTCGGCTTGTGACAGAATAGCCAGACCCTTGCTTTCCAGGTTGTCCAGCAGGCTGGGGCGCATTTCGATGCGTGCTATCTGGTTTTTCGAGCTGGTCAGTTTTACCGGATTGGTGCCATCGTCATTGAGTTGCACATAGGCGATGCCGGTAACGCCCTGGTAGCCCAAGGTGGCGTAGGTCGATTTCGTGATCGGGGTATCGGGCCTGACGCTGATATGCACCAGGATCTGCCCCGGCACGGTAGGGTCGAACGTGATTTCATCAACGCGACCTACGTCGAGACCGCGATAACGCACCGCGGCTTGCGGGCTGAGTCCGGGCACGGAAAGTTTGGTTGCCAGCTGATACGGCACACGTTCGACGCGATCGCGATTGAACCATAGGCCGATCAATACTGCTGCTGTCAGCAGTGCCAGTGTGAAAATGCCGGCTATCAGCGCATGTGCCTTATTTTCCATAATATTTATCTGCCATTCTATGCTCCAGATGTGTGGCGCAAACCTTCCAGCGCGCGCCGACCACGTGGCCCGAGAAAGAATTCTTCAATAAACGGATGCCGCACGGCGATCACTTTTTCGGGTATGTCGTATGCAATCACATGTTTATCTGCCAGTACCGCGATTTTTGTCGACAGCGCAAACAGTGTATCCAGGTCATGCGTGACCATCACTACGGTGAGGCGCATTTCCTGATGCAGCGAACGAATCATCTCGACAAAACTTTCCGACAGACTGGGATCCAGCCCGGCCGTCGGCTCATCCAGAAATAACAACTCCGGTTCCAGCGCCAGCGCGCGCGCCAACGCTACCCGCTTGATCATGCCGCCGGATAAATCCGCCGGCATCTTAAGCGCCTGCTCAGGATCGATGCCGACCATATGCAACTTCAACAATGCGGCATCGCGGATCAGGTCTTCCGGCAATGTGCGCAATTCGCGCATCGGCTGCGCAACATTGTCGAACGCGGTCAACGCGGAAAACAGCGCCCCGTGCTGAAACAGCATGCCCCAGCGGTTGCGCAACTGCTGCAAACGGGCGGAATCGGTCTGACTGATATCTTCGCCGAACACCTGTACGGTGCCGCGGGTCGGCTTTTCCAGCCCGAGTATCTGCCGCAGCAATGTCGTCTTGCCGGAACCGGAGCCGCCGACCAGCGACACGACTTCACCTTGCCTGACCTCCAGATTCAAATCCTGATGCACGACAAATTGATCGAATTGCGTCCATAAATTCCGTATCTTGATAATTGGATGGCTGTCTTCTGCCTGCATCAGAACCCCACGCCATTGAATACGATCGCAAACACCGCATCGGCCAGAATCACGATGGTAATCGCGGTGACCACTGACGTCGTCGTGCCTCGCCCGAGGCTTTCGGTATCGGGTTTGATGCGCAAGCCGAAATGGCAGGCCACCAGCGCAATTAAACCCCCGAACGCCACTCCCTTGCCGAGTCCGATCCAGTAATTGGCCAGCGGCACAGCGTCCGGCAAGTGCCGGATGAAATAAGCCGGCGATAAACCGAGTTCAAGCCTGGCGGCGGTCATGCCGCCGATCAGCGCCATCGCGTCGGTCCATACCACCAGCAATGGCATCGCTATCGCCAGTGCCAGCACCTTGGGCATGATCAGCCGGAAGCCGTGTGGCAATCCCATGACCAGCATCGCATCCAGTTCTTCGGTCACACGCATGACCCCCAGTTGAGCGGTGATCGACGACCCGGAGCGACCTGCGACCAGGATTGCTGCCAGCATCGGCCCCAGTTCGCGGATAATGCTCATTCCCAGAATATTAACCAGATAAATATCGGCGCCGAATGTGTGCAATTGTTGTGCCGAAAGGTATGACAGCACGATGCCTATCAAGAATCCCACCAGCGCGGTGATGCCCAGCGCCTGGTAGCCGGCATGAAAAATATTGGCCGATATTTCTTTCCATGGTCCGCGCTGCGGCCGCATTGCAAAATGCGCGATATCGACTACCAGTTGCCCGATCAGCGCGACAAAGCCGAGCAGATGATCGACCGCCGTATCGAATAACGCATGCAACCCTGCCACCGACAGCCGACGTTGCTGCGCTTGCTTTGGCAGCGCAAGCGGCTTGGCCTGTTCCAATCGGTTGAAGAATTCCTCGTGGCGTTCCGGCAAAGCAAGTTGCGACGGCCGGGTTTTACCCCATGCGTTCCAGAATAACTGGGCGCCGATATGGTCCAGAGCAGCGATTCGGGACAAGTCCCAACGCAGGCTTGCGTGATCGGGGAGTGCTCCCAACGCCGACATGATCCGTGTCATTACATCCGAACGCGCCAGAACATGCACTTGCCAGGCGCCGCTGGCAGTTACGGTCAATCGGTCGCGTTGGTCAAGATTGAGGGTCGGCGATTCTGGACTGGGCATGGGCACAAGTTTAAGGGAGAACGCTTGACGCGTCACGTCAGAACACGCCGGTTGGCGGATTATGGCAAGCATACCCGGTTCCGCGGCGGCAGGCATCCCGCTACAATGCGCAATATGGCCCTTCCTCTTTCTGCACAGCGCATAGCTGCATCATGCCGGACAACCGCGCGACAGGTCGTGATAGAAGTCGTCGCTGAAACCGGTTCGACCAACGCCGACCTGCTGGCCAGGCTCGATACCCTGTCCTCGCCTACGCTATTGGCAGCGGAGAGGCAAACCGCCGGGCGCGGGCGGGCGGGCAGGATATGGCATTCTGCCCCCGGCGCATCGCTGACCTTTTCATTGGCGTGGAAATTCAACCGGCCGTTAAAGGCGCTGGCGGGATTGCCGTTGGCAGCCGGCGTGGCAATTGCCGAGGCGCTGTCCCTGTTCGGGGTCGAATGCCGACTTAAATGGCCAAACGACGTGCTGAAAGACGGCAACAAGCTTGCCGGCATCCTGATCGAAACCGCCGCCGGCAAAAATGCCCCGCATGATAGCATTTGGGCCGTCATCGGCATCGGGCTCAATATCGCGATACCGGACAGCCTCGCCGCACAGATTGACCGGCCGGTCGCCGATTTGCCTGTGCCGGGAATGGATCGTAACCTACTGACGGCCGGGGTGTTGAATGCGTTATCGGAAGCACTGGTACAGTTCGACGCGGCAGGTTTCAGCGCCTTTGTGGCGCGCTGGAATCTGCTGCATGCTTATACTGGACAACAGGTTGCGATATTCGACGGCGGCCGGATTTCCCATGAAGGCAGGGCAATGGGCGTAGACGACAGCGGTTGCCTGTTGCTGGACACGGCTTCCGGCCGGGTCGCAGTCATGGCCGGCGACGTTTCGTTGCGTATCGTGTCGTAAAAAGGTGACGCAATGCTGCTTTTAATCGATGCAGGCAACACACGGATTAAATGGGCACTGACTGAAAATGGCGCCCGCGATGCCGATGTACTGGGACGCTGGATCGCGTCGGGCGCGGTGGAGCGCGCGGATCTTGCACAGCTGGCTGACGCCTGGCGCGGCCGCAACATTGCCCGGGTATTGCTGTCGAATGTAGCCGGCCAGGCAATGCGCGACGATCTGGAGCAACTGCTGTTGCGCGCGCTGGGGCCGAAACCGGTATTGCCGGAGTGGTTCAAATCGGTGCCGCTAATGGGCGGCGTGCGCAACGGCTACCGCAATCCCGCACAGCTTGGCTGCGACCGTTTCGCTGCAGCCATCGGTGCACACGCGATGTATCCCGGCCGGCCGCTGATCGTCGCGAGCTGTGGCACCGCCACCGTTATCGACGCGATCACCGCCGACGGGGTTTTTCTGGGCGGCATGATCTTGCCCGGACTAGGATTAATGGCAGCGGCGCTTGCAAACAATACGGCGCAACTGCCGCAAGTGGTGCAGCATATCGGAGGGGGCACACCGTTTGCCGACAATACCGATGATGCCATCGTCAGCGGTTGTGTAGCGGCCCAGGCCGGTGCGATCGAGCGTGCCGCAGCAGCGCACACCCGGCGGCATGGAGCCGTCCAATGTATCATTTCAGGCGGTGCCGCGACGATGGTGGCGCCGCATCTTTCGATATCCTGCATCACGATCGATAATATTGTGCTGATCGGTTTGCAAACCGTGGCCATGCAACAAAAGGCACTATGCTGAGATTTTTCTTTTGGTTTCTGCTGCTCGCAAATGGCGTGCTTTTCGCATTCCATCAAGGCTATATCGACACGCTGGTGCCGACCGGGCGGGAACCGGAGCGCGCTGCCAATCAGCTCAATGCCAACAGGATAAAACTGGTGAGCCCGGCAGCAGTGCGCGCTGCAGCCGTTGTCCCCGCACCGCAGCCGGTTGCGCCCCTTGTCGAAAAAAAGCAAAATCTTGTTGCCTGCACCGAAGTCGGCAATTTCAATATCGCGGAAGCCAAGCAATTCGAGGCGCGGTTGATTGCACTGGTGCCAACTGACAGGATATCGCGGCGCGACATTCAGGAAATCAGCAGCCACATGATTTTCATCCCGCCACAGAGAGGCAAGTACGGTGCGGACAGGAAGGCTGCTGAACTGCGCAAATTAGGCATCACTGATTTCTACGTGATTCAGGATGCTTCCGAACAGCGCTGGGGGATATCGCTCGGCATTTTCAAAACCGAAGAAGCTGCACAGTCCCATCTCGCCGCGCTGAATCAGCAAGGCATCCGTGGTGCGCGCCTGCTGGAGCACAAGGTTCCGCTCACTAAGATCGCATTTCAGGTACGTGAACTCGATCCCGGCACGAAAGGCAGTATCGAGAAGCTGAAGGTCGACTTTCCGCGTCAGGAAATGCGCAACTGCGAATGAGCAGCGCACGTAATCGCCGACGTTACGGCGTTACGGCTTTTCGGTTCGGGCTGCGTCAATCTGCGCCCGCAAGCAAGCCGGACAAAAGCAAATGTTGGCAGTTGGTTCGTCTTTGGATTGTGCCGGAAGCGCGGGCAGTGCGGTGCACCAGCAGGGTTCGGTCGTAATCGGATCGACCATGCCGCAGGAGAAGCTTGTACCACAACGCGGGCAGACACTCATTTCAGTTCGCGCTCCGTGCCGGATTCATCCGCTACCCGCAATTGACGCATCGCACGCCGGATCAACCGCATTTGTCCGGCAAAATTACGGCACACGACACGCACCGGAAAATGCACGCGCATGCGTGCGTGGTTGATCATCGAGAGTTTCCAGTCAAGTCCTTCTGACGTCAGGCGATGCGCTTCACTGCAGGTGGGTTTGAGTTCCATCGAATCGTTTCCTGTCCTTATGCCTTTGCCGGCCGCTTGTTGCCGAACCGGTTCAAATCGAGACGCTCGCGCAGCCGTATCCGTGGGCGATAAAGAATGATCCACGCATTAGACATTGAAATATTCAATTCCTTACAGATTTCGTCGGTTTCAGCTCCAGCCATTCGAGCATCATGAGAATTTGCGCGGTTTTGACGAGCCCTTTCCGGACAGATTTCCATGATTCGAAAGAAATCATTTTGTTCCAGCATCGCTTTCGGATTGCCTCATTGCTGGGGTAGGTCATGGGTATGGCCGTTCGCGTTTCCATGCACGCAGCGCGTCGATCATATTATGTTTCATGATGCCGGTGATGTAGGTATGCAGTGACGATTGCTTGGCGAACTGTTCCGGCTTTTCAGTACCGCAAACAGGGTATCTCGTGCCATGTCTTCGGCCAGCGCTTCATTGCGCAGCTGCAGGATGGCAAAGCGCAATAGCGCGGGACGCAGGGTTTCAAGTTGCCGCTGTAATGCGGCTGCCATGGATGGCCCTTGTCATTTGAGCAAAAGACTAGCGGATTGCCAATGGAAATACAAGAAAACGACACGAAATAAATTTGCTTTCGCTGTAAAATCGACAAAACATATTTTTATGGACTTTCAATGCCCCGTCTGAACGACCTCTCCGACGTTTCTCCTCAAATCAAGGCAGAGATTCTTGCCGAAGCCTTACCCTATATCCGCAAATTCCATGGCAAGACGATTGTCGTCAAATACGGCGGCAATGCAATGACGGAAGAACACTTGAAGCACGGTTTCGCGCGCGATGTGATTCTGCTGAAACTGGTTGGCATGAACCCGGTCGTAGTGCACGGCGGCGGCCCGCAGATCGATAGTGCATTGAAAAAAATCGGCAAGCAAGGCACCTTTATTCAAGGCATGCGCGTCACCGATGAAGAGACGATGGAAGTGGTCGAATGGGTGCTGGGCGGCGAAGTGCAGCAAGACATCGTGATGTTGATCAATCACTACGGCGGGCAAGCCGTCGGTTTGACCGGCAAGGATGGCGGCTTGATCCGTGCGCGAAAAATGAAGATGCCGGACAAGGAAAAGCCGGGACAATTCATTGATATCGGCTTCGTCGGCGAAATCGATGCGATTAACCCGGCAGTCGTCAAAGCACTGCAAGACGACGCGTTCATCCCGATCATTTCACCGATCGGTTTTGGCGACGATGGCCAAGCCTACAATATCAATGCCGACCTGGTCGCCGGCAAGATAGCGGAAATTCTTAAAGCCGAGAAGCTGATCATAATGACCAACATTCCTGGCGTGATGGATAAGCAGGGCAACCTGTTGACCGACTTGTCGGCGCGCGAGATCGACGAAATGTTCGAAGACGGCACGATCTCCGGCGGCATGCTGCCGAAGATTTCCTCCGCACTCGATGCGGCCAAATCGGGTGTCAACACCGTGCATATCATCGACGGCCGGATCGAGCATTCATTGTTATTGGAAGTACTGACTGAACAGGCGTTCGGCACGATGATCCGGTCGCATTGAAAGAGGCGGGCGCGCCGCGCCCTGCATTTGTCAAGACAACTTTCGCTCCTTGCGTCCGCACTGCCGCAATAGCTTTGGCAAGCTGTCTTCCCCGTCAAGCGCAGCAAGCCAACATGGGCAAGAATGGTTGGCAAAAGGTGTTTTTGCACGCGCCGCCCGCCCATCAACAGTGATATCAGCATCCAATGCGTAAATTGACCTGGCTGTTCGATCTCGACAATACGCTGCACAATGCATCGCATGCGATTTTTCCGGCGATTAATGCAAACATGAATGCATTTATCGCCCGGATACTGGGCGAAGCCGGCGTACCGGCGGATGCCGAGGCGGTGAACGCGGCGCGGCTCGCGTACTGGCAGCGTTACGGCGCGACATTGCTCGGTATGGTAAAGCATCACCAGGTGCGGCAGGACGACTTCTTGCGCGAAGCGCATCGCTTTGACGATCTGACCACAATGATCCGTGCCGAGCGCGGATTGGCGCGTTTACTGAAACGCCTGCCCGGACGCAAGATCCTGTTGACCAATGCGCCGAGCCGGTATTCGCACGAGGTGATCCGACATCTGGGCCTGCACAGGCATTTTGCCAGGCATATCCCGATCGAATCAATGCGGGTGCATCGACAGCTGCGGCCCAAGCCGTCCAAGTCGCTGTTGCGCAAGTTGATCGCGAAAGAACGTACGTCGGCACGCCGTTGCATCCTGGTGGAAGATAGCGCAAGCACGCTGAAAGCCGCGAAATCACTCGGCTTGCGCACAGCCTGGGTGACCCGGTATCTGGCTGTGTACCCCAATTTACAACAGAGTACCGGGTCTTTGAGCCGGCCAAAGTTGTCAAAGCGTCCCGTTTATGTCGATGTCAAAGTAAAATCGGTAAGGCAACTGACCGATCATCTTCATCGGCTGCGCTGATTCATGTCTGTCCCAATCCGATTGCTTACCAACTAAAAATATGGCAACCACTAAACCGGGCGAACGCAAACTGCAAATCCTTCAAACTTTGGCAGAGATGCTGGAACAACCCAAGGGAGAAAAAATCACCACCGCCGCATTGGCGGGCAAATTGGATGTATCCGAAGCGGCGCTGTACCGGCACTTTGCGAGCAAGGCGCAAATGTTTGAAGGATTAATCGAGTTCATTGAATCGACCGTCTTTGGCTTGATCAACCAGATTACCGCCCAGCAGGAGAACGGCTTGGCGCAAGCGCAGGCGATCACCGGCATGCTGCTCAATTTCGCCGAACGCAATCCCGGCATGACGCGCGTCATCATCGGCGACGCGCTAGTCAACGAAGACGAGCGCTTGCAGGCACGGATGAATCAATTCATCGAGCGAGTCGAACTCGCGATCAAACAATCGCTGCGTGTCGCTGTTACGCAAGGACAGGCAAACGAAACCGAGGTTCTTGCCCGCGCCAACATGATCACGAGCCTGGTTGTGGGGCGCTGGCATCGCTATGCCAAGAGCGGATTCAAGCAGAATCCGTCGGAAAGTGCGCAGGTGCAAATCGGACTGATGCTGGTTTGAATTCGGGCGAATACATTGCCTCAGGGCCG
>DASYKE010000037.1:0-11367 GCA_035995725.1 Burkholderiaceae bacterium | reverse complement strand
CCCTCCGAGCGCGATCCGTCGCCGTCGTTGATGATGGCCGACCTGATGCAGCAGGCCGGTTTGCCGAATGGCGTATTTAACGTGGTGCAGGGCGATAAGGTGGCGGTCGATGCGTTGCTGCATCATCCGCAGGTGAAAGCGGTTTCGTTTGTCGGCTCGACGCCGATCGCCGAATATATCTACACCGAAGGCACCAGACGCAAAGGCGCATATCCGTTGCGGGTGCAGGCATTGGGCGGCGCGAAAAATCATTTGGTCGTGATGCCGGACGCTAACCTTGGGCAGGCAGTCGATGCATTGATCGGCGCCGCATACGGCTCGGCCGGCGAGCGCTGCATGGCGATTTCTGTCGCGGTCGCGGTCGGCAAGGTGGCTGACAAACTGGTCGAAGCGCTGATCCCGCGTGTAAAGGCGCTGAAGATCAAGAATGGCATGGAAGCCGATGCGGAGATGGGGCCGCTGGTTACCGCAGCGCACAAGGCGAAGGTCGAAGCGTATATCGACGATGGCATACGGGCCGGCGCGCAAATGCGGGTCGACGGACGCGGCCTGAAGGTGGCCGGGCATGAAAAGGGCTTTTTCCTGGGCGGCACCTTGTTCGACCATGTGACGCCGGACATGAAAATCTATCGGGAAGAAATTTTCGGCCCGGTGTTGTGCATCGTGCGAGTGCCGGATCTTGCTGCGGCGGTCGAGCTGATCAATGCGCATGAATTCGGCAACGGCGTATCGCTGTTCACATCGGACGGCAACACGGCGCGCGAGTTTTCGCGGCGCATCGAGGTCGGCATGGTCGGCGTCAATGTTCCGATTCCGGTACCGATGGCCTGGCATTCGTTCGGCGGCTGGAAGCGCTCGTTGTTTGGCGACACGCATATTTATGGCGAAGAGGGCATACGCTTTTACACGCGCTACAAATCGATCATGCAGCGCTGGCCGGAATCGATCGCCAAAGGGGCGGAATTTACGATGCCGGTCTCGAAATAACCGGCAAGTCCGACAGCGGTTGCAACTGAAAACAGCCGTTGTCAGACAGTGCGCGCGGTCGTCGCGCGTAGCCGGACCGGATTTGCAAGGGGAGTCTTGAACAGTTGCCATGACACTTGCTGATTTTTCCGCATCCCCGATCATCCGGGCGCCAAAAAATAACCAGACACAACGGAGACAGGATTGGAATCAGCAGGCAAGTACGATTACATCATCATCGGTGCCGGCACGGCCGGCTGCGTGCTCGCCAATCGCCTGACGCAAGACCAGGACGTTTCTGTGCTGCTGATCGAGGCAGGCGCCAAGGACGATTATATCTGGATCCACATTCCGGTCGGTTACCTGTATTGCATCGATAATCCGCGCACCGACTGGCGCTATCGCACCGAAGCCGATGCCGGCTTGAACGGCCGCAGCTTGATCTATCCGCGCGGCAAGGTGCTCGGCGGCTCCTCGTCGATCAACGGCATGATTTACATGCGCGGCCAGGCGCAGGATTACGATCGTTGGGCGGAGTTGACCGGCGATGCCAGCTGGCGCTGGGACCAGGTGCTGCCGCTGTTCAAAAAAACCGAAGATCATCATGGCGGCGGCGATGCGTTTCATGGCGCCGGCGGCGAATGGCGGGTCGAAAGGCAGCGCCTGAGATGGGACATTCTCGATGCGTTTCGCGACGCCGCGGCGCAGGTGGGCATACCGAAGTCGGATGACTTCAATCGCGGCGACAATGAAGGCAGCGGTTATTTCGAGGTGAACCAGAAGCGGGGCATACGCTGGAATACCGCGAAGGCGTTTTTGAAAAGCGTCGGCCGGCGCGGCAACCTGGACATCATGACCGGTTGCCATGTCAAACGCCTGCGAATCGAGGCAACCGGGCTTGGCAAAACCTGTACCGGTGTCGAATTCACCGGCGGCGGCCGCGAATGGTTTGCCGATGCGTCGCGTGAAGTCCTGCTGACCGCCGGCGCGATCGGATCGCCGCAGATTCTGCAATTATCGGGCGTCGGTCCGGCCGCGCTGTTGCAGCGACATGGCATACCGGTTGTCGTCGACACGGCGGGTGTCGGTGAAAACCTGCAGGATCACTTGCAACTGCGCATGGCGTTCAAGGTGAAAGGCGCGAAAACCCTGAACATGATGGCCGGCAACTGGTTCGGCAAGATGAAGATCGGCGTCGAATACGCGCTGACCCGAAGCGGCCCGATGTCGATGGCACCGTCCCAGTTGGGCGCCTTCACCCGGTCCGATCCTTCGCAGCCGACGCCGAATCTGGAATACCATGTGCAGCCCTTGTCGCTGGAAAGGTTTGGCGAACCGCTGCATCCGTTTCCCGCGTTTACCGCCAGCGTATGCAACTTGCGGCCGACCGCGCGCGGCCATGTCCGAATTGCATCCGGCGATGCATTCGCCGCACCGAAAATTACCGCGAATTATTTAAGTACTCCGGAAGACCGCAGGGTGGCGGCCGCAGCTTTAAGGCTTACGCGCAACATCGTTGCCGCACCGGCACTCGAGAAGTATGCTCCGGAAGAATTCAAGCCGGGTGTGCAATATCGCACCGAGGAAGAGCTGGCGCTGGCGGCAGGCGATATCAGCACGACGATTTTTCATCCGGTCGGCACCTGCAAGATGGGACGCAACGATGACCAGTTTGCTGTCGTCGATAGCCAAATGAAAGTAAAGGGGGTTGCCGGACTGCGTGTGGTCGACGCATCGGTGATGCCCACCATCACATCGGGCAATCCCAATTCTCCTGTCATCATGATTGCCGAAAAAGCGGCGCAGCTGATTCGCACAGTGCGAATTTGACATGGTTTGGTGTTACATTGATTATAATTTCTTCCGCACCCGATATTTAACGCAAGTCGCCTGATGCAGGCGCATGTTTACGCGGGAGCAATTACGCACTGATGCAAGTCAAACTGGTAACATACGGTAGTTATACCGTATTGCCATATAGTCTACGCGCTGTGTAACATGCAAAAAAAATAAGCAACCAGGAGACAAGATGGCCGATGTCATTCTAGAGACAAGACGCCTGACCAAGGAATTCAAGGGCTTTACGGCAGTTAAAGACGTCAACTTGCAGGTGCAGCGCGGCCATATACATGCATTGATCGGCCCCAATGGCGCCGGCAAGACAACCTGCTTCAATTTGCTGACCAAGTTCCTGGTGCCGACCGCCGGTCAGATTCTTTTCAACAATCGCGACATTACCGGTGCCGCGCCGGCGCAAGTGGCGCGGCAAGGCGTTATCCGTTCATTCCAGATTTCCGCGGTGTTTCCGCATTTGTCGGTGCTGGAAAATGTGCGCATCGGTTTGCAGCGTACGCTGGGCACCTCGTACCATTTCTGGAAAAGCGAAAAAACACTATCGGCGTTGAACGGCCACGCAATGGAATTGCTCGCGCAGGTCGACCTGACCGAATTCGCCGACACCATCACCGTCGATTTGCCGTATGGCCGCAAGCGCGCACTCGAGATAGCCACCACGCTGGCGATGGATCCGGAACTGATGCTGCTCGACGAACCGACGCAAGGCATGGGCCACGAGGACGTGCATCGCGTCACCGACCTGATCAAGAAGGTTTCAGCCGGGCGCACCATTCTGATGGTCGAACACAACATGAACGTGGTCGCCGGCATCTGCGACAAGATCTCGGTGCTGCAACGCGGCGCCGTATTGGCGGAGGGCTCGTATCAGGAAGTGTCGAACAATCCGCAGGTGATGGAGGCGTACATGGGAACCGTCACAGGCGTGCTGGAAGGCGTACATTGATGCGTGCCTCCGAGGTGTCTGCGACCAAAGGAAGTGCAACGCCGATCGTCGATCCGGATCGAGGGCAGGTCGAAAAAGCGCTCGAAATCGCCGGTCTGCAAGCATGGTATGGCGAGTCGCATATTCTGCATGACGTCAATTTCAGCGTGAACCAGGGGGAGGTCGTCACACTGCTGGGCCGCAACGGCGCCGGCCGCACCACTACCTTGCGCGCCATCATGGGATTGACCGGTATCCGCAAAGGCTCGATCCGGATCGGCGGCGTTGAAACGATCGGGCTGCCGACCTACAAGATTGCGCATCTGGGCGTCGGCTATTGTCCGGAAGAACGCGGCATTTTCTCGTCGCTGTCAGCCGAAGAAAACCTGATGCTGCCGCCGGCGGTATCGAAAACCGACAAAGGCATGTCGGTACAAGAAATTTACCAGATGTTCCCGAACCTGGCGGAACGCAAATCGAGCCAGGGCTCGCGCCTGTCCGGCGGCGAGCAGCAGATGCTGGCGGTGGCGCGCATACTGCGCACCGGTGCGCGGCTGCTGCTGCTGGATGAAATTTCCGAAGGCCTGGCGCCGGTGATCGTGCAGGCGCTGGCGCGCATGATCACGACGCTGAAGGCCAAGGGTTACACCATCGTGATGGTGGAACAGAATTTCCGCTTCGCGGCACCATTAGCGGATCGGTTTTACGTGATGGAGCATGGTCAGATTGTCGAGGCCTTCGCTTCGTCGGAGTTGGGCGCCAAGATGCCTGTACTCAATGAACTGCTTGGGGTATAAGCTTGGGTTGGTGAGGTGACGTATCCGTCTTTATATCAAAGGAGAATACAGTGAACATGAAATTAAAAGCAATTACGATGGCGGTTTCCGCAGCGGTCGCAATGGGTTTCAGTGCATCCGCTTCGGCGCAGATCTCGGGCGACGTGGTCAAGATCGGTTTTATCACTGATATATCGGGCCTTTATTCCGATATCGACGGGCAGGGCGGTGCAGAAGCGATCAAGATGGCGATTGCCGATTTCGGCGGCAGCGTCAATGGCAAGAAAATTGAATTCATCTCGGCCGACCATCAGAACAAGGCGGATATTGCGGCCAGCAAGGCGCGTGAGTGGTTCGACCAGCAAGGGGTCGACCTGCTGATCGGCGGCACCAACTCCGGCACGGCGCTGGCAATGTCCAAAGTCGCAGCAGAAAAGAAAAGGCCGTTCATTTCAATCGGCGCCGGCACGGCCCGCCTGACCAACGAAGAATGTACGCCCTACACCATTCATTATGCTTACGACACGGTTGCGCTGGCCAAAGGCACCGGCTCGGCAGTAGTCAAGCAGGGCGGCAAGACCTGGTTCTTTCTGACCGCCGATTATGCATTCGGACACTCGCTGGAAAGCGATACCACCAATGTGGTCAAGGCATCGGGCGGCACGGTGCTGGGTTCGGTCAGGCATCCGTTGTCGGCATCCGATTTCTCGTCCTTCCTGTTGCAGGCGCAATCGTCCAAGGCGCAGATCCTGGGCCTTGCCAACGCCGGCGGCGATACCATCAATGCGATCAAGGCTGCCAACGAATTCGGCATCACCAAGAGCATGAAGCTGGCAGGGCTGCTGATGTTCATCAACGACGTGCACTCGCTGACACTGCCGCTGACCCAGAACATGTACTTGACCGATAGCTGGTATTGGGATCAAAACGCCGACTCGCGCAAATGGGCAAAACGCTATTTCGAGAAGATGAAGAAAATGCCGTCGAGCTTGCAGGCAGCCGATTATTCGGCGGCAATGAATTATCTCAATGCCGTCAAGGCGGTCGGCACCGACAATCCGGAAAAGGTCACCGCGCAACTGAAGGCGACCAAGGTCAACGACATGTACGCCAAAGGCGGCGTGATTCGTCCCGACGGCCGCATGGTTCACGAGATGTATCTGATGCAGGTGAAGACCCCGGCCGAATCCAAGTATCCATGGGATTACTACAAGGTGGTACAGGCGATTCCGGGCGACCAGGCATTCACCACCAAAGCCGAAAGCAAGTGCGCGCTCTGGAAGTAAATAGTGGATTCGCGGCGCGCCGTTTAAAAAAAATTGCGGGACAGGGTTTGTGAGGCGTCGCAGGGCGTCGAGCTACTCTGTCCCCAACATTATGATGATGACTTTGCCATGGAAATTTTCGGCATTCCACTGCAGGCGATGATGAGCCAGCTGTTGCTGGGGCTGGTCAACGGGTCGTTTTACGCAATGCTGTCGCTGGGCCTGGCGGTTATTTTCGGCTTGCTCAATGTGATCAACTTCGCCCATGGCGCGCTGTACATGATGGGTGCGTTCATCGCATGGATGGGGCTGAATTACTTCGGCATCAATTACTGGGTGATGCTGATCCTGGCGCCGCTGGTGGTGGGTGTTTTCGGCATCGTGATCGAAAGGACGATGCTGCACCGGCTGTACAAGCTCGATCATCTTTACGGATTGCTGCTGACTTTCGGCATCACTCTGATGGTGGAAGGATTATTCCGTTCATTCTACGGCGTGTCGGGCCAGCCCTATTCGGTACCGGATGCATTGACCGGCGCCACCAATCTCGGCTTCATGGTGTTGCCGAACTATCGTGCCTGGGTCGTGCTGGCATCGCTGGTGGTCTGTTTTGCGACCTGGTTCGTGATTGAAAAGACCAGGCTGGGCGCCTATCTGCGCGCCGGCACCGAAAATCCGAAGCTGGTCGAAGCATTCGGCATCAATGTGCCGTTGATGGTGACATTGACCTATGGTTTCGGCGTGGCGCTCGCGGCGTTTGCCGGCGTGCTGGCGGCACCGGTGATTCAGATATCGCCGCTGATGGGGTCGAATCTGATCATTGTCGTGTTCGCGGTGGTGGTGATCGGCGGCATGGGGTCGATCCTGGGCTCGATCGTCACCGGTCTCGGGCTCGGCGTGGTCGAAGGCCTGACCCGCGTGTTTTATCCTGAAGCATCCGCCACCGTGGTGTTCATCATCATGGCGATCGTGTTGATGATCCGGCCCGCGGGCTTGTTCGGCAAAGAAAGATAGCATGAATAAAAAAATCGGCTACGGTATCGCATTGATTGCTTTGCTGGCCGCACCTTTCTTCCTGTATCCGGTGCTTCTGATGAAGGTGCTGTGTTTTGCGTTGTTTGCATGCGCCTTCAATCTTTTGATCGGCTACACCGGGTTGCTGTCGTTCGGCCACGCGGCTTTTTTCGGCGGCGCCGGCTATGCGACCGGCTATGCGCTCAAGGCGATGGGCGTGCCAACCGAGCTCGGCCTGGTGTTGGGAACTGCCGTAGCGGCCGGCATCGGCCTCTTCATGGGCGGCCTGGCGATCCGGCGGCAGGGGATTTACTTCACGATGATCACGCTGGCGCTGGCGCAGATGCTGTACTTCGTTTGTCTGCAGGCGCCGTTCACCGGCGGCGAGGATGGGCTGCAGGGCGTGCCGCGCGGCAAGCTGCTGGGCATGATCGATCTGACCAACGATCTGACGCTGTACTACGTGGTGCTGGCAATCACGGTTGCCGGTTTTGCGCTGATCGTGCGCACGATTCATTCCCCGTTCGGCCAGGTATTGAAGGCGATCAAGGAAAACGAGCCGCGCGCGATTTCGCTCGGTTACGACGTCGACCGGTACAAGCTGCTGGCGTTCGTGCTGTCGGCCGCATTGGCCGGTCTGGCCGGGTCGACCAAGACGGTAGTGATCGGATTCGAGACGCTGACCGATGTGCACTGGACCATGTCCGGTCTGGTGGTGCTGATGACGCTGTTGGGCGGCCTCGGCACGGTTGTCGGGCCGATCGTCGGGGCGATCATCATTATCGCGCTGGAAAACAAGCTGGGCGAGTTTGGCAACTGGCTGGCAAGGATCACCAACATCGAATGGTTCAATTCGATTGGCGAATCGGTGACGATTGTGACCGGCCTGATTTTCATCGTGTGCGTGATGGCATTCAGGCGCGGGATTGTCGGCGAGATCGCGGCACGGCTCAAGCGCCCGGGAACCGCAGGGAGTGCACCGCCCGCACATTAACGTTCCCGCTGGAGTGCGGCGGAGTTTGCGTCACGGACTTTGAGTCAAACTCCGCTCCATGCGGAAATTATGGAATGATGCTCCGTTCCACTCGACGATTTGCGGCGTGACTACCCGAAATCCGGCTTGCTCGAAGAACGGACGCGCCGTTATGCTCACGTCGGAACTGATGCGGCTGATGCACTGGTCCGATGCCCATGCCAGAACCCGGTCTAACAACTCCCGCGCGACGCCTTGTCGCTGAAAGTCAGGATCGACGTAGAGAAGATCGAGATACCCGTTATCTTCCATTCGGATAAAACCGGCAATTCGCCCTTTGCGTTCGCAAACGAAAACAGCCCCTTCGGCAAGACTTCTTGACCACGCCGGCCAATCAGGAATCCGCGGTGCCCATGCAGCGATTTGGGCAGGAGAATAGTGGCGGCCGGCCACTTCATGGACGGAGCGCCCGAACAAGGCCACGACGGCTTCCAGATCACCCTGTTTGTATTCGCGTACCACGGTTATCTCTTTAAGGCTGAGGACCGTTCAGAAAAGGGGAGCGGAATATCTGCTCCTTTCCCGGTCTGGCATCAATGCTTTTTTGCAGCCACGGGGTTTCATCGTCAAAATGCTGCCGCATAAATTGCCCGCGCATCGTCGCGCGAAACCTCGCGCGGATTATTGCCCAGCAAGCGAGTCTGCAGCATCGCATCGTCAGCCAGGCGGTCGAGATCGGATGCATCTATGCCCACTTCACGCAACCGGGTTTCGATGCCGACTCGCGCGGCCATCTGCTCCATCGCAGTGATCATTGCATGGCTGCGTGCTTCGGTGCTGCCTTGCGCCTGCGGTGCCACGATCTCCGCCAGTTCCGCATACAAGGTCGCAGCGGCAGGGGCGTTAAAGCGTAATACATGCGGCAGCACCAGCGAGTTGGAAAGTCCATGCGGCACATGGAATATGCCGCCGATCGGGTACGCCAGCGCATGCACCGCGGCCACCGGCGCATTGGAAAAGGCCTGTCCGGCCAGCATCGCGCCAAGCAGCATCGCCTGGCGCGCAGCCAGATTTTTGCCATCCTCACAGGCGCGAACCAGGTTGTTGGCCAGTAAAACCAGCGCCTGGCGTGCCAGCATATCCGCCAGCGGGTTCTTTTTATGCCGCGTGGTATAGGCTTCGATCGCATGGACCATCGCATCGATACCGGTTGCCGCGGTCACCCTGAGTGGCAAACCGACTGTCAGTTCTGCATCCAGGATCGCCACATCGGCGTATAGCTGCGGCGAAACGACGCCGGTTTTTGTCGTGGCGCCGGTCGTGACGATTGAGATAGGTGTTACTTCCGAGCCGGTTCCTGCAGTAGTGGGCACTTGCATCAAAGGCAGGCGTCCGGCTTTGACATTGCCGATGCCATACATCGTGGCGAGCGGCTGGTCGCCGGCGGTCAATACCGCGATCAGTTTGGCGACATCCATCGAGCTGCCGCCGCCGAGGCCGATGACGAGATCGATATTGCGCCGGCGTGCATCTGCCGCTGCCTGCAGCACGAGCGCTTCCGGCGGATCGGCCACTACGTCGGAAAAGATGCTTACTGTTAAATTGGCGGCGCGCAGGCTGGCGACGGGCGCATCGACCAAGCCGGTTTTGAGAAATCCTGCATCGGTCACAATCAATGCATGGCGGGCGGCGGGACAGTGTTGCGCGGCCAGAACGCCGAGCCGTTTGGCAGCGCCCAATTCACACACGATATGAGGCACCGTGCTGAAACCGAATGCGTTGTATTTGTCCATTGCGCCTCCTGTTATCTTCATTGTAGCAAGTTGAAATGGATCACGAGACGGTACTGCCGCTTGTGGGTAGCGTGAGTGTTCGGCAAGGAGAGGCGCTGAAACTTGATACCTGTTTCGTACAAGAATAGTTGCAAGGGTAAAATACATATTTAACGGCACAACCCAATCCCTGCCAACATACGGTAGCGGCAATCGCCTTCCCTGACAATGATAATAAAATCCGAAGAATTCAAAAAACTTCCGTTGGCTAATTATTTTTCATGCTTCACCACAATCAGGTTCTCATGAGCGATTACCTGGTTTTGTGTGCGGCTGCGTTTTTGGCGGGAATGATCGATGCTGTTGTCGGCGGCGGCGGACTGATCCAGATTCCTGCGTTGTTTTCGGTATTTCAGAATGTACCGGCAGCAACGCTGCTGGGCACCAGCAAGCTGGCCGGCATCTGGGGAACTGGCGCGGCAGCCATCAGCTTTGCGCGCCGGGTCCGGGTGGAGTGGAATACGGCGGCGCCTGCGGCAATTGCCGCTTTTCTTCTGGCCTTTCTCGGCGCGTATACGGTCACGCGGATTCCGCCGGACTTTATCCGCAAATTATTGCCGTTCATACTGGTTGCCGTCGCGCTGTACACGTTAAAAAAGAAAGATTTCGGCAGCGTGCATGCGCCGCTGCACGGCGGCGCCAGAGAAAAAGTCATTGCTGTGGCGGTTGGCGGCAGCATCGGGTTTTACGACGGCTTTTTCGGACCTGGCGCAGGCAGCTTTTTAGTATTCCTTTTTGTCCGTTTTTTCGGGTTCAATTTTCTGAGCGCATCGGCGGTGGCGAAGGTAGTGAATGTGGCATGCAATTTCGCCGCTTTGCTATGGTTCGGCTATAGCGGCCATTTGCTGTGGCAGATAGGATTGGTGATGGCGGTATGTAATGTGGCCGGCTCCGTCATTGGCACCAGACTGGCGATCCGGCATGGCAGCGGTTTCGTGCGACAGATTTTCCTGTTTGTTGTATCCGCACTGATCTTGAAGACAGGCTACGACGCCTTTTTGAAATAACAGCAGGAAACGTTTTGTTCCACGTGAAACAAAACGCCAATGATTTTCAGTTGTGCATTTATTTATAGCCACTTCCGGCCGCAATGGCTTCGCATCACGGTTCCTTTTTAAGCTCAAGTATCGATCGGCCAACGAAAATCACTCTTGCATTTTCCGCCTGAGTTGAATGTCCCAAGCCGGCAACTTTATGAGCTTCTGCGACTCAATAAGAATTGACGTCTTTTGCCATCAATGCTGAAAGGTAACTCGCATTTATTTGCTTGAGGCAATAACATGCGCAAGCTAATTTTGTTTCACGTGGAACAAAAAGCGGCGTAATTGCATCGATACCGTTAACCGGTCTCAAAAAGACTTTATAATCTCGCCTCCATATAACAGCTTCTTCACCGCCTCATCGACGCAAATTATGCACTTTCCTACAGAATTTGATGTGATTGTAGTCGGTGGCGGCCATGCCGGCACCGAAGCTGCGCTTGCATCTGCGCGTATGGGGCAAAAAACGCTGTTGCTGACACACAATATCGAGACCCTGGGCCAGATGTCCTGCAATCCGTCAATTGGCGGTATCGGCAAAGGCCATCTGGTCAAAGAAGTCGATGCGATGGGCGGCGCCATGGCGATCGCCACCGACGAAGCCGGTATCCAGTTTCGCATTCTGAATTCGTCCAAAGGACCGGCAGTGCGTGCGACACGCGCGCAGGCCGACCGCATCCTGTACAAGCAGGCAATCCGTGCGCGGCTGGAAAACCAGGCTA
>DASYKE010000036.1:0-31135 GCA_035995725.1 Burkholderiaceae bacterium | reverse complement strand
CTGCCAGCGCGGCGGCTGCGACCGACAGCATTACCAGCATGATGTGCTGGCGCGTCAGCCGCCACAGGTTTTCATCAAACAGCTTGCCCCATAATCCGACCGGAGGAAGCGCATGGCCGGTGCGTGTTGCATTCTTGCTTTTGTCCAGCGAAAGAAAGGAGCGGGCAACGGCAGAAAAAGTTTTGCCGTCGAGCTCTACCTCCGCATTCATGGCGATCATGTCCGCGTTGGCAATGCGCCCCTCCAATCCCTGCAACGCGCGCCAGGCTTGCGGAAAACGGTTGACTATATCGAGCCGATACAACACCACTGCATCGTACCGGGGAAAATAATTCAGATCATCCTGCAGCAGATGCAAGTTCAGTTTCCTGATCTTGGCATCGGTTGAATAAATATCGATGACATCGACCTGATGATTGGCCAGCGCTTCATAAGCGATGCCGTGATCGAGGCCTCGCGGTTTCTGCGGCAAGGCATAACGCTGCGCCAGTCCGGGCCAGCCGTCGGCGCGGCCCAGAAACTCGTGGGACAACCCCAGCTTCAAGCCGGCATGATGTGCCAGATCGCTTAACGAATGAATCCTGTGCCTGTTGCTGTCCGCGGACAGCATCGCAAGCGCATAGGTGTTGTTGAAGCCCAGAGTGATGGCGACGCCCAAGCCGAGCGGTGCCAGCTCGCGATTCATCGCCGCGAGCGAGGTGGGCGCTTTGTGTTTCAGTATTTCCAGGTCTACCGTACCCATGTACTCTGGATAGAGGTCGATGCTGCCGGCCTTGAGCGCTTCAAAGACAATCGATGTATTACCGAGGCCCTGCAGATGTTCCGTCCTGGAGTGGGCCGAGGCCGTTTGCGTCAGGATTTCGCCAAGTATGTAGGATTCGGTGAATCGTTTTGAGCCGACGCGTAATACATCATCTGCCGCAGCATTGCCATGGCAGGTGAAGACAGCCAGTGCCATCAATATGGAGCCGAATGACTCGTACAGGAACCGCTTGCCGCACTTATCCGCCGACAGGAAATTTGCCGCCAGGCGATATAAGGTTCCAATAATGGCTACTGATTTTTGGGTCATAAAGTATGGGCCATATGTCTTGCCGCTGTTGTGGAAAAGTTTCTCATGGAAAATTATCTTGTTTTAATTTCTTCGGCATGATGTTTGCATGGAATTCATCACGTTATCTGCTATCCGTCATTTACGAATTGAAGCAACGCACGACGCATCAGTTCTTGTTTTTCGAAAATAGGAACGACAATTATTGCCCCGTTACTTCTCTTCAATCCAGGAACCAACAATAATTATCAGTATTTTAAGAAGTTAATGAAACTGAAAGGGTAGTTGTCTAGTCTCATTGGCAGCTGGATTGCACAGGTTGCTTTTGTGCCGGCGTGTTATTAACTAACGGTAATTCATTATTCTTATTATGGAGGTAAGTATGAAGACAGTATCTTTAACTTTATTTATTTCATTGATGACATTGGCAGGAATAACAGCTGCGCAAGCTCCTTCGAGCGAAATCACAACCAGCACCGACCCGGCAAAGGCTGCTTCGGTCGAGAAACAGGCAAAAGAAATAGCGCAGAACAAACAGTCCTCGCCGGATACATCGACCTCAGGCGCTTCAGGCAGCCCAGGCGCATCGTCCAGTGATGCAGCGCCTGACGACAAGAAAACAACCAAGAAACGGAAGTCGAAGAAGAGTGCGAAGTCGAAAAAATCGGATACTGGAGCGGCCGGAGCGGCTGGCACCAGTGGTTCGTCGGGCGCCGGCACCGGCGGTTCATCCGGGGCTGGCACCAGTGGCTCATCGGGCGCCGGCACCAGCGGTTCTTCGGGCGCTGGCACCAGTGGCTCATCGGGCGCCGGCACCAGCGGTTCTTCACCGGGCGCTGGCGGCACTACCGGCACCGGCGGCGGCAGTGGATCCTCCGGTACGGGGGGGGCCTCGAGCAGCGGCGGCTCAACCACTACCAAGTAGGCATATTATTTGGTCGCCGTTGCGGCCATTAACATACATTGCTGTTGCATGATGAAAAATTTGTACAGCGCAGCGGGTTGGAATCTTAATCCTTTCCCATAGAAAATCCCTGCTGGATGCTGCGCTGTTTTTCGCTGCCGGTACATATTGCTGCGTGCGGTGCTCACTGCAGGAACAGCTTATCCGGAAGCTATTCAGGCTCGACTCCCAACGCCACAAGGAACCTCGAAACCATATTGTAAGTAGCGACAACGCCGACCAATTCCACCATGTGCTGTTCATTTGAGAGAGCTGTGCGAATCGCGGAAAACGTGGCATCGCTGACTTCCATGTTGCGCGTCATCTCGATGGTGAGCTGGATGGCCGCACGTTCGGCTGCATTGAATAAAACGGTATCATGATACGATAATTCAGGGTGACGCAAGGCGGCGACTTGCGCAGAAGTTCCTCCAGCCTTGATGAGCTCAGGTGCATGATGATGAAATTCGTAGTCGGCGCCGTTCAGCACCGCGACCACGCACATCGCAATTTCTCGCAGCTTGGGCGATAACGCCAGTCCGGTTCTGACCTCAAGCAAGAGCGCGTTCCATCCTTTCGCGAATGCAGGACTATGCAACAGCATCCGGTCCAGGTTCAACAAATTGCCACCTCGGCGCAGGCGTATCGCGTCTACGATATCTTTTGGTTTGGCGATGTCGATCGGCTTGTAGGGAATACGCGGCATATCAATCTGTTCCTTGGTATGAGCTCTGCAAGATGCTGCAGATGGCTTTAAACGGCAAATGCTACCGGCGATGGGCGAGCAAGGTTCCAATCGCATTCAGGTTCCGGCTCGCTGTATTTTACAGAGCCGGCAAACCTTCGGCGTTATTTTTGCCGGGATTATACAAGCGTATCCGGCCCTATCTCCAAAGTGGTCATGTTGCATGCGGATGGATTTAATACATAAGGCCAATAGCATGCCTCTGGTTACAATCCTTGTCGTTACTTTTTGCCCGCGTCGTCGCAGCGGTTAGCTATTGTGTCGGCGTTGTGCCAGGCACAGGTAAAATCTACGGCGTGGTGTAAAAATTATCCGCTCAAGGCCATTGCCGTCATTGCAAAGGCTAATGATCGGCACGAGGCGCGACACAAACGCAAGTTCGCTATCATGGCGTGAATCCATTTACCATACGATTGCGTCGACTTTGATGAGTAACGACTTAACCGTATTATTGCAATTGCGCTGATTAATAACGACGTGAACAACGACGCGAACGAATGATTCGAGGCGGCAACTTTCTTCGCAACGTTTCTTGCTACCAGGCAGGAGGAAGGATTTTTGGTGGTGTCTTCCATGCGTCATGCATATTTGACCGGGAGCTAATTTTTTATGGCGTTTAGGCAGCGACGCACCGGACATGGCCAACAAATATCTGCTCATGGCGACTGGCGAGGAGACGGAAGCGACGCTGCCGATGCGACTATATCCAGTCGTCACCGGCAACACAAACAAGCTGACCGGACGCAGGGCGAGTTAATGAACGGAATGAGCAAGCAAGGCGAATCAACAAAGACAATGGCCGAGCATTGCCCGGCCATTGGTTAATGGATTTAACTGGGCTTCAGTGATCCTTGCGCATACTTTTGGCTGCGTCTTTTACATCGCCGACGCCTTTTTGAACTTTACCGGCAGCCTGCTTCCCGATGCCTTTGGCTTGCTGCTCTTTATTCCCTGTCAGTTTGCCCGCTTGTTCCTGGACTTTGCCGGCAGCGTCTTTAACGCCACCTTTGATCTGGTCTTTGTTCATGGCTCGAGCTCCAAATGAATGATTGATGAGAACAGCAACTACTCAACTAAGAGCAACAAAATCATTGCAAGTTCCAAGTCAACATCGCCCGCGCTAGTTGTTTTTCGATCTATCTTTGTCAGCTTTTTCCTGGTCGGCATCCGTGCCTTTCACCAGCTTTGTAATGGACGAAACCGCGATAGGATCACTAGCCGGAAAAGACAGATCGCTTGCTTCGTCCAGTAGCGCGTCCGTGCGCTTTTCGACGTCATCGGAGGCGATAGGTCTTGCAGTAAGGTCTTTCCATGCCGCATGTTCAGGTGAAACATCCTTTGGAGTGACCGCAACCGGAGAATCGCCCGGAGACGAAGAGGGTATGGACGGTGGCGTTACTTCGTCCTGCTTTCTGTTTTTCTTGGATTCAAGCATCAGATTTCTCCTTCTGGCTTTCAACCGTTAAGTGTATTTCAAAAGCCGGCAAGCAAAGCGGAATAGCTCTTTAAAATTGACAAGCATCAAGCCATCTATATTTAGTGCGAACGTGCCTGGTGCTGATGAGACATAAAGATGATCTGATACCATCACAAGACGATCGAGCATCTGTTTGCAGATCGAATGGAAATACGGAGGCACCAAAAATGAGCATTACCCGAATCAACGAATTTCGGGCCATTCAAGGCAGTGGCGAGATTCTGCACGACCGCATCAAATCGTTGGTGCCCATGATAGAGTCGTCAGCCGGGTGCCTCTCATGTCAACTGCTGCAGAGCCAGAAAGATCCGAATCACATCATTGTTCTCGAGGTCTGGGAAAACGTCGAGGCACATCAGGCATCGCTGAAGAACGTGCCGCCTCAGGTGTTCCACGACACCAGAAAACTTCTTGCAGTCCCGCCCACCGGCGAGTATTACAGCGACTGAAACTGGACATATGCGTCGCATGAACAAACTGCCCGGCTCGTGTCGCGGCGTGTTTTTTTTAAAGAGATAGCTCTTAAAACTCATGCAAGGAAATGCGATGCCGAGCTTGATCCTGGTGGTATTGCAGTTTGCGTTGATTGTGCTGTTGATCTGGCCGTGGACAGCCCCTGTATGGTCGTTGCCTGTATTGGCTGTTTTCCTTTTCGGTGCCGCAATAGGTGTGTGGACGCTGGCCTTCAATCGCCCGGGGAATTTCAATATCCGGCCCGAGCTGAAGCCGGACGCCAAGCTTGTTTTGGACGGGCCTTACGCATATGTCCGCCATCCGATGTACGTCAGTGTGCTGCTGATCGGCATGGCTGCGGTATTGCTGTACCTGGATTGGCTCAAACTGCTGTGCTGGATTGCGCTGTTTGCAGTGCTGTGGGTCAAATCGGAGGTAGAAGAAAAAGCATTGCGGCAACGCTTTCCCGGCTATCGCGACTATGCGTCAATGGTCGGCCGCTTCTTCCCCAGGATCATGGTGGGCTGAACAGCGTATGAATAGTCTCGCGGCTTGCCACTTCTCATCCTCGTCGTTAACCAGGTCGGATGACAGAAAGGAGCTCGCGCATGCGCTATGAACTGTACTACTGGCCCACCATACAAGGCCGTGGAGAATTTATTCGTCTTGCGCTGGAAGAGGCGGGCGCCGATTATGTCGATGTCGCCCGTCTTTCCGGGCGCAAGGGCATGTCTGCTATGGCAGACCTGCTGGATGACGATGACATGGCATTCCCGCCGTTCGCACCGCCTTTTCTGAAAGCGGGTGACCGGATCATCGGACAGACTGCCAACATATTGCTGTTTCTGGGACCGCGCCTCGGTCTGATACCGGAAGATGAAACGAGCCGGTTGTGGGCACATCAGTTGCAGTTGACCATCGCCGACCTGGTGACCGAAGCGCACGATACCCATCATCCGATCGCAAGCAGCCTGTATTACGAGGAGCAGAAACCGGAAGCGCTGCGACGTGCGGCGGATTTTGCCGGCACACGCCTGCCGAAATTCCTCGATTACCTTGAACGCATTCTGGAGCGTAACCCGCACGGCGATCAATACATGGTGGGCGACGCGCTGTCCTATGTCGATCTATCGGTGTTTCAAATCATCGCGGGCTTGCGCCATGCCTTCCCCCGGACGATGAAAAGACTGGCACCCGGGTATCGGCCATTGATATCTCTGCACGAGAGCGTCTCGGTGCGACCGCGCATCGCCGCCTATCTGGCATCGTCTCGGCGCGTGCCGTTCAATAAGCAAGGCATCTTCCGCCACTATAAAGAGCTTGATGCGTAGCCCGATACCGCAGTTGCATGGGGCGGCCACGGATTCCGGATGCGTCCGACGGGACAATGTTCTGAAGAATCAGGGAATAGTGTTTGATCCATTGCATGTAGTGCGCGAGTCAATGCATTGACTTCGACTGTGGTTTTTATTGCCGGTTAATGCGATTTATTTTTCAAATCAAAAGCACTCATGACTTAAATCAAATGCATCAAAAGCAGGTTGGCGATAGTCTAAGTAACAGACATATTGGGTGGGCAAACATCGGAGAGCCGAGAGACGGTCGACCGCCACTGTAATTGTTGCAATGCTGATTCCAGCCGGAATCGCAAGCGTTAACGGCACGCTGACGATGGCAAAATTTGTACGTCATATCTTTTGCAGCGTGCTTTTGTAAAATCATGGAGATCACTATGCACAGACGTCATTTCATGTTCAAGACCGCAGCGTCGCTTGCAGTCACCGGTTTGGCCGTCGCAGGCTGTGGTACCACTACGAGCTCCACCGTGACTCGCGATTCAACCAGTCGCCGCACCGAAATCGATACTGGCGTTGATGCGGCTCTTACGCGTCTCTACTCGACCGTACCTGGCTCGCGCGAACTTGTGCTGAAGGCAAATGGTGCGCTGATTTTCCCCCACGTTATCGCGGCGGGCCTTGTGGTCGGTGGACAGTATGGCGAAGGAGCGTTGCGCGTTCGCGGCAAGACGGTCGATTACTATAGCCTGGCATCGGTATCGGTTGGATTGCAGATCGGCGCACAGTCGAAAGCCATCTTCTTCTTGTTCATGACGCAGGACGCACTCGACAAATTCCGCAAAAGTGAAGGCTGGGCCGTCGGTGTCGACGCATCTGTTGCGGTAGTGAAAGTCGGGGCAAATGGCAGCGTCGACATCAATTCGGTCACCGGACCGGTCGTCGCGTTCGTATTGACCAATGCCGGCCTGATGGCCAATCTGTCGCTGGAAGGCACAAAGATAACGCGTTCGAAAAGCTGATTTGCCACGTGCACGCGGCAAATCACGATGCTCCGTTATTTCCGCAAGGCAGATCCAAGTTCAGGTCAACTACCCATGTTGGCGGGCGCGGGTATAAACGGCCGTTAAAATTCGTGATCGGTCTTCAGCAGTTAAATAACCTGATGCCAGGTAGCAGGCAGGGGTTCCGCTCGGATTCCGCACGATGTTCGCGTCCGCGGGAATGGGCAGGCTTCGGTCTGCTCTACTTGAACGACGGTGTGGTTGGCGGGAGACGCGCCCTGCCTGAAGGCTGGATAAGCTATCATCGTCGCAAATACCCGACCCCGCGTTATACGGGGCGGGTTTTGTTGTCCTCGGAACGTCGCAATGGAGCGTCCCGTGGACATGCTTAACGTCCCATGCGACACATTCTTTCCCCCGCGGTTTCATCGAGCAGTACATCATCGTTGTGCCGTCTGAATACATCGAAGGCATTTTTTCAAACCATAAGAGCTTGATTCATGGGCCGTTGCTGCCGACCGCATCATCCAGTCGCATTTTCATATCGGAAAAATTGAATTGACTAAATATTCTCTGTGAGTAATAGTCGATAAAAATGCTGCGGCAATATTTTAATAGTCCCGTATACCGTTCGGTTCGCTTGGAGCGTACGCTGCCGAGCATATTTGCTGTCATAACGAAACAGTTGTCCATTGCCGGCTGTGCTTTGTGCGCATGATTTATAATTATTCGCGACTATTAACATATTGCCAATATTGATCTTTTTGTCAATTATTTTCAATAATTTTTCCAGTTTGGTATCTGGTAGCTTGCAAAATACGTCACGCTAGTCCTGACGTCTTTTTCCATTCAGAGGGCTTTTGATTTACATGAGTAAATTCTGGCAACGCCGTGCTGCGGAAAGGTTTGATAAACCGCTGGATGCACCCACTGGCATCGCTTCATTTACCGATGCAGAAATAGCCTGTGCGGTTAAAAACTATGTAGAACCTGACTGTTCGCAAACGGATCCGGCAAATGAATCGGATATGCGCCATGCCGATGGCGCCAGAGAGAGCATGCTGGCTGCGATTGACCGACTTGTAGCAGAGAAAGGGAACGAACGACATCTTCTTGTTGTTGCCGATGAGGGGATGGGGAAAACCGCACTTTGCCTCAATTTCTACGCGCGGGAGCAGCGTAAAAAATCAAACAAGAGAAAGCTCGTAGCCGTAATCCCGTTGGGACGCCCGAATGCTGTCGAGCAAATCGAAGCTATTGAGCGAAAACGCGAGACCGTTCTCTTTCTGGATGGTCTCGACGAAGACGCTTCAGCAATCCATGACCGCGATGCACGCCTGCAGATGCTGATGGAAGCTGCGGCGGACTTCATGACCGTCATTGTGACGTGCAGGCCGCAATTTTTTCCAAATGATGGATCGATTCAAACCGCAAATGGCATTGTGCATGCAGGATCGGAAAAACAAGACCCGGTAATTTACAAGTTTCATGCACTTTATCTTCTGCCTTTCAGCGAACATCAGATTTTGGCCTACGTCCGTTCGCATTTCTCCTTGCTGAAAATCAGACAGCGCGGACAAGCCAGGCAAATGATCAGGGACATTCCTGAATTAAGGTCCCAGCCGATGCTGCTGGCACTGGTTCCTGACCTTCTCAGGGAAGCAAAGCCGGTAAGGGAATTATTCGACTTATACGCATTTATGGTCGATAGCTGGCTTAAACGGGAGAGCAAATGGATTGCTCCAGACAAGCTTCTGGCAATGTCCAAAAAACTCGCGGTCACGATCTATCTGGATCGGGCCATGACTCAGGGTGAGCGCATATCCATTACGGAACTGCGAGATATTTCTGCAGACATTTCAGAGGAGGTCCGGGGCCTGAACCTGGGATCGCAGTCACTTCTGGATCGGGATGGCGAAGGACAATATAAATTTGCTCACCGGTCCATTGCGGATTATCTATTCGTATGTGCATTCATTGACGGAGACGATCGCTGTAGCTTGGTCGAATGGACAGGTTTAATGCGAGTTTTATTCTTAAGCTGGATACGAAGTGAAGATGGAATTGCGGCCGGCAACCGGGCACGATCCATCCTTTCACAGGATTTGCGTAAAACGCATCTTTTACCATTGTCCGACAGTCTTCGAGGGCCTAAACAAGTATTGCGGCATGAATTGAACAAGCCGGGAACCGGCAATTATCAATTGGGAGGGAATGGCAGGCTGATTCCATTGTGTTGGCGTGCCGGCGGCTTAAGGATTGCCGAGGAGGACGGCCTGGTCAATGTTTTCGATTTCGCCTACGGCCTCACATGGCAGATCACCCAGACGCATCACATTCACGCGCCGGAAGAGCGTCTAATTTACCGGCACTCGCTAAAAGACGTGCGCACGAAATTTGACGCCGTCAGCCCTGTTAGTGATACAAGCACTTTTGCCGATATTGCAAGTTATCGATTGCCGTCGATTGACGAGTTCATCTCGTTATGGGAAGCTGAATCAACTTTTGAGAACAGACAGATCTTTGACAGGCGGGAATTCTACTGGCTGGGGGACCGACTGGAAAAATCAAAGTGGCTGGTTTGCTCAATAGGCTCTGCCCCGGTATCGGACGAATTGCTGACGCTTGTCGCTAAACGGACGCTTGCCGGTTCGCCAGTACAGGAAACTTTCTTTATATACGAGGTCAGTCAGAGACCCAGGTCCGTACATATAGGCCAGTTTTTTGCGGCGCAAGTAGGTTTGGTTCAGGCGGGCGATGCTCAAGTGCATTGGTATAAGCATGCTGCAGGGGATTTTGCAAAGAATGAGACGAGTGCCGCCGTTAAATTTCCAAAATGGAAATAATCCGGAACAATCGGAGGCAATATAAGCTGAACCGGTTCAGCTTATATTGCCTCCGATTGTTCGCTTCTTCCAGGTTAAATTGATTCAATCAATCTAAGCCGCCTAACGGAATGCATATGTATTGGCCCAATTTCTTTGCAAGATCATTACTTTTGTCGCTGGTAATGGTCGTGCCCGCAGCGTTCGGGTTCTCATTGTCGGATATCTCCGACAAGGAAGCTGCCAGCGGACTGAAAGCGGCCCTTGAAAAAGGTTCGGCTGCGGCGGTTTCCAGACTCGGTGTCGAAAACGGTTTTTTGAATAACGCCAAGGTAAAAATCGAATTGCCGAATATTCTCGAGCAGGCGAAGCCCTTGTTGAAAATGACCGGACGCGGAAAACAACTCGATGAGCTGGTTGTGTCGATGAATCGCGCAGCCGAATCGGCAGTGCCGTTGGCGAAGCCGCTTCTGATCAACGCAGTGAAATCGATGTCGGTGACCGATGCAAAAAATATTCTGACCGGCGGTGACACGTCGGTCACGGATTTTTTCAAGGAAAAAACGACTGGTCCCCTTGCCGTCAAATTTTTACCGATCGTCAAGGCAATTACCGACCGTTCCGGGCTGGCCACCAAGTACAATGCGACTGTGGCGCAGGTGTCCAGATTCAACCTGGTCCCGGAACAGCAGTCCACGGTCGAAACATATGTCACGCAACGTGCCCTGGACGGCTTGTTTTACATGATCGGCGAGGAGGAAAAGGCGATTCGCCGCGACCCGATCGGTACTGGCAGCAAGATCATCGGCAAAGTTTTCGGCAGCTTGAACTGAGACATTCAGATCGCCGGAATCGCGCTGCTGTACCACGCACCTCTTCTGGCCGATTCACCTCGTCACCTGATGCCGAAGCAATAACGCTCCGAAAAGTGCGTTCCGCTATTTAACGATGCGATAGCAGGGGGTATATTTTTTCCCCGGCAGCTTCATCCGATGCTGCTCGACAAAGGCCGACAGCAGCGCATCCATCGGTTCCATGATGGCGGCATCGCCATGTATTTCGAAATGGCCGTATTTCTCGATCGCGCGAATCCCCTGATCCTTCACATTGCCGGCAACCACGCCCGAGAAAGCGCGGCGCAGGTTTGCGGCAAGCAGGTGAGGTTCCTGATTTTTGTGCAGCTTGAGGTTGCGCATGTTTTCGTGCGTCGGTATAAACGGCTTTTGGAATTCATGGTCGATCTTCAGCGCCCAGTTGAAATAATATGCATCGGCTTTCTCTTTCCGGAATTCGCGCACCCGCTTTATGCCCGCCTCCATTTCCCGCGCCACGGTTACCGGATCGTCGATGATGATCTTGTAAAGCCGCTGTGCCCTGCTGCCCAGCGTTTCGCCGATAAAGGCATCGATCTGCCTGAAATAATCGGCCGAATTTTCAGGTCCGGTAAATATCAGCGGAAAGGGAATGTTTGCGTTGTCCGGATGCAGCAGGATGCCGAGGATATACAAGATTTCCTCCGCAGTGCCGGCGCCACCTGGAAATACGACGATGCCATGACCTACGCGTACGAAAGCTTCCAGCCGCTTCTCGATATCCGGCAAAATCACCAGGTCGTTGACGATCGGATTGGGCGACTCGGCGGCGATGATGCCGGGTTCCGACAAACCCAGGTAGCGGCCGCCGCTGATACGCTGCTTGGCGTGGCCGATGGCGGCGCCTTTCATAGGCCCCTTCATCGCGCCGGGACCGCAGCCGGTGCAGATATCCATGGCGCGCAGGCCGATCTCGTATCCGACTTTTTTGGAGTAATCGTACTCGGCGAGCGAAATCGAATGGCCGCCCCAGCACACCACCAGATTCGGATTGGTCATCGGGTTGAGTACGTTGGCATTGCGCAGGATATGAAAGACCGCATCGGTGATGCCTTCCGACGAATGCAGATCGAAGTTCACATTGCCATTGATCTCGTCGCTGATGAAAAGAACGTCCCGCAGCACGGCAAACAAATGCTCGTGTATGCCCTTGATCATCTTGTTGTCGACGAAAGCGCTGGCCGGCGCGCCCTTGATGTCGAGCTTGATGCCGCGCTCGCGCTGGATGATGCTGATGTCGAATGACTGATAGCGTTCCAGCAATTCCTTGCCATCGTCCATGTAATTGCCGCAATTGAGGACTGCCAAGGAACAATTGCGGAATACAGGATACAAGCCGCCATGGCTGTTATCGCGCAATTTATGGACTTCGGCCTTGGATAACACGTCCAGACGGCCTTCCGGCGAGATTTGCGTGTCTATTACTTTGCATTCCATAAGTAAGCAGCTTCCGAATTTATAATGTCAGCACTGACAGTATTGACCGCAAATCACGGCAAGTCCAGTGTTTGTGTTTTTCCGAAGTCAAAATGATGCGCAAGAAAACAAGTTTTCTTTTCTTGATAAAACGTCTATTCGGAGGATTGCATTGATGAGTATTACCTGACAGATGGCACTTTGGGCGCTTGATCTTTACTCGCCTTTGGACCAAACGGCAATGACTGCCGTGCGGATGGCAAAGTGGAAATCTTGCGCCGCAGCTCGCTCGTGTCGGCAAGCCTGCTGCATATCGGAGAACATTTGAGAGGCAGATTCCGGCTTCCTTCAATCGATCCGTATTTGTTTGAATGCGCGAAGGCGTTGACTATCGTCAAGGTTTGGGCGTTCTGAAAAAGCAGACGCAGTTCGCCGGCGATATGCGCACCGGATCTTCGATAGAAGCGTGCCTCCAGCCTTCACGAGTACGAAAGACCACTTGAATCGCGCGATCCTTTTATTCAAAGCTTGCTGATCGGTCGACAGATTCCGCTCTGGCAGCCCGCTTGGCCGGCGCTGCCGTGACATCAAACTGCTGCTGCCTTGTTGGCTTCCGTGATGGTCCAGAAATACAGGGTTTTGCCGCCCACCTGCTCGACCTTTTGCGGTGGCCACTCAGGTCCCATGTCGAAGTCGTGCGACACGACGCGCGTGCCGACCTTGAGCTGCTTCCATAATTGCGGGCGCAATGCGCGATTGACGTCCGGCAGCAGGTAGAGCGTAACCACACTGGCATTGCCAAAATCAGCCTTGAATAAATCACCCACCATGAATTTTACTTTTCCATCGACGCCGGCCTTTTTGGCGTTGGCCCTTGCTTCGGCGATCCGCTCCGGATTCAGGTCAATGCCAACACCCTGCGCCCCGCGTTCCTTTGCCGCGGTGATGACGATGCGGCCGTCACCGCAACCGAGGTCATAGAGCACATCGTTTTTACCGACATTGGCAAGATCGAGCATTTTATCCACGATCGGCTGTGGAGTCGGAACGTAGGGCACGTCAAGCTTCAGTTCCGGCACGGCCTGTGCGAAGGCCGCCTGGCCGATCAATGCGAAAAAAAATGCGATGAAAAGTGCCGTGAATCCGGCGGCCATCATTGTCGGACGGCGAGGATAATACGTTTTCATTGGCTTCTCCTGTTTAAGATTTGACATGACTAACGGACTGCTTATGGTTTACCGGTAACGTTCGCATCAGCAGCAGCAACACAAGGCCGACGGCCAGTACGGCAACGCCGATCCATGCGGCATTCAAACCGCCCAGGGACTGGCTGTAAACATAGGACAGGCTTGCCCATAGCATGTAGGCACACATCGCGCAGAAAAGCAATGGCAAAAGCGGAAACAAAGGCACCTTGAACGGACGTTCGGTCGCCGGGTCTCGTACGCGCAGCACGAACAGCGACACACCCGATAACAGGAAAAACAGCCAGAATACCGGCGCGGTAAACTCAACCATCGACTTGAATCCGCTGCCGGTCCATGCGCCCAGCATCACGAGCAGCAATGCGGCGATGCACTGGATGCACATCGCATTGGCCGGCGAGCCGCGTGCCTCGTCCCATCGTGCAAGCCCGCGTAGTGCGGGCCAGTCGCGTCCGACAGCATAATTGGTGCGTGCGCCGACGATCATCGTCGCGTTGATCGACGTAAGCGCACTGATGGCGACCATCACCGAAATGATTTTCTCGCCGATGGGGCCGAAGGCGATTCGCAGCAAATCGGCAGCCATCGCATCGGACTTGGCCATGCCTTCGAGGCCAAGTCCTTTCCAGTAGGCCCATGTCACGAGCAGGTAAAGCGCGGTGATGATGAGGATCGACGCCACGAGCGCCTTCACCATGTTGTGCTGGGCATCCTTCAATTCGGCGCTGATGTAGGCTGCCTCGTTCCAACCGCCGTAGGTCAGCAATACGAACACCATCGCCAATCCGAATGAGGCCGGCCCCGGCGCCGCCGACATACCTTGCGGCAAAGCGGTGCTACCGCCATTACCTGCGACGAACAGACCGGCAACCACAATCAGCAGCAATCCGCCCACTTCCACTGCGGTAAGCCAGGTTTGGGTCGAAATACCAGCCTTGATGCCGCGCAGGTTAACCCACGACAGTACAATGACTATCGCCGCAGCGTAAAGAGACGAACTCCAAGCCGCGCCAAACATGTTTAGCGGAAGCACTTGGCTCATATAGTCGCCAAATACAAAAGCAAGCAGTGCGATCGATCCGGTCGTTATGACCGAAAATCGAGCCCAGCCAAACAGAAACGATACCGAGCGGCCGTAGGCACGGTATAAAAAATGATAGTCTCCGCCGGCATGCGAATAAGCGGTCGTCAACTCTGCATAGCATAATGCACCGATCAACGACATAATGCCCCCGAGCACCCAGGCGCCGAACATCCATGTCGTGTTGCCGGTCATGCCGGCTACCATTGCCGGTGCCTTGAAAATGCCGGCACCGATGACAACGCCTACTATCAGCGCGATCACTCCGCGCAATCCAAGCACCGCGCGTGGTACAGCTTCCGCCGATCCTGAAGAAAAGCGATCCGTCTTGGTCGCGGTAATAGGCATATGACTCATCGAGTTTACCTCCCTGATGAACTGTGTAAAGGTAATCGTCGGCGTCATACCTTCCCACCGCTGAAAAAAGGCGTACCTGATAATTTAAGTGGGATGCACGCGGACACCAAAAGTTCTATGGTTGAGCAGGGACGTAGCGCTGGCTCAATGATTTCTCTGCACGGAAAACATGCATGGCAGCACGCGCACTCCGAAGCTTTGAGCAGCCCGCCCCGCGGGCCAGTAAATCTTTCTGCCTCTCTGTAGTTTTTTCTGCCGTGTGCGTTTCGTGCGAACAGGGTTTTCTTTTCGGTATCTCCCTGTCAAAGCGTACGCGTGAATAGGATGTGCACATCCGGCACGGCGTTTGCCTAACTTTATTCCTACGTCGGCCCGTGCAGACGATTTGCATCGGCCAAACTGATAAGGAGAATTTTATGTCTTCATATAAAGGATAATCGTTGCAGTGTCGTAGAGATTCATGGCAGCGGGCGATCACGTCGTGATCCACAGCCATGTGGTTCGCAACGAGATCGCGGACGGAAGTCATGGATATATTCCGATCGAGGATGGAAAAATCGTTGAGCGTTGAGATCTGCTGCAGGAGGTTCCGCAATCGCCGTCTGCGGGGATACGCCGTCGTAGGCGATCAGTGATTGTGTCAGACGGCATGTCAAGATATTGAGCAATCGGTCAATCAGCTTACTTGACGATAATGGATTGCAATATCTGTAAGGATTGCCTTCGTATAGAGGCAAGAACTGAAAAATTGAAACCTTATTGCACAGGCGCAAACGGCTAGCCTTGGTATACCATTAATCTAGATCGTGGCTTGCCGATTGCGATCAGGATGGCCGATAAATACGGCAACACCGGCAATAACGCACCGATTAAAATCCCCGTTTCTTTCCGACACCGTAGCATGGCGCCGCAACAACATCGTTCCAAGAGCTTCAATGCCTCTCCTGGCCTCATGCAGCCCGGACGCAATTGCTGGCGCATCGAGCGGGCGCGCCGTTTCAGCCTGCTGGTAGACGCGGACGCATATTTTCGGGCGGTGCGCGCTGCAATCCGCGAGGCACAGCATAGCGTTTTCATTCTCAGTTGGGATATTGACAGCCGGACATTGCTGGTGCCGCAAGGTGCAAAGGACGGTTATCCGGAACCATTGGGCGAGTTTTTGCATGCGGTGGTGGCGTCGCGCCCGGAACTGCATGCCTATGTGCTCAATTGGGATTTCTCGATGCTGTACGCGCTGGAACGGGAGTGGCTGCCGGTCTACAAACTGGGCTGGAGTACTCATCAGCGATTGGCATTCTGGATGGACAGCAAGCATCCAATCGGCGCATCGCACCACCAAAAGGTAGTCGTGATCGATGATGCGCTCGCATTTGTCGGTGGACTTGATTTGACCCGCTGCCGATGGGATACGTCCGAACATGCGTGCCACGCGCCATTGCGGTGCGACATCGATGGCAAACCGCATGCCCCCTTTCACGATGTGCAGGCAATGGTTGATGGAGATGTCGCCCGTGCATTAGGGGAATTGGCACGCACGCGGTGGCAGCGTGCTACGGGGCAGTCGCCGGTGGCTTATTCCGATGCAACACGCGACCCATGGCCCGCCGAGGTGATGCCCGACCTTACTGACGTAGAAGTTGCGATTGCGCGCACCGAGCCTACATATGAAGGCCATCCTGGAGTGCATCAGGTGCGGCAACTGCATCTGGACGCGATTGCTGCGGCGCGGCGGCATTTGTTTTTCGAGAATCAGTATTTCACATCGGGCCTGATTGCCAACGCGCTTTCCGCCCGGCTACGCGAACCCGACGGACCGGAGGTGGCCATCATATCGCCGGAGACGCAGAGCGGCTGGCTGGAAGAGGTGACGATGGGCGTGTTGCGTGCGCGTCTGCACCGGCGGCTGAAGGCGGCGGACCGTTACGGACGCTATCGCCTGTACTCTCCTCATATCCCGGAATTAAAGCAAGGATGCCTGAACGTGCACAGCAAGGTATTCGCTGTGGACGATGACTTGTTTTCGGTCGGGTCCGCCAATCTCAGTAACCGTTCAATGGCATTCGACACCGAATGCAATCTTGTGATCGAAGCACATGGCACCGACCTCGAAAAAACTCGCATTCGCAATGCCATTGCCAATTTGCGCAACCGCCTGCTGGCCGAGCATCTTGCCATCTCGGCCGGGATTGTGGGCGCCGAAATCGGCAGCAAGAACAGCCTGCATGGTGCGATCGAGATGCTGCAACAACCTGGGCGATCGCTGCATTTGCTCGATCCGGTCATTGTCCCTGAGCTCGATGCGCTTATTCCCGAGCAGGCATTGTTCGATCCAGAACAGCCGATCGAGCCGGATGAGCTGGTCGACCAATTAGTGCCGAAGGAAGCCCGACAGCCACTGCCGCGACGCTTGGTCGGGCTTGGCGTGCTGGCAATCATGCTGGCGTTGCTGGCGATTGCATGGCGCTGGACGCCGTTGCGCGAATGGGTCAACTTGGCTTCCCTGGTAAGCTTCGCGCGCGGTCTGGAAGCCTTGCCTTTCACACCGATCGCTGTTATTGCGAGCTACGTGATCGCAGGCTTGCTGATGGTTCCGGTAATGGTGCTGATCGCTGTTACCGGTATCGTATTCGGACCGGTGCTGGGCGCGGCTTATGCGCTTGCAGGCACGCTATTGAGCGCGGCGGCAACTTATGGCCTTGGAGTTTGGCTGGGACGCGAAACCGTGCGCCGGCTGGTCGGTCCGCGCATTAACCGCTTGAGCCTGCGTATCGCAAAACGCGGCATTCTGGCAATGCTGGTCGTTCGCCTTTTGCCGTTGGCGCCGTTTACCGTGGTGAACGTGGTTGCGGGGGCGTCGCATATCCGCTTTCGGGACTATATGCTGGGCACATTGCTTGGCATGACACCTGGCATCGTGATAACCGTCACATTCATTCATCATCTTGCCGAAGCAGTGCGCAATCCGAGCGCAGGTACGATCACGGTGTTGGCAGGGGTGGTAGCGTTGCTGATAGGATCCGCGATAGGCTTGCAGCGTCTGCTCGTACGCAAGGGGGATACCGAGGCGCAATGAATTTTTCCACTGCAACGACTGTCGCGACGCCGAAGGTCACGCCCGATCTGAATCCTTGGCCCGTCACGATCGCCACCTATAATATTCACGGCGCGGTGGGTTCCGACGGTTGCTTTGCGCCGGAGCGCGTGGCCGCCGTGCTGCTTGAGATGAACGCCGACATCATTGCGCTGCAGGAAGTTCCGCTTGGCGGCGGTCAAATGCCTGACGTTCTGAAAATGCTGCAGCAAGCCACCGGGTTTGTCGCCGCCGAAGGCCATACGTTCAGTATCGCAGGAAGGCGTTACGGCAATGCAGTGTTGAGCCGCTATCCGATCGTGGCGTCGCGGTCGATCGACTTATCCTTCGGCAAACGGGAGCCGCGCGTCGCGCTCGACGCGGATGTCGATTGCCACGGCCACCCGCTACGGGTGATCGCAACGCATCTGGGGCTGCGGCCAGCCGAGCGGCGCGAGCAGATTCGGCGTCTGCTGCAAGTATTCGATACCGATCAAATGCCTGTCATCCTGTTGGGCGATGTCAATGAATGGTTTGTCTGGGGGCGGCCTTTGCGGTGGCTGGTTTCGCATTTCCAGGCGGTGCCGGCGCCGGCGACATTTCCTTCGCGCTGGCCGGTATTCGCACTAGACCGGATCTGGATTCGTCCTCGCCATCGTCTGGTGCATGTGGAAGCGCATGCCACACCGCTGGCGCGTGTCGCCTCCGACCATCTCCCGCTGATCGCGCATATCGACGGCTAGCCATGAAGCCATGGCAGATAGCGGGCGAGGGCGGCAGGACCTTGATGTCGGCGGGCGGCTCACCAGTAATTTTCAGTCACGAACTGGCCCGGCAATGCACGCCGGACCGGGCGAAGACCGCGTTGATGCAAGATGCGCCGAGTATCGTCAATCATTTGGGGATTGCCGCACATCATGATGCGCGACGATTCTGCGGCAACGCGCAAGCCCACTTTTTTTTCCAGTTTGCCATTCTCCAGAAGCGTGGTAATCCGCTGGTTGAAGCGCTCATCCGAATTCTCCATTTCACGGGTGGCGGACTGGATCAGCTGCAATTCCGCGCGCGCTCCTGCAGTCGAAGGAGGATAATTTTTCAGCGCCCACAGCTGTTCCTGGTAGGCCAATTCATTTTCGGAACGTACGCAATGCACCAGAACAATATTGCGGAATTTTTCCCATACCATCGCCTCGCGCAATATCGATATGAATGGCCCCAAACCGGTGCCTGTCGCCAGCATCCATAGATCTTCGCCATCGCTGAACCGGTCTGCCGTCATGAAGCCGTAGCTCTGCTTTTCAGTCCAGATGGTATCGCCGGGCTTTATGTCTTTCAGTATCGTAGTGAACGAACCGCCCGGCACGGTCACGCCATAATATTCCAGGTGATCGTCGTCGGGCGCAGAAACGATTGAATAGGCACGCCATACCATGCCTCCATTTACTGCAAGCCCCAGCCGCGCGTATTGGCCGGCGGTAAATCGATAGCCCTGCGGCCGCGTGGTCTTGAATGAAAACAGGTTTTCCGTCCAGCGGTGCACTTGCGTGACAGTTTCCGGGGTTGCTTTATCGTTGGCAAGTGCTTCGGTGTTCATCAACTACCTTTTATTAAAACAGCATGGGATCACTTAATATGACGATTTTGCCATAAACTATTTCAAATCAGTTTTCATCATCGGACTTGCCATGACCAAGATCGTTTTGCTCGAGAAAATCCATACAAGCGCAGTTGCGCATTTGAAAGACCAAGGCTTTACCGACGTAGTCCAAGTGCCTAAAGCATTATCCGGAACTGAATTGACCGCCGTGCTGGCGAACGCGGATGCGGTCGGCATCCGTTCGAATACCCATCTTACCGCCGAGACGCTCAAGGCGCTGCCGCACCTGCGCGTCATTGGGTGTTTTTGCATCGGCACCAACCAGGTTGATTTGACTGCGGCGACGGCTCTGGGTATGCCGGTATTCAATGCTCCATTTTCAAATACTCGTTCGGTCGCGGAACTGGTGATTGCGCAAGCGATCCTGCTGCTGCGGCGCATTCCCGAGAAAAATGTGCGTGCCCATCGCGGACAATGGGACAAGAGTGCGCAGGGTGCATACGAAGTGCGCAACAAGCTGCTCGGCATTATCGGCTACGGCAATATCGGTGCACAAGTCGGCATTCTTGCCGAGAGTGTCGGCATGCGTGTCTGCTATTACGATCCGGAAAGCAAACTACCGCTGGGCAACGCAAGGCCGCTGGGCCTGGATGCGTTACTGGAGCAGGCCGATGTACTGACCTTGCACGTTCCCGGCGGTGCGGCGACCGAGAATCTGATCAGCCGGGCACGGATAGGCATGATGAAACCTTCCGCAGTGCTTATCAACGCATCGCGCGGGAAGGTCGTCGATATTGATGCGCTGAGCCATGCACTGACAGATAGAAAGCTGGCCGGCGCCGCGCTGGATGTCTATCCGGTCGAGCCGCGCAGCGAAAAGGAGGAATTCGTCTCGCCGCTGCGTGGCCTGGAAAACGTGATTCTGACGCCGCATATCGGCGGCAGCACCGAAGAAGCACAAGACAATATCGGGCGCGAAGTGGCGGATAAACTGGCACGCTTTTTAAAAGCGGGAACGACGCGATCGGCTGTTAACTTCCCGGAAATCGCGCATCTGGAAAAAGAAGTGAAAAGCCGGATCCTGCATGTGCACCGCAATGAACCCGGCGTGATTGCAAGAATGAATGCCCAGTTTGCCGACAGCGGATTGAATATCGTGGCTCAGCAACTTCAAACGCGCGGGGCCATCGGTTATGCGATTACCGACGTCGATGCGCCCATCTCCGATGCGCTCATGGCGAAGCTATGCAGCGCAACCGCAACGATTCGCTGCCAGCTTATTTAATGGCGCAGCCACTCGAAACTGCTTCCACTTGAAGGGGGAAGGCCGGGAGCGAAATATGGATTCGGGGGCAAATCCCCAAACTGATGAGCAGCATTCCGCCCAAGTCCCCTGTTGTGCCCCAATCCTCCATGTGCAAGGAGAAGGGAACTTGGTTTATGAATTTATGCTGCGTTCAGAGCCAGTACTCCAGGCTCCGTGCAGCCCATTCCTTCAAACGCTCAGACAGCGGGCGCTGTTCCCATTCCTGCTTGGTGATCTCGACCGAGTTGTTCAGATCTTCCCGAAATGCGCTTTCCATCATCCCGCCGAAATCTTCTCCCAGCACGATGACATTGATCTCCGTGTTATGCACGAAGCTGCGTATGTCGAGATTTGCCGATCCCACGGTTGACCAGACGCCGTCTATCACGGCAGTTTTTGCGTGCAACACGGATTCCTGCAACTGATAAATCCTAACGCCGGCATCCAGCAGGTCGCTGTAGAAAGATCGTCCGGCATGAAACACCAGTCCTGCATCGGACTGGCTGGGAAAAACAAGTTTCACGTCGACGCCATGACGTGCCGCCTGCACCAAGGTTTCTACTATCTGGATATCCGGAGCGAAATAAGCCACGGTAATGTGGATTGATTTTTTCGCCTCCTGCATGGCTAGTGCATAGGCCTTGTAAATCTCGTAATTGCCATCGGGCTTGCTGGCAATCACGCGGATGATTCTGTTTCCCGCTTTAGCCAAGGGCGGAAAATATCGACGTTCCGGTAAATCGCCGGTGTTTTGGCTGGCCCAGGTATCGAGAAATAGCCACTGCAATGATGCCACGGCCGGCCCTTGGATCTGGATGTGCGTGTCGCGCCAGCCAAAATCGGAATCCGATTTGCGTTTGGATCGAAATAGCGAGCTTCTCGAATATTCCTTGGAGAGATTGATGCCGCCGGTGAATGCAATTTTTCCGTCGACTATCAGGATTTTCCGGTGATCGCGATTGTTCAGTCGCCACAGGCCGAATTTCTTGAGCGGGTTGACCGGATTGAATTCCGTAAGATTGATTCCGGTAGCACGCATTTTTTCAAAAAATTCATTCGGTGTACCGATCGTACCGACGCTATCGTAAATGATATTGACCTGAACGCCTGCGCGCTGCTTTTCCATCAGCAGCTCCGCGAAACGCAAGCCGAGATCGTCCTGATCGAAAATATAGGTTTCAAGATTGATGTGGTCCTTTGCCGCTGCGATTGCTTTCATCATTGCAGCCATTGTCTGCGGACCGTCGAATAGCAATACGACATTGTTTCCTGCAATTAAAGGGCTGCCGGTCGCCGCTTCTTCAAGTGCTGCCAGCGCAGCAATGTCAGTTTTGGCGTTGCGAAGCCGTTTTGCAAGAATGGAGTCTGCTTTTTTTTCAGGCAAAGCACCTTGGTCGCCTGCAATTGTCGGTGTCGGATTCGGAGTTGGCGATTGCTTGAGATATCTGATGTCAGGCAGGGATGCGCAATCGGAAAGCAGCAGACATATGCAGAAAATACGGAAGACAGATGACATCCTGCCAAAAAGAGAGACGTGCATCATGCACGACGCGATTGCGGTTTTTTTGTTGCCATACAAGCAGAATAGTTATTTGCAGACGCGCATCATTGATGAACGTCAATATATCGACTTGCAAGGCGATCGCAGGACCGCTGCAGACTGCAGACATATAACTGGGACGGCGTAGCGACAAGCCGGCTGTCGAGGCAACCGGACGTCTCGTCTAGCTATTCACGGTTTCTTGCTCGATATCACGCGTGCATTGCCGCTATTGCCGACGGTATGCAGGCTGACCGGGCGGTGCCATACACGCGCGATATAGTCAAGTACACGCTCGGCACGGCCGACATCAAGCCCCCGGCCATCGCTCTGATAGTCATGCACCAATTCCAGGCTGCCGTCGACATGAAGCTGGGTCGCTGCAATACGAGGCGCGCCGTAGTTGAATTTCGGTGCCAGGATCGCTTCACGGATCGCATGTATATTGCGGTCGGCGATCCTGATGCCGCCATCGTCATGTGTTTCATAGACGAACAATTCCAGCTTTTCCGCCAGCTCATCGTCCAGGTAATTGCGGATGAAACCGAAGTCGTCTTCTTCCTTGCATATTTGCCGCGCTGCTTCGATTCCCTTTTTCTCGATCAAGTGCTCCCAAATGGAGAATCCGAGATGATAAGGGTTAATTGCCAGCGCCAGCTGATTGTCAGCCGCATACGGACGCACCACGTCGGAATGCGCCTTGATCGCGGAGAGATACAGGTCGTGCGGCAGAAAATCCGCTTCACGCAGCAACCGCGCATGCCAGTACGAGGCCCATCCTTCGTTCATGATCTGGCACGCAAACACCGGATAGAAATAAAAAGACTCTTCCCGCACCGCGAGAAAAATGTCGCGTTCCCAGCCTTCCAGTTCCGGCGCGTAGTTGGCAATAAACCAGAGCAAATCGTATTCCGGGCGCGGCGGAATGCTTAACCGCGACGGCGTCGACTTTTCCATCGGAGGAGCCTTTTCACCGGGCAGGTCATGAAATCGCTTGCGGAATTCATCGATTGTCGGTCCTTCCCCCGCCCGCGGACCATGCGTCGGATACGGCATTCTGTGCAAATCCTGATTGATATCGATATGCGGCTCCAGCGCCAGCGCGGCATCGAGCACCGCTTCCACCCGTTCTTGCCCGAACTCTTCCAGAGCAGCGTCGATCCGATGCGCGCGCGCAGCCGCTTGTTCCAGGATATGGCCGCCTGCCATCTCCATGAAGCGCGCGAACAAATGGTTATTCTTGGCGAAATCGGCGTGACCCAGAACATGCGCGACGACCAAGGTATTTTCCGGAATGGTATTGTCATTGACCAGGTACGCGTGGCATGGATCGCCGGGGAACATCACCTCGAAGATGCGTGAATGCCCCATTCCCTGCCGGATCAGTTGATGAATGTAACGCACGCCGAATGACCAGTGCGGCATGCGCACAGGCAAGCCGTACACGGCAATTTCCATCATGAAATTATTGGGCACCAGCTCGAAATCGACAGGATAGTAATCGAGCCCAAGCTCAGTGGCGAGTTGCTCGATGCGCTCGCCATAATTCTGGAGCTCCGCGTTGGATGAAGAAGGCATCATGCCACCTCGCTAGTTTCAGACTGCTGCACAAAAAACTTCCGGATCGCTTTCCATACGTCATCCGATCGCGCCAGAATGCTGGTGCCGATCCGCGCGCCATTGCGCTCCAGTTCCGCGCATATCATTTTCATTTCGGTTTCAGTTGTGCGCGGCGAACCCGGCACCGTTTCCACGTAGCCGATGTAGTTCAACAGCGCGGCCAGCTTTGCCAGGCCTTCGCTGGAAGCCACCCGATCTTCGGTAAAGTTCTCGCCATCGGAAGCGTAGAACAGGTAGCCGTTGTATTGCGCCGGATCGTACTCGCTATGGATCAGATCCAGTGCCAGATTGAATGCGGTTGAAGCACCGGTACCACCGGTGCCGGTCACCTGGAAAAACTCGCTTTCCGAGAATTCCCATGCCTGCGTCGTGTGCGCGATGAAGCGCGTTTCCACTTTTGCGTACTTGCGGCGAATGCCTTGCAGCACGAAAAAGAAAAAAGTCTTCGCCAGCTTGCGTTCCGCTTCGGTCATGCTGGCAGAAACATCCAGCGCGAAAATCACGACCGCATTGGTCGCCGGCTTGCGCCGCTGCACCAGTTGCCGGAAGCGCAGGTCTTCATTGGTAAACGGTACCGGGTTCTCTTGGACGGCGCGCCGTTTCACCGCTTCCTTCACGGTGCGGCGCCGGTCGAGGCGAGCACGTGCGCCATGCTTGTCCCAGCCTTCGCGGACGTATTCGTCATCTTCCACACTGGTATTGCGCTTGGGCTGCAGATCTGGCAGTTTCAGTTCTTCCCATAGCCAGTCCATGATGTCGTCGACTTTCAATTCGAGCAACAACTTCACTTCGCCTTCGCCGTCGTCTCCTTGTCCTTCGTCGTCACCTGCGCCACGCTGAACCGGGCGCAACACGTCACCGGGCTTGCCTTGGCCTTGGCCTGCATCGCTCTGCGAACGATTTTGCGTGTCGGCAAGCCGAAAACGCGCATGCTCCAGCATCCGCACCGGCACATGCAACGTACGGTCTTGCGGCCCCGTGATCAGATCGGAACTGGCGATCAAATCGGGCAGGTTCTGCTGTACGCTTTCACGTATTTTCTCATTATGGCGCAGCCAGTCGCGCGCGCCCCGAGAAAACAAGTCGTACCACGGTGCTTCGGCGGAAATCGAAATGTGATTTACCATATGCTTACCTCTCATCCAAATGCTACTGACGCCCAGGACGAGAAGGGATCACCGGCACATGATCGATTCCTGTCCTAATGCGTTGGTATGTTGTGCCGCTCATCGGTTTCCATGCGCTGCCTCACTCCTGTGCCAGCAAAGTAGTCACATAGTTGAGCGCTTCGCGTGCACTATGACTGTCATAGCCATATTCATCGACCAGGCGCTTTTCAACCACGGAAATCTTCTGTCTCACTTCCTCATCTGGGCGTGTGCTCGAACTCACCAGGCGTAACACTTCGCGCCGTTGCTCGAACAGATACTGCTGGACTGCGTCATGCAGCTGCGCATGGCTGTCGAGGGTGAATTTTTCGCCGCGTTTGTATGCGCCCATCGCTTTTCTGACCACCTCTTGCCGAAATGATTGCTTGCCCGAGTCCGAAATGTGGATTTTTTCTTCGACCGAACGCAGAAACCGTTCATCCGGCCTGCGTTCCTCATTGGTAATTGGATCCTTGATTTGGCGGTTATCCAGAGTCGCTTCCACTTCATCTAGATATTTGTCCAGCAGGTCCTGCGCCTCCTGTTCAAACGACACGAACAGCGCCTTGTGCACGTCTTCCTTGACCCAGCGATTGTAAAAATGCTTGCGCGCCAACACCAGGTAGTCGACCCACTTGCGCTTTTTTTTGGGATCGATGCGCGCATCGTTCTCGATGCCATCCTTCAGCGCTAGCAGCACATCCATGGTCGTCAGGCTTTTCACATCGGACTGGATGATGGCATTGGAAAGTGCATTGATGACAAAACGCGGCGATACGCCGGCCAGCCCTTCCTCGGGCATTTTTTGCCTGGCTCTTTCCGCATCCGCACGATTGACGCCTTCGACTTCTTCGCCGGCATGGATGCGGACTTTCTTGGTAAGTTCCTGCTCTTTTTCCTCGCCTTCATGCAACCGAGTCAGCGTTGCGAACACCGCGGCGGCATGCAGTACATGCGGGTCCAGGTGCACCTGGCGGAACGCCGGCGCCGCCGATGAAATCAGCTTTTTGTAAATACGCGCTTCATCTTTGTAATTGAGCGTGTACGGTACCTGGATGATGACCATCCGGTCGAGCAAGGCTTCATTTTCACTCTCTTGCAGGAACTTGCGGAATTCGGCAAGATTGGTATGGGCAAGAATGGTTTCGTCGAGATAGATCAGCGGGAAGCGCGACACTTTCACGTTTTTTTCCTGAGTCAAAGTCAGCAGCAAATAAAGAAACTCGCGCTTGACCTTCAGAATTTCAATCATCTCGAGCATGCCGCGACTGGCCGCATATACCGCACCCGACCAGGACCATGCGCGCGGATCACCTTCGTCGCCGTACTCGGCCACTTTGGACAGATCGACCGAACCGACCAGGTCGGCCAGGTCGGCAGTGGTCGGGTCATGCGGCGCATAAGTGCCGATGCCGATTCGTCCCGCTTCGGAAATGAAAACTCGCTCGACCGGCATGCGCAGGAAGTCGCCGCTGTACTGTTGCTCCAGCCGGGCGCGGCAATGCGGGCAAACCTCGCCGCTGATTTCCACGCCGTAGGTTTCGCGGAACGTCGATCGCAATGTATGCGGTATCAGATGCAACGGTGACTCATGCACCGGGCACCCCTGAATACCGTATAGCGCGCCGGCATCGGTATAACTGTACTCTTCAAGTCCCCGCTTGAGGAGAATCACAAGCGTCGATTTGCCACCCGAGGGCGGCCCTAGCAACAATAACAGGCGGCGTCCGACTTCCGAACCGGCTGCCGCCGCCTTGAAGTAATCGACTACGCGTTCGATTGCTTCATCGACGCCGAATAGTTCCTGATCAAATAATCTTGAGTGAAAATTGCCGCTCTCATCTTCCGAGCGGGTCCAGCGGATCATGTCCCACATATACTGGTGAGAGGTACGCGCCGCACCTTGGGGATCACCGGGCAAAATCTTTTCAAGATATTGAGACAGCGGGCCTGACCAGTAAACAGCGCGGTGGTCCTTGGTAAAAGCAACCAGGCTTTGCAAAAAATTTTCTTGCTGCTTGGCATGGTTCGGTTTCTCTGAATTCATCATTGCATCTACTCCGGATCGGGTGGTTCGGACCTAACTGATGGACACTGAAAAACGCTCTGCGTTTCGTTTTTCATACTAGTGCGCTTGGGAAACCCCGATCATGAGCTAAATCAATCATGGCTTTCCGAAGCGCCTATTTACTATTTACAGTATCGGCCAATATTCACCACTAGATAATGTTATGGCTTAAGCTGGATTTTCAATCCAAATTAATTGGAGCGCTGCAAATAGATACTACTCGCGTCTTGAGTTTTCATCCGGCCCAAGCTTCCATAGCACTACTGCCGAAACTGCGAAGCAAGATGCATGCGCGACTTCCGCGTATCCGCAACGACTCGGCAGGAATAGGAATGCGGGAATGCGGCAGAACCGTTGCTTGCTCGCGGCTCATTGAAAAGATGCTTAAAAACTTTTCGCTTCGGATATCACCTCTCCAAACAAGATTAGACAGTTTCCATGCCATGAACGTTTTCTTTCGCGGAACTACCGCTGCAAATTTTTATCTTTAGCTATAAATTCGAACGACGCCAATGTTTTCCGATGTCCGACAATGGAGCGTCGGCACAGTGGTTGCTTGAGTTGCTAAAAATGGAGAGGTCGCCTTCTCGTGGCGGCAGTATTTCCGGTTGCAGTCAGTTCCGAATATATGTCGGGCGGATTAATTTGTTTGCATTCCTTTTGGACCAACAATGCTTGCCATGCTGAATCACGCCGATTCCACAGTGCGGGAAAACGCCGTTCCTGCCGCTCTTCATCGCATCGTCATTATCGGCGGCGGTGCCGGCGGACTCGAGCTGGCGACTCGCCTCGGCGACAAGCTGAACAACGACAGACAAGCCCATGTTGTGCTGGTGGACCGCGCGGCGACTCACCTGTGGAAGCCGTTGCTGCACGAAGTAGCGGCGGGCAGCATGGACTCGAATGCACATCAGCTTGAATATGTGGCGCAGGCCCGATGGCATCATTTCGAATTTCAGCAGGGACGCTTGATCGATCTGGACCGCGCGCGCAAAGTCGTCACGGTGGCTGCGGTAAGCGACGATGAAGGTGTAGAGGTGTTGCCGCAACGCGAAATAGAGTACGACACGCTAGTTCTGGCCATCGGCAGCGAGACCAATTATTTCGGCGTGCCGGGGGCGGCTGAGCATTCGATCGCGGTGGATACCGTGGCCGAGGCCGAGCATTTTCGCCGTCGCCTGATCGCTGCCTGCATGCGTGCGCAGAGCCGGCTGGACGAATCGGCCGATGGAGAGCGCGGCCGGATCAGTATAGTTATCATCGGCGGCGGCGCTACCGGAGTCGAGCTGTCGGCGGAATTGCGCAGTACCGCTCAGGTGCTCTGTGCTTACGGCTTGCATCATCTCGATCCGCAACGTCAGATCAATATCACAATCGTCGAAGTCGGACCACGCATTCTGACGCCCTTGCCAGAGCGCATCGCCAGCGAAACGGCCGGAATGTTAAAGAAACTCGGTATCGGCATCCTGACCGGCGAAAGAGTGACCCAAGTTCAACAGCATATGATAACGACTGCAAACGGGAAAAAATTGCCGACCGATCTGACCGTATGGGCAGGCGGCATTCAAGTTCCGAAGGTGCTGGAGGAAATCGGATTGCCGGTCAACAAGCTGGGGCAGGTAATCGTGTCGCAGACCTTGCAAACCATAATCGATCCGGACATTTTTGCCTTCGGCGATTGCTCCAGTTGCCCTTGGCCGGGGAAGAAACAATCCGTTCCGCCGCGTGCACAGGCGGCGCATCAACAGGCCGGATTCCTTTATCACGCATTGCGCCGCCGCCTTGCAGGCAAACCGTTGCCAGCATTCGAATATTACGATCACGGCTCACTAGTGTCGCTGGGGCGTTTCGACGCGGTAGGCAATCTGATGGGCAAACTGATCGGCCGTCCGGTCTGGGTTGAAGGTAAGCTGGCACGGCTGCTGTACCTATCGCTGTACCGCCAGCACATAATGGCCTTGCATGGATTCATGCGTATGATGCTCGATACGCTGGCGCAATGGTTGCAGCGCAAGACAGCACCACGGGTCAAGCTGCATTGAGCCATACCATATGGCAACCTCTGTGAACTTGAGATATTGAAAGTTGCTGCGTATTCGGCTATTCGGCCTCGATTCCACCCGGATTGACCACTAGGCTGCGAAAGCGCAATGTCGATTTGGTTTCCACATGGCCAGCCCATTGCTGCACTACGTCGATCGGTTTGTCCTTGGCCAATTGACGCATTAAAAACGAGTTGCGCAATACCTGCGGGCCGAACCCGCCTCGCGGCCGCAACGTCGAGTCTTTCGATTTCAAGATCGCCTGCACTTTCCGGTACAGTGTTGCCGGAAGCATCTTTCCCCCTTTGCCTGAGACAAAGACGGTCTGGTCATCGGCCAGAGGCAGTGTCGCGCGCAGTGCCAGCCATTTGTGCAACGGGCCCAGCGCAAACGGGATAATCGGTGCCTTGCGCTCCGGCACCTTGCCATGTGCATCGATATTGATGTATGGCGGATCCGCGTCGAGGACAAGGTGATCCATTTCCAGCCCGATTACCTCGCTCGTATACAACCCGGAACCGATAATCAAAAGGATCATCGACTGGTCCCGTACATCGCGCCAGAAACGCGGCTCTTCAGCCAACACCAGGGCGATAAATTTCTCATCTTCCTGTGACGCCAGTGCGCCCGGACTTTTGGCGGGCGTCGGCTTGTAGTACTTGAACAGGGCCGCGCACGGATTTCCGCCACGCCTGACACCGATTTTCCTCAAGTAATCGAAGGTGGTTCCGAGTAGCGTCAGATATCGCCGCCTAGTGGATTCCTCAGCTGCTTTTCCATCCTTGGTCGACAGGCCGTCAAGAAAATAGGCGAGCTTGTCGGATTGAATCGAGCGCACATCGAGCGTGTTCCTGGTCAGATAGTCGACGAATTTGCGCCACATTGCGCAATGCTGGCGTATCGAGCGCTCGGCATACATAAATCCTTCCGAATGCGGCGCGCTGCGCTGCCAGTTTTCAAATGCCGTACGCGGACTCTTTATCCACATCTCGGCGGAATCCACATGAGGCAGGCTCGGCAGATCTAGTTGTTCCATGGCACCCCTAAGTGTTGATGCGCGGTAAAATTTGATATCATTCATGATAAACAATTACGCACAAGTGCGCAACATGAACCAGACAAAGAGACTCCGTCGCTTGATTGAGGAAGCGGGTATTACCCAGAAGCAGGCGGCTATGTATATAGCTCAGGAAACCAAGCGGCCGTTTTCAGTGAGGGCATTATCGGCTTGGCTCGCTGATGATTCCATCCAAAACAAGCGGCCCACGCAAAAGTGGGGCGTGGACGCGCTCGAAGCGAGACTGAAACTCAAAAAGGAACTGGAACAGGTTGCTTGAATAGGCACATGTGCTTATTGAAATTTGAATGGTGTTGCAAATCTGTATCCTTTGTCCATCTCGCCCACGGGATGCGTAATCGTTGCCGCTGTGTGGCGGTCGCCCTGTCGCAGCAGTAGGGTCAGCGGGGCCGGGCGGATAATAAGAAAGGCAAGAACAGCGCTTGGCAAGGTTTGTCGCAAGATCATTCATTAGCGACAGGACGGGTATTTGGCACGCAGATGATCATCCTGAGCTGCGATGGCGTGGTCGCACAGGTTTGATGCGGCGTTTCATGGCTATAGAATGCAATATACTGGAACGGGATATCGCCTATTCACCCGGGCAATCTGGAAGCGCTTGTGATCTGCAAGCAGGGAAGTAGTGCAATTTGCTTGCCGGTATATTGCATTCTGCGAATGATCCTTTTCGTATAGGCCAGCAACACATAAGGAAGCGCTAATGTTCGAGATCAAAACCGTAGTGCTGTTCATCCTCACCGCTGTTTCGGAGATCGTCGGCTGTTATTTACCGTATCTGTGGCTACGGCAATCTGCCTCCATCTGGGTGTTGCTGCCGGCCGCCATCAGCCTGGGGCTGTTCGTCTGGCTGCTTTCACTTCATCCTGCTGCTGCCGGCAGAGTGTATGCAGCATATGGCGGTGTCTATGTCGCCGTCGCTTTGGGCTGGCTATGGCTAGTCGA
>DASYKE010000035.1:0-11430 GCA_035995725.1 Burkholderiaceae bacterium | reverse complement strand
GTCGAAGCTTCCCCAGAAGAAGTGCACGGGACTGCACTTGCCTATGAAGCCGGCACGGAATTTCTTCAATACGCGGTCTGCCTGCACCAGAGCGCGCCAGAACCGGTTGGCATACTCCGCGTCATAGGATGCGTGGACATGGTCCTTGTCGAACGGGATGGCATCGGCTATTTCATTGGGCGTGGTGCGGATTTTTACGTCGAGGCCGAGCTGATGCAGGTTCGAAAACAGTTCCTGGTAAAAGTCAGCGACAGAGCGCGGCTGAAGCGCCATTGTTTTAACCGCCCCGTCGTTGGTCCGGATCAGCAGCCGGTGGTCGATAAAGTCGAAATCAATCTGAAACGCGCGTGCACCATGCGGGATGGGCGATGTCGTCAGACCGCGCGCGGTCGCATAGAGAGTTACATGCCACGAGTGATTGATCCACGGCGTCTGGGCGAGACGGATCTTGCCGACAATCTGCGTCCACATGTGCAGGGTCGCATAGGTGTCCTTCCATGCGTCAAAAGCCAAGCTTGGCCAATACCCGGAATGGAGCGGATTATCAGCCGAATTCGAATCAGTCAATGTTTCCTCCATGCGAACGCATCAAGCATCTTGACGTTATGACGAACATCCCGAGGAGGCCACCTTTCGATGCAGACATCCGACCGGGCGCGTGGCGACCCGAGCCGGGCCGCGCAGCAGACATGCGTTAGAAGGTCTCAGTTTATACGTCGCCAGTCGACTCCTGAACCGGCGGCGTGTCCGATAAACCAGCGAGCTTGATTTTCGTCAAATCGGCACAGTCTGGGAACAGGCACAACGCTCAATAACGATTCGCCTGCGAGCAACTAAAGCCTGCCATTCTCAACTATGCTTTTGTCCTTTTGCCCTTTTGGGACCCGATGCAAAGACCACCGCCGCCAATAATGCGAGGCACCACACGATCAGGGCACCCGACGGCAGATCGAAAATCGTGGATAACAGCAATCCCGTTGCATAGCCTCCGATGCCGATCAGGTAGGCAAGAGGCATCCTTTTTTGATCCCGGTAATTGCGTACGCCAAGACTGGGAACGATCAGGCTCGCGAAAACCAGATAGACGCCAACGAGTTGAACCGATGCCGTGACCGCCACTGCGAACACCAAATAAAATCCCAGCCTCCCCAGACGTTGCTTGAAAAACAGTAAAGCAGCTGCGATGGCGGCAGTGCCGACGGCCGGTATCACCAACTGCTCATAGCGCACCCATAGAATCTGCCCCGCAAGCAGATCGCGCAGATGTTCTCCGCCATGCGGATTGTGCGCAAGCAGTAAGATACCGCCTGTTGCCGCGAGGACAAACAGCACGCCGATCTGCGCTTCCTGCACTTCAGGCCAGCGCTTTTCTGTCCATGTCAGCAACAAAGCGCCCAGCAGGGCGGCGCTGCCTGCAGCTACTTGCACCGGCCAGCCCTGCGGGTCCAGAGCGGTCATGCCGGCCACGATGACGCCAAGGGCTGCGATCTGGGCAATCGCCAAATCGATAAACACGATGCCGCGCTTTAAAACCTGGGCGCCGAGCGGCACGTGCGTAATCAACACCAGCATTCCCGCTAAAAAGGCGGGCACGATAATCATGAAATCCATCGTGCCGAAATTCATTTGCCGGCCTCTAACAAGCGCTGCACAGTGTCGTCAAACAGACCGAAGAGATCCTTCGCCCTGTCGTTGCCGCCGACCGTAAACGGCAACACCACAGCGGGAATATGCGCATGCTCCGCCAGCCATTGCGACGCGCGGCCATCCTGATAGGCGGCACGTATCACCATCTTTGCCGGCTGTCTTTGCAACTGGCTGAGCAGCTCCGACAAATGTGCGGCACTGGGTTCGACACCCGGCTTGGGTTCCAGCGTTCCGACCTGCCGAAGATTGAGCCATTGGGAAAGATATTCCATGTTTTTGTGATGCTCGACGATCGCCAAGCCTTTCAGCGGCGCGGCTTGCTGTTCCCATTTCTGCATCGCGGTATTCCAGCGCATGGAAAAGTCCTTGTGCCGGGCCTGGTAGTAAGCGGCATTGGCAGGATCGATCTCGCTTAACCGCTTGGCAAGCGCGTCGGCAACGCTTGCAATATTGTGCGGATTTTGTTGAATATGCGGATTCCCGGCCGCATGGACATCCCCGTCGCCACGGTCCAGGCGGGTTGGAATTTCCAGCCGTTGCACGAAATTGCCGGCTTCGAAATTACCCGGCTGTCCGGGTGCAATTTTTGGATTGGCGGATTGCTGCAAAAGTATCGGCAACCAGCCGACTTCCAGTTCCATGCCGGTGCATGCCAGCAAATCGGCATTGCGCGTTCTCGCGATAAGGCTGGGCCGTGCTTCGATCCGGTGCGGGTCCTGCAAAGCGGTGGTCGCGCTCGACACCTTCACCTTGTCGCCGCCAATCTCGGTGGCTAAAGCTGCCCATTCCGGTTCGCAAGCGAAAACGTTGAGCGCGGCAAAGGAAGGCAGCGCAAATAATGCCAGCGCCGAACCGATCAGGACAAGTAATATTTTTTTCATTTTGGGCTCCTAGAATGTGTGCGCGCCATGTGCGCCCAGACTCATGATGTATTGCAGGAAAATCTGGTTATCGGTGGCGTCAGGGCGCGATTGATCACGCGCGAACTGCAGGCGGAACCGGCTGAATTCGGAAGGCGAGTAATCGAACATCAGGGTACTGCGCGACGGATTGTAGGAAGCCAGACGCGCAAAGTCGGCGGGGTTGAGGCCGCCGATATCCTGAGTACCGGAATACAATTTGTCATAGCGCAATCCGGTCCGCCACTTCGGCATGAACTGGTACACCCCTTGCAGGTACCAGCCTGACTGCGCAGCGGCGTAGCTCCCGGTCGTGCTGCCCGATGGCGCCAGCGTGTCGAATGCTAGCGTTCCCTTTTCCTTGCGCCGGAAATATTCTCCCTGCAGCTTGAAATTGGTTACGATCGGATTGCCGTTCGGCGCCCATTTGTAAACTGCATCGGCAATCCAGACATCTGTGTTGCCACTGAATGCATTCGTCACGCTGACGATGCCGGTGCGGTCGAAATCGTCGTATGTCCTGTCCGTCGCACTGGTTTTAAGATAGGACAGGCCGGCCCGCCAGCTGGCGCTTTCGCCGATATCGTCGCCGACATGCGCAAACACGGTGGTTGATCCGATTCCATTTTTATTGCGGTCGTTGCCCGGAAAGGGAGCGCTGCCTGCTTCCAGACCGAGTTCAAGGAACTGTTCTGTCGGTGCAAGCCATTTGATCTGCACACCGTCCGGCTTGTATTGGCCGCCTAAAAATGCCTGATACGCCAATGGCGCATCGACGAAATCCCACGCATGCGCATGCTGGCTATTGAGGTAGCCGATCGCAGACATGAAACGCCCGGCCTTTACGTTGATGCCGTTGGACAGGCCGAGCGTCTGAAAGAAAGCTTCCTCGACGCTGATGCTGTTATCGGGAGCGAGAGCAAGTGTCGCCCAGCCGGCAAAGTGGGGATCGATATTGGCGCTCAGCACAAGTTCCGATTCGCCGAGACTGAAGCCGCGTTTTCCAGGACCTACGTTTCCGCTCGGAAGGAATCCCTGCAGGCGGTACTTTGCAGGATCCTGCGACAGATTGGCATAACTACCGTCCAGAATAAGCGAAACCGCAGGATTGAATGCACTGGCCGAAGCGGGCGCTCCGGAGGCCAGGGTCGCCGCAGGTTGAGATTGCTGCGCCGTCGGCGGCCTGGTTTCGGCTTCCTGCAAGCGTTTCTCAAGTGCTTGAATGCGGGTTTCGTAACTTTCTTTCAGCTGCCGGATCTGGTCGCGTATTTGCGCAAGTTCCCGGTCGTCCGCGGCGGAAGCAGCCAGCGGCACACCGAAAGCGACAGCCAGCGCCGTCATCAGCACGGTTTTTTTTAACATGGAGATTACCTTTTCGAATTTTAGATAGGCCAAGCCTGGGGAGAGGCGTAGCAGCCCGTACCGGATATCTGGGTAACCGTGCGGTTCGCCGTTGACGGAACAACTAAAGACGGCGGAGTTCTTTGCCGGACCGGCTGCAGACCGCCGCGATAAACGAGTTATCGGGACGGAATGCAACTACTCATGACGGGAAAAGATACGCTTTGATGTTCTACCAAGGGCAACGCACGCCAATGGCGTCCTGAGCTAGATATTTGTTCTCAGGACACCAGGCGCCGAGGAGGAGCGCGTGAATGAAACGCGCGGATTGGCTGCGGATAAAAACCGGGCGTCAGGTTCGCGACAGGAACGACAACGCGGGCAATATAAGGCGGCAACGAAAAAACATGATCGGTCAGGGCCGAGCCGACTTGCGCGAAAGCCAGGCACCGTTCACACGCATGCTGGACCGGCAACTGCTTGCCATCAGAAGTGCCGTACCGGGGAAGATCCGAAAAGTGAGTGACAAGATGAGCAAAGCTCATTTGCTGCGACAGGAGCAGCAAAAGCGCGAGCAGTGCATGAAGGATCGTTTGGCGTCTTATCACAATATTCAAATGTTACTCTATTTTCGGCGATGCCCGGCTTAATCCGTCTGCATGATTGTTCCCGTAGCCTTCGGCATCCTCGCATTCATGCTGGAAGGCGCACCATGCCATCCATCAGCAAAGCTGTCGCGCCTGATGGAAGCACTCGTTAGACTGGCCCAGGGCAACACTGTTGGCCGCATACAACGGTCATGCTTGCGCCTCATGCTTTTTCTGGCATCGCTCGCAAAAAAAGCTTCGACGGTTGGTCTTTCCCAGATGCGCTTTCGTTAGCGGAATATCGCAGCGTGGACAGATGTTTTTGGTATGCACAAGCCAGTGTTTTTTCAAAACGAACTCCTTCTTCCACGCCATGAATTCGAAACTGTATTGCCGTGCCTGCTCCACCAGCGCCCGCAACTTGAGTGCGGGCAACGCACCGACGGTGGACAGCGGATGCACGCGAACGCGGAACAGCACCTCGTTCTTGATGATGTTGCCCACACCCGCAAATACGGTTTGGTCCAGCAGCGCGTCGCAAACCAGCGTGTCCGGCATCGCGCGCAACTTCTTGCGCGCGCCGGCGGCATCCCACCGGTCGGACATGACATCGGCGCTCCAGTCATACACGTCGTCGGGACTGCCTTCGATATACCTGACAGAGCAGGTGTAGAAGTTCAGCTCATCTCCCCCGTCAAACCCGAGGCTGAGCCGCGGCGGGCTATCCTTGCGCTCATTGATCCGGTAGGTGCCGAACATCAGGAGGTGGATGCGCAGCGCGAAACCCTGGAGTTCGATCAGAAAATGCTTGCCCCAGCTGCGCAACGCCACGACGCGCTGACCGACCAGCCGCGCCTTGTCGATCTTGGCATCGCCCTCGGCGCTCAGGATTTTCCTGCCGGCGAAGCCGGCGGCCTGTTCCTTGAGAATGACGATGGACGGCCCTTCGGGCATGGCGCACTCCTTTCATCGAACGCTTCCGAAAGCACGGAGGCGGCATGGTCGATCCTGCAACTGACATGGTGTTCCCACCGGTGTACAACAAGCCAATTCAGGGTTGCGCGTGCTCGCAGTCGTGAGACGTGACGTTATACGTGACGCTCGATCAACGCGCCCACCGCAGCAAGCACCCGTTCGGTGACGGGACGCCGTGCCCACTCGTCAAAATCGATACCTCGGCTCAGCATCAGATCGCGCTTGAAATCGAGCGCCAGCCGGTCGGCAATCTCCCCGTCCATCACCGCCAGATTGACCTCGTCGTTCAACCCGAATGAACGGTTGTCAAAATTGGTCGAACCGATGACGGACCAGAGCTGATCGACGATCAGAATCTTTGTATGGATCATTCCCGGCTGGTACTCATAAATTTCCACACCGCCGGAAAGCAGCTCGCCATACTGGCGTCGGCTTGCTCGCCTTGCCATCGAATGATTATTATATTTTCCCGGCACGATCACGGTTACCTTCACACCGCGTCTGGCGGCTTGCAGCAGTTCGCGGCGCATGGCCCGGTCCGGCAGGAAATAGGGGGAATTGATGCAAATCGAAGTGCGTGCCGCCGCAACGAGCAATTGAAACAGGATACGCGCCCTGGTAGCGCGTCCCGCCGAGGGCGTGCTGGCCACGACCATGCTCAGCCTGCGCCGGACCACGTTCGGTGGCCTATACGCGTTGCCAATCGGGAAAACGGCTTCCCCGGCGAGGATCTCTCCTGTACTTTCCAGCCAGTTCTCGACGAAGACGGTTTGCAGCGCAGCGGCTATCGGCCCGTCGACACGCACCATCGTATCGCGCCACGGCCGTTGTCCATGTTTGCCTTCAGCCCATGCGGTGCCGATGCCCGCGCCTCCGATAAAGCCCGTCTTCCCGTCGATTACAAGAATCTCGCGGTGCGTACGATTATTGAATCGCTTAAGCGTATACCAGCGAAACGGCTGATACCATGCAACTTCGCCTCCGGCCGTGCGCAGCGCCTCGAAGAAGCGATTTGGCGTCAACATGCTGCCCACTGCATCGACCACCACGCGCACCTTGACCCCGGCTGCCGCCCGCTCGACGAGAGCAGCAAGAAAACGTTCGCCGATGGGCGTCGCATGAAAGATAAAGGCTTCAAGATGTATCGTTTTTTGCGCGAGTCGAATCGCATCGAGCTCGGCCGGGTAGAAAGCGGCCCCATCGTTCAGTACGTCGTAGCCGGCAATTTCAAGCGCCGGTTCGTCGACGACTGCACCAAGCAGGCGGAAGAACTCCTCCGAATCCGTCGGCGGCAATGCTGCCCCGGTCTTGTACGCCAGCCCCGGTTCGAACAGCACGACAAACATCAGCGCAGTCAATACGGCTATTGCCACAAATGCGGCAACATTGAAATAGTTGAGCATGGTTGTTAAAACTCATTTCATAATCAGCAGCGTGTGCGAATGGACTACTTGGGATGCAGCGTCAGGGCAAGTCAGTGAAGCGTCGTACCCCGCAATATTTGCAGGCCGGTCCGTTAAGGAGGCATTGGCGGATCATTAAGTTCCGTTAATTCGGTTCCATCCCGTTTACACGGGCAAGGCGCGTGCGAACAAGCGATGCCGCCGATCGCAGAACCTGGTGAATCGATCTTGCCGGTGCGCAAAATAAAACGGCAAAACACAGGTGCCATGCCGGCCCACGCTTCGATCCGGCAAGATGCGCAACATTTACCCTGCGTGTTCATGCCTTCGGAGCTTGGCAGGTCCGCAGGCTGCCGACGCTTTAAATCAGGTAGTCCGATTTGTTTGGTTAGAATGGTGAGCGGACACCTGAAACCAACATGCCGGGAATTCATAGTGCGATTATTGCTTATTGAAGACGACGCGATGATTCGGGATAGCGTATGCAAAGGCTTACGCCAGGACGGCTTTATCGTCGACTGGGTGGCGGATGGCGATGCCGGCGAACTGGCTTTGGAAAGCGGAGTGTATGACCTTCTTTTGCTTGATCTCGGGATTCCCCGCAAAGATGGGATCAGCGTATTGATGAACTTGCGGAAAAAAAGCAATCGGATCCCTGTACTGATCATGACGGCGCGCGATGCGCTCGCCGACCGGGTCAAGGGCTTGAATGCCGGTGCGGACGATTATCTCGTGAAACCTTTCGATCTGGAAGAGCTGGCAGCCCGTATCCACGCGCTACTGCGCCGCCAGGCAGGACGGGCTGAGCCGGTAATCAAATACGGCGACTTGATCTTGAATCCGACTACGCACGAAGTTTTCAGAGATGGCAAATTGTTGTCCGTCTCAGCCCGGGAATTTACGCTATTGCAAACGTTTCTTGACCGGCCCGGCGCAGTGTTGTCGGTGCCGCAGCTGGAAGAAAAAATGTATGGCTGGGAGGAAGAAGTGGGAAGCAATACCGTCGAAGTCTATATTCATTCGCTTAGAAAAAAACTTGGCGCCGACTTCATCAAGAACGTCCGCGGCGTCGGCTACATGATCCCCAGGTTGCCATGAAATCACTACGAAGCACCCTGCTGCTATGGCTGTCGGCCGGGCTGTCAGCCGGTATCATCGTGGCTGCCGCAATTCTGTATTTGCAGGCGCGCGAAGAGGCAAATCAGCTGTTCGACTATCAGATGAAGCAGATTGCCGCAGCACTGCCAAGCCAGTTCTTCGGAGTTATCGCGCTTGGACGTTCGGGCGATATTCTTTCGGAAGAAAATATCGTCATCCAGATATGGGATATAACAGGACTGCGACTTTATTATTCGCACGACCATGTCGATTTGCCCCAGCGCGCGGTACTTGGATTTTCCAACATCAACGTGGGGGGGCATTCCTGGAGAGCATACTGCGTACAGCAAGGAAATACGGTGGTACAGATTGCGCAGCCGTTGAGTATCCGGCATGCGATAGCTGCGCAATCGGCGATCAAGACCGTGGCGCCACTGTTGCTGCTGATTCCATTGCTGGGCAGCCTTGTCTGGGTCGCGGTCAGCCGCGGGCTCTCGCCGATCCGGCGTGTGGCGGCAGAAGTGCAGTCCCGCGATGCGGCCGCCCTGTCGCCTGTATCAGACGCGGGATTGCCCGAAGAAATCCTGCCGCTCACACATGCGTTGAACGATCTGTTATCGCGTCTCGATCATGCAATCAATACGCAAAGAACTTTTGTGGCCGACGCAGCGCATGAGCTCAGAACTCCCCTCACCGCATTGAAGCTGCAAATACAACTGGCGGAGCGGGCCGGCAACGACGCGGAACGCAATGCCGCATTTTCCGATCTGAAACAGGGGCTGGACCGGGCGACTCGCCTGGTGCAGCAATTGCTTACGCTGGCACGTCAGGAGCGCGCCGACCTTGATCGGACGTCGCAGCCGGTCGACCTGGCGGCACTCGCGCGCAGTGCGGTTGCAGATTTCGCATTCACCGCCCACACGAAGCGGATCGATCTGGGAATCGCACATGCGGATGCGGCAATGGTGAACGGCGATGCGGATGCGCTGCGCATCATGCTCAATAACCTGATCGACAACGCGATTCGTTACAGCCCCGAAGGCGGGCGTATCGATGTCTCGGTTCATGCCGGCGAAAACGATGCATCAATCACTGTCCAGGATACCGGGCCCGGCATACCCGATTCCGACCTGGAGCGGGTATTCGATCGCTTTTATCGCAGCGCCGGTGCGAAAACAAGTGGCAGCGTACTGGGACTGGCCATCGTCAAACGTATCGCCGATATCCATCATGCTGAAGTCAAGCTCATCAATACTGTTGACGGCTTGCGTGTCATTGTAACCATTCCGCATGCAGCATCTTCCGCTTAAGCAGGTCAGGCGCGATACAAATCGTTACATTTTTCCTGATAAAAGGATACCGCCTTAAGTCTGATTTAAGTTTAACTGCATACCATGCGCCCCAAACCGGTAATTTCTTTTTACTAATCAAGGAGTGCATGATGAACGGTAAACCTTTGGCTCGTAGTGTGATTGCAGCGTCGGTTTTTGCTGCATTGGCGGGCGGATTCGCCCATTTTGGCGCCCCCGGCCTGGCGCACGCAGAAACCGCAATGACGCCGCCTCCAGCGGTAACCGCGCCATCGGCAGGCGCTGTGCCTTTAGGCGGTAAATCGGCGACGGATTTTTCCGGCATCGTCGACCGCTTTGGCCCGGCAGTAGTCAACGTCAGCGTAACCGGTAAAGCCCGCCAGGTACCTGCATCGGCTCAGCAGGGTGAAATGCCGGAGCTGGATCCGAACGATCCATTCTTCGAATTTTTCAAGCGTTTTGGCACGCCGTCACCGCGCGGCCCGCAGCAAGGCGAGCGTCCGCTTCAACGCGGACTGGGATCCGGGTTTATCGTAAGCGCCGATGGATTGATCCTGACGAATGCGCATGTGGTCGACGGCGCGGACGAAGTTACCGTCAAGCTGACGGACCGGCGCGAATTCAAGGCGAAAGTGCTTGGTTCAGACAAGGAATCCGATGTCGCGGTTCTCAAGATTAACGCCAAGGATTTACCGGTCGTCAAATTGGGCGATCCGAATGTAACCAAAGTCGGCGAGCCGGTATTGGCAATCGGATCGCCCTACGGACTGGACAATACGGCGACCTCGGGAATCGTCAGCGCAAAATCGCGCTCGTTGCCGGACGGCACTTATGTGCCCTTCCTGCAGACCGACGTTGCCGTCAATCCGGGCAATTCGGGCGGACCGCTGTTCAATCTGAACGGTGAAGTGATCGGCATCAACTCGCAGATCTACAGTCGCACGGGCGGCTATCAGGGCCTGTCGTTTGCCATTCCTATCGATATTGCCACCAATGTCCAGGAACAACTTGTCCATTCCGGAAAAGTCACTCGCGGCCGCCTGGGGGTGTCGATCCAGGAAGTCAATCAGGCATTGGCCGAGTCGTTCGGCCTGAAAAAGCTGCAAGGTGCACTGGTAAGTTCGGTCGAAAAAGACAGTCCGGCTGAGCGCGCCGGTTTACAGGCCGGCGATGTGATCGTTCGCATCGGCGACCACGAAATAAATCGTTCTTCCGATCTGCCGTCACAGGTTGCAGTGCTGAAGCCGGGAGCGACCGCAAAACTGGAGGTAATCCGTAACGGTTCTCCGAAGACGCTTACCGCAACGATCAGCGAGATGAAAGACAAGACTGTCGCCAGCGCCAAGGATACGAGCCAGAAGCAGGGGAAACTCGGCGTGGCGGTACATCCACTCGCGAAAGAACAGCAGCGCGAACTGGGAATACCGGGCGGGCTGCTGGTTGAAAACGCATCCGGTCCGGCAGCCAGGGCAGGCATCCAGCCGGGAGATATTATCGTGTCGGCCAACGGTAAACCGGTAACCAGCGTCGAACAGCTGCAGACTTTGCTTGGCAAAGCCGGCAAGCATATCGCGTTGCTGGTGCAGCGCGATACGGACAGAATTTTCATTCCAGTCGACCTTGGCTGAACTCCCGCATAACAGCCGCTGTGCATGAATGGTGCAAGCGCACCGATGTAGGTCCATTATGCGCGTCCATGTCGCAATACATGATTCATGTATTTTGATGTGGACGCGCTTTTTTACGCCGGCAAAGACAGCGCCATGCTGACCATGGCATGGCACAGTCCGGATCAGTCACGTTTTCTGCAAGAAAACCACAACAGCATGACCGCAGCAAACATATAAATCCAATAATCGGCCGGCGCCAGCCAGAGCCAATGTTTATGCCACGGAACGGCAGTGGCGCTAAAACGCGCCAGACCGTATGCCGGATTGATCACGAACCAGAGAAAATCTTCAACAATCCAGAACAGCATGATGCAACTGAGGACACGGGATTCGGCTTGCCATGACCAGTGCCCCATGAAGAACAATGGAAAATGGAAAAACAGCACGATGAAGGGAAATGTCCATGCGTGATAGCCGGTCATCGCGCGCCCTCCCCAGAACAGGTCGAGCAGCCAGTGCTTTTCAATGCGCCAGGTCGGCAGATTGGCGGCCCAGCCGGC
>DASYKE010000034.1:0-36386 GCA_035995725.1 Burkholderiaceae bacterium | reverse complement strand
GTACATCTGGAGCAGCTTGCGCTCCGCATCCGGCTGATCCACCCCGGCTATCACAAGGCTTTCTATTTTCTGCCCTTCCCGATTCCTGATGGAAAATTCATACTTCACCATAACGGCCTCCCTGGCGGTTAATTAGTATTCCTGCGCTTCGCGCTGTTGTTGCATGGCATCTTATCATTGCTTGAACAACTCAGGTTGGTCAAGTAGGGCTTGTCGATAAGGCGAAGATTTGTGCAATTCTTGCCGTTTTACCAAAAGTGGCGGCCAAAACGCTCCGTACAGTGCTCGCATAACGGAAGGCAGCGAGCATCGGCTTTGGAGCAATCGTGGATATGCGTACTTTATGCGGCGGTTACGCTGATAGAGAACTGCCCGGATCGATTGCCGACTATGGAAGATTTTCCATGCCGACGACCGATCCGGGCATTCGCACTGCGCAAAGCGGCCGTGGACTGGCAGTTTCCGGCGGATTTAACCGCCGGGTACATCAGGCCAGAAAATCAGTTGCCATAGAGGTAATTAGGTAACCATAACGTCATGCCCGGCCAGAGATACATCAAGACCATGCACAGAATCACGATCAGCATATACGGCATCATGCCGGCAAAAATCTGGTTGATCGTAACATGTGGCGGCGCCACGCCTTTCAGGTAGAACGCCGACATCGCCACCGGTGGCGACAGGAAGGCAGCCTGCAGATTGACGAACACCAAGGTGCCCCAAAGGATCGGATCGATATTGAAGTGCTTCAGCATCGGCAGGAAAATCGGCACGAATATGACGATGATCTCGGTCCACTCCAACGGCCAGCCAAGCACAAAGATGATGGCCTGGGACAGCAGCATGAACTGCAGCGGAGTCATGTTCAGCGACAGCACCCATTGCTCGACCAGCGCCTGGCCGCCAAGGATAGCGAACACCGCCGAAAATATGGCCGAACCGACGAACAGCCAGCACACCATCGACGTGGTCTTTGCTGTCAGGAACACCGCCTCCTTGACCTTTTTCCAGTTCAGGGTTCCGGCCTGGATTGCAAGTATGAACGCGCCTGCGGCACCGACGGCTGCCGATTCCGTTGCAGTCGTGATTCCGAACAGGATCACTGCCAGCACGAGGAATGTCAGAAGTCCGAGCGGCAGCGACGACGAAATCAATAACTTGAGGAGCTGGAACCGCTCAGCGTCCATGATCCAGTAGTAATAGGCGAGCAAGAGCAGGCTGGCTCCTACGATAAGCCAGAAATAAGCGTAGAACGCCGGCGCGGGCCCGGCTTCCGACGGAGCCGCATCGCTGACCCGGAGCTCGGCGTTGCCCATTTCCTGGAGACCTTCCGGCTCAGTGCTCGGCGGTTCGACGGCCTCCGGCGTCTGCTCGCTTCCCAGCATCTGTGCCCCCTCGTCGGCAGAACCCGATTTGGCGGCCGGTTCGGGGAGACCGTCTTGCCCTTGCACCACCGCCGCTACAGGGGCCGAGGGCTCTGCCGCGGACTGCGGATGAATCACTACATACCACCAAATGCCCCAGAGAGTAAGCACCGTCAGCGCCAGCGGAACCAGCGCAGCCACAAGGTTTTTGAGCAGCAGAGAATAGCGCACGCGCATGCCTTCGGTCGATATGTTCAAAGCCTTGGCCGGAGCCGCTACTGCGGCAAGCAGGGCAATCAGCATCTTGCGCGAATAGAGCTGCTGCAGCCGTGTCAACCACGGTTCGACCGGAACCTTGGTTGCGCTCTCGGGCAGACGAGGCGCGATTTTGGGATTGATCATCGCCCAGCCGACGACGTATATGAGATACAGGAACGCCAGGAAAAATCCGGGGAACATCGCAGCCGCATACAGCTTCACTACCGATTGGCCCGCAACCGCCGCGTAAACAATGATCATGACGGACGGCGGTATGAGAATGCCCAGTGTGCCGCCGGCGGTAATCACGCCCGCAGCAAGACGGGTGTCGTAGCCGGCCTTCAGCATCGGATTGAACGCGATCACGCCCATCAGAACCACTACCGCCCCGACCAGGCCGCTCGCAATGCCCCAGAAGGTGCACACAATCAATGTCGCCACAGCCAGCGAAGCAGGCACACGGCGGAACGCCAGCTGGAAACTGTAGAACATCTTGTCCACCAGTGCGCCGCGCTCCATGACGTAACCCATCAGCACGAAAAGCGGGATGGAAATCAGCACATCGTTGGTCATCGCTCCATAGGCGCGCTGAACCATCAGATCGAACACCTTGTTGTGAACCCAAGCCTGGGACGGGTCGTAGAACGCGATGAATCCAAAGGCCGTCCCCAGACCCATCAGCGTGAAAGCTGTGGGAAAACCCAACAGAATCACCACCACGATGAGCGCGAGCATCAGCAGTCCGAGTACGGGATCGCTCATAGTTTCGCTCCATCGCCCATGCCGCGCTGCTTCGCTGCTTCTTCAATTGCATGCGCCCGCTCTATCGCCATCTTGCGGGTTTCCTCGTCCACGTATTGGCTGTTTGCCAATTGCTGTTCAACCACATCTATCTCCTCTGCATCCTTGAGACGTGCCGGCCACTCGCCGGTTTGCAGGCATGCTATGCAACGCACGATTTCCGCCAGGCCCTGTAGCATCATCAGTGCACCGGCGACCGGAATCACTGTCTTGAAGTGGTATACGGGGGGGCCGTCCGCGGTCGTGTTGGAATGCTCCGCAATGCGCCAGGAATCACCTGCGTACTCATAACCCGCGTACACCAAAGCGAGAATTCCCGGGATGAAGAACACGAAGTAGAGCGCCAGGTCGAGGGCGGCTTGAGTACGCGGCTTCATGCTGCTGTATAAAAAGTCACCCCGCACGTGCCCGTTCTGCGCCAGCGTGTAGGCACCGGCCATCATGAACAGCGTCCCGTACACGATGTTGCTTAAATCGTAAATCCACGCGGTTGGTGCGTTCAGGATATAGCGTTTGAAAACCTCGGCGCAGATCACGAGCATCAGCAGCACGATCAGCCACGAAGCAGCTTTCCCGGCCCAGGTGCTGATGCGGTCAACCGTGTTAAGAAATGGCTGGATTGTCATGGATTGAACCTCGCTCAAAACAACAGGCTTGTTTAAAAAACAGGCATCATCCTGGACTGCAAACCAGGATGATGCCTCGCACGCGTCAGACCTTTATCAGGATTTCTTTGGTTCAGTCTTCTTCGCTCCGAAGTAATGATTGAAGGCCATGCGGCGGTTGACGTTGGTGTCCATGTCCCAGCGTACGGTACGTTCCGCGAATTTTTTCTGCGATTCGACGATTTCCTTGAACAGCGGGTTTTCCGCTGCCTTTTTATCCGCGACCTGATCGTAGACTTCAAGCTGCTTCTGCAAAATCGAATCCGGCGTCTTGTAGAACTTGACCTTGTCCTTGGTCTGCATCTCCATGTAGTCTTTCGAGTAACGGTCGATCGCCTTCCACGACATGTCGGCCGACGAAGCTTCGACGGCGTTGGAGATGATCGCCTTCATTTTGTTCGGCAGCGCGTCGTACTTGGTCTTGTTGAACGTGATTTCGAACTGCTCGGCGTTCTGGTGGTAGCTCTGCAGCATGCAGACCTTGGAGACGTCGGGGAAGCCGAGCACGCGATCGGAACTGGCGTTGTTGAATTCAGCCGCGTCCAGCAGGCCGCGGTCCATGGCCGAAACAATTTCGCCGCCCGGAAGAGCATTGACTGCAGCGCCCATGCCCTGGAACACGTCGATCGAAATACCGACGGTGCGGTATTTGAGTCCCTTCAAGTCTTCCGCTTTGGTGATCGGCTTCTTGAACCATCCCAGCGGCTGCGTCGGCATCGGGCCGTACGGGAAGGACACGACGTTGGCGCCGACCGACTGATACAATTTTGCGAGCAGCTCCTTGCCGCCACCATACTTGTGCCACGCCAGCAGCATATTCGCGTCCATGCCAAAACCGGGACCGGATCCCCACAACGCAAGCGCCGTGCTCTTGCCGTAGTGATAAACCAACACGCCATGGCCACCATCCAGCGTTCCCTTGGATACGGCTTCAAGCAGACCGAAAGCCGGCACCACCGCGCCTGCGGGAAGTACGTCAATCTTGAGCTCGCCGCCGGTCATATCGTTCACTTTCTTGGCAAAATCGAGCGCGTACTCGTGGAAGATATCCTTGCTCGGCCAAGTGCTCTGAAAACGGAACTGGATGGGCGTCTGCGCACTGCCGATCATCGGAAAACCGAGAGCTGCCGCTGAAGCTGTGCCGGCGGCGGCGGTGCCGAGGAAGCTGCGGCGTGAGGAAGTCGCACGTCGAGCCTTCTTTTCTATTCTTTTCATAGTAAGTCTCCTTTTGTGGTTATAAACTACTTCAATATCGTCGCTACCTGTCCGGAAGCCACCAATCCGAAAACACGATGGAAGAACAAACCGCGTAGGATCCACCTTCGGATTTAAATCAAGTTGCACTACAGCAACCGATGTTGTCGCAAACGGTAATTATCTAATCGATAATTACTAGTATGAGCATAATCCTTAGCCAATACCACGACAAGACGTTTTTAATATAGGCAGATATCAACAGATGTAGTCAGGCGGCGAACCGTGATCCGTACGCAAGCTGTACCGGATTCATGAGGTTTTGGTGACGGTAGCCGTTATGTTTGGAAAGTCAGTGCACTTGCTTGCAGCGATGAACCTGTGACGGCAGGAGTATCACAAAGGTGGAAAATCAAGCGCTTCGCAAGTCACCGAAGTCGAATCCGGCGCCGACCTGATCGCCTGTGCCATCATGTCCTGGTTCTATTTACGTTAGGATTGAACCGGCTCGCCACTGAAGGATAAAGTTGGAAATTTTTCCTTGCAGAAAGTTTATGGCCGACATCAGATGCTTTGTGCTGCGCAGTTTGTTTAAAAAAGAAAGGGGCGCAAACTCTGCGCCCCTTTCATGTTCACCCACTTCGAATATGGCGCAAGCCCGGGTTAATGCACGCTTCGTGCGCCCAATACATCGGCATGAGATGTTGGCAAGGATACCGGTTCCAGTCCCCCTGCTTTTTCTGCCGAATCGATCGCTGCCATCACCTGGTCCGGCTGCAGGTGATGAATCATGTGACCCGCCCCAGGCGTCAACCGCAAGTCGCTCTGCCGCAGTTCGTCATGCAATCGCGCCGAATTGTGCTGTGCATTGGCAATGCGATCGCCTGCGCCAGCCATGAGCACCACCGGCATTGTCAGTTCCCGGTAACGCCGGCCAAGCGTCATCGCGGCAGGAATCATCAGCGCACTTTCCGCAGCGCTTGCGCGCAGTTGTGAAGGCCGCAATGCCATCCAGACAGGAAACGCTTCAAAACCCGGCGATACTGCGGCCGGGCTGAACATTCTCTTGATCACTGCAGGCCACATCAAACGCCCGAGTAACGGCGAGACGGTGTAACGCATCAGATTACCCAGGATTGGAATTGCCGGCGACGCAGCTAACGGCAAATCGAGCCGCATGCTTGGATAGTAATATCCGGATAACAGGACCAGACTGCGAACATAGGCCGGAAACTCCAGCGCCAGTGCCAGCGCAACCAGCGTGCCCCACGAGTGTCCGACCACAATCGGCCGTTCAATCCCGAGTTGCTGCAATGCGCGGTGCAACAGTTGGGCTTGCGCGATCGGGGTCCATATCTTGCCGTGCGGACGCTCGCTATGGCCGAACCCGGGCCGGTCAAAAGCGATCACACGATAATTGGCGGCGGCCTGGTCAAGCAGGCCACTGACCGCAAAGTCGTCAACCATGGTTCCGTTGCCATGCAGCAGCACAAGCGGCTGTCCCTGCCCGCGTTCGACATAATGCAGCCGGACGCCGTCGACTTCAATGAATTGCCCGATAGGCGGATGGATCCGCTCCGCCTGCCGCGTTTTGCTGCGAACAACGAAAGCAGCGGCAACCAGAGCCCCGAATGCCAGCAGCGCTATACCGCTTCGTCTGGCCGGATGCGTACCACGAGTGACATTATTATGTTTTGCGTCGATCATACTCAGCGCTCCTTGATGGATAGTGAATCGGTATGAACGCACAGCCAAAAACTAAGTTCCTTGATTCACCATCGATATCTGGCGCCAGAGCGCTGCGCCATGGGGCGCACGCCAACCGTCTTTATCGGTAAATATTGCCGGCGTGTCGGTGTATACGCATCGTGACTGGAGAATCGGTCGCTAGCCGCTGCGCCTGGCTGTCGAAAAGGTTCTGCCGTGAATCGCCGATAGAATTGCATCGACCGCCGGATGCTTGATCTTGCGCTCATTGGAAATCGCGTAAAACTGTTCGCGCACCTCTGTAATTTCGCCGACGGGTATCGCGCTGAACTGTTCTTCGACGTCGGCAGCCAATGCCGATGGCGCTGGAAACAATCCCAATCCGCTGCGGCCGAAGGTGTTTAACAGCGCATTGTCATCGAATTCCCCGACCACGTCCGGCCGCAGGTCATGCGCTTCGAACCAGTGGTCGATTCGTCCGCGAATTGCATTGTTGCGTGTGGGAAGCAACAACGGTGCGGCATTCAGGCTGGCCGGGAATTCCGCACGGTATTTTTTGGCGAGTTCCGGCACCCCGAACAGCATGATTTCGCTTTCTCCCAGCAAATGGCTGAAGACGCGCAGCGTGGTGCCCGAGGGCACCGCCCGGTCCGTCAAGACAACGTCGAGCTTGTGCACCGACAAGTCGCCCAGCAGCGACTCGAAATTGTCTTCGTAGCACACCAGCTTGACTCGCTCTGGCAACCGCAGCGCCGCCTCCAGCAGACGGGACGAGATCAGTTTGGGAACAGAGTCCGAAATACCGACGGTCAGACGCATGGTTCGGTCCACATCCGAGTCGGCCAGCGCATCCTGCATCTGCTCGCCCAGCAGAAAAATCTGATCGGCATAGCGCAACGCCACGCGCCCAGCTTCAGTAGGTACCAGACGGCGGCCCTGCGGTGCAAGCAACGACTTGCCGATCGATTGCTCGAGAAGGCTTAGTTGCGCGCTGATTGTCTGTATTGCAACGTCAAGCCGTTCTGCGGCACGCGTGACGCTGCCTTCCTTGGCTACAACCCAGAAATAATAGAGATGCCGAAAGTTAAGGCCTGTCGTTTTCATTTTCCTGCTTTTACGAAGTAATTATTCTATAATCTTCGCTTTTTGAAGCATTACGATACCGATATTATTCAATTCGTGAGCGCGATGGAGCTTTTATTCGATTGCTAGCTCATATCAAATACAAGTTTGCTTTATCCGAATCTTTTTTCATTTTATAGGCATCCGGCCATGAACGATCGTTACAACACTTTGCGCGGCAATTCGCTGCGCACGCAGTCGGCCACCACCGTGATCGACAGCGCAGCGCTGCGCGTGCTGCGCAATACTTACATGCTGCTGTCGCTGTGTCTCGGCTTTGCCGCGCTGACGGCCAGCGCGTCGGTCGCATTGGGACTGCCGCATCCTGGCATCATCATTACGCTGGTCGGCTACTTCGCCCTGTTGTTTTTCGTTACCAGATACCGTGACCGCAGCTTGGGCGTAGCGCTGGTTTTTGCGCTGACCGGCTTCATGGGTTATACGCTTGGGCCTATCATCAGCCATTACCTCAACATGCCCAGCGGCACGCAAACTGTGATGATGGCGTTGGGCGCCACCGCGGCGATTTTTATGGGATTGTCGGCATATGCGCTCGTGAGCAAACGCGACATGTCATTCATGGGTGGGTTTTTGACCGTGGGTATATTGACCGCCTTTCTGGCTGGACTGGCTGCGCTTTTTCTGAACATCCCGGCGCTTTCGCTGACAGTGTCCGCCGTCTTCGTATTGCTGATGTCGGGCCTGATTCTCCATGAAACCGGCAACATCGTGCGCGGCGGCGAAACCAATTACGTGATGGCTACCGTGACATTGTTCGTGTCGATCTTCAACCTGTTCACCAGCTTGCTGCAGCTGCTCGGTTTCGCCGGTAAAGACTAAATGATTAAAGCGGGCGTGGATTGAACCGCGCCCTTGTTGACTTTCGCCCGGATGCCGCTTATCACTGCGACGCCGTGGAATTTTTCTTGTCTCGAACTCACTTCACCACCGACGATACCGACACCGGGGCGGCCAGCATTGTGCCGGTGCGGATTGCCGCCGATGAAGTGCGTTTCAAAACAACTGCCGAATTCATCGGCACAAATGGCCAGGAGAACTATTATGCTGGAACTGCTCACGGATCCCCAAATCTGGGTCGCTTTTGCTACCCTTACCGCGCTTGAGCTGGTGCTCGGCATCGACAACATCATCTTCATTTCGATCCTGGTCGACAAATTACCGCCGGATCGAAGAGAAACGGCGCGGCGGCTCGGCCTGTTCGCCGCGATGTTCATGCGTATCGGTCTGCTGGTGATGCTGGCCTGGATTGTCGGCCTTACCGCGCCGCTGTTTACTATATTTCAACATAAAATCTCCGGACGCGACCTGGTGCTGATTTTGGGCGGCCTGTTCCTGCTGTGGAAAAGCGTCGGCGAAATCCATCAATCGCTTGAAGGCGAAGAAGGCCATACCGCGAACGCGGTCAAGACGACCTTCGCCGCTGTGATCGTACAAATCATGCTGATCGACATCGTATTTTCGCTCGACTCGATCATCACCGCCGTGGGCTTGGTCGATGAGATCCTGGTCATGATTGCTGCGGTAGTGGTATCGGTTGGCTTGATGATGCTGTTTGCCGGCCCTATCGGCCGTTTTGTATCGACACATCCGACGATCAAGATGCTTGCGTTATCGTTTCTGGTCGTCGTCGGCGTAGTACTGATCGCGGAAGGATTCGGCCACCATATACCGAAGGGCTATATCTACACCGCAATGGCATTCTCGGTGGCAGTCGAGATGCTCAATATCAACATGCGCAAACGCGCGACACGGGCAGTGCAGCTACGCGGACCGTATGGAGTGGATAGCAAGGATGCAAACCGGCAATGAGCTTTTCGTTAAAGGTCCGTGCGTGATAAGGGAAACGCCCGTCAATTTCATCTTTATTAATGCGCAACCTTTGCGACGGTGCGCAGTCCAAAACAGACTTCCATTTTTAAAGGATGAATTATGCGCCTGGATATATACAAAAGACTTGAAAACGGTGGCCGATATTCTTATCTGGCTGTTCCGGAGGGAAACCTGATTCCTGAAGAAGCCACAAATATCGACTGGCAAGCCGCCAAGCGCAGCATCGATTTTGACGAGAAAAAAGACAAGCTCAGTGAATTTTTGATTGAAGATCCTCTCGAACAAATCAGTGCCAAAGGTTACGCAATCACCAGTATAAAAAATCTTATCCCAATCAGTCAGGACATGTAATCCGGCTTGCCTGCGGCTGGCACCAGTCGCAGGCTGCAAGGCCAATTCGGCCGCACTCCTTAACAGTGGGGTATTGGCAGTCGGGTATTGGCGAAAAGCATGGCACCTGCGACAGAAAGCAGCCATGACCCGTTTCAGCCGTCGTTCCGGTGTCGAGCATAGTCCGTATTGCTGTCAGGGTCGGCCACGGTAAAATCCGATTCAAACCAACCCGCGATCCGCTAATTCTTTTTTAACGTATGCATATAGTACCGGCGCCGCAATGATGCCCGGCATGCCGAACACTGATTCCATTACCAGCATCGCCGCCAGCAGTTCCCATGCGCGTGCGTTGATATGCGAGCCGATAATTTTTGCATTCAGAAAATATTCCAGTTTGTGAATCACCACCAGAAATACCAATGCCGCAATCGCCGTGTGCAGCGAATGCGACAAGGCAACGACGACGATCACCGTATTTGAAATCAGATTGCCGATCACCGGGAGCACACCCGCGAAAAACGTGATCGCGACCATGCTCTTCGACAGCGGCAAGTTGATTCCGGCCAGCGGCAATACGATCAACAGAAAGATCGCCGTGAATACCGTATTGATCGCAGCGATGCGAACCTGCGCGAACACAATCTGCCGGAAGGCGTTATTCAAATTAACGACGCGCTCATGCAATGCAGCGGCCAACGGCCGGTAGTTGTGCGGCGTGGTCGTCTCGAACAGGGCAGCCATCGCACCGATCACCATGCCGATCAGCAAGTGGGCTATCGTGCGTCCGGCCTCCTGTCCCATCGATTTTGCTTCGACCGCATGTTCACGCAGCCAGGCGGTTATCATTTGCTTGAGAGATTCGGCACTGTCGGGCAGATGATCGCGCAGCCACTCGGGAATCTGGCCGCGTGATGCTTCGATGATGTCAGCCATTTTTTGCAGCAGGACTTGAAGGCTGCCCGCATCGCTTGTTAAAAAGGAGATTGTTCCCCAGATCGCTGCCGACAATGCCACCACAATCAGAACGCTGAGCAGGGCTACGGACACCATCTTTGCGCCCTGCCCGCTGATTTTCTTGCCGAGCATGGGCACCAGCAAATGGACGAGGGAGTACACCAGCAAGCCGGAAAAAAGCGCGGCGAGCAAGCCCTTTTGCAGCACCAGAAGCAAGGCAGATGCTGCGAGAATATACGATGCAATTACAGCCGGACTGAGTTTGGGCGGGGTGGGCATGGCGTTTTTTGTTTAAGGAATTGTGGAATTTACCCTATATTTCGAATGCACATAAAAAAACCGCCCGCAATTATCTGCGGACGGTTTCGAGCGATCGGTCTGATGCCGGCTTTATACAGGTTTGGCGTGGCGGGATTTCAATCCGTTACAAGCCTCTTTGCCCGTCGAGAAGATGCCATCCATCTGTTCAGGATAATTGTTGAATACCTGCCAATGTCCAGCCGCCCTTGCCGGAGACCGGTTTCGTTAAATTCCAGACCTCTGCGAACGGTTCGGCCCGGGCATTTTCGGATTCCTTGATCAGGCCGCTAAACTTCACACTGGCTAGATACTGGTCACCAACAACTTCAATTCCCAACAATTCGGCATCCAGCGACACCACATCCGTATGGTTGGCCGCTGCGCCACGTTCCTGCAGCTGCATCTTCAGCTCGGCAAACATTTCCGGCGTCGTGAATTCACGGATGTCGTTGATATCGCCTCTGTCCCATGCAGCCTGCAGCCGGATAAAGTAGGTTTTCGCGTTGCGCAGGAAACCCGGTACATCGAAATCCGCCGGTATGCCCCATGGAGCAGCGGCAGCAGGCGCGGTACCCGATGTCGCTGCGGTGTCTGCCTGCAATGCCGCCGGTCGACCGTAAGACTCAACGCGCGACCCGATTTCCGGCGTCGTGTTGCGTGCGGAATAAGCGCCGGCGAAAGCAGGTTGGGCAGTGTCACCTGTACCGTTTTTGCGGCGCACGAACATGCGATAGATGAACATCGCAGCCAGTGCCAGTAATGCAATCATCAGGATTGTGCTGATCATGCCGGCGAATGCACCGCCTATGCCCAGGTGGGACAGCAATGCGCCCAGGCCCAGGCCAAGCAATGCACCGCCCAGGATGCCGCGCCATGGACTGGCTGGCTTCGGTACCGGTGCGCCCGGCGCTGCGGCGGGTGGTGCCGCCGGCTTGGCGGCGTTCGTCGCCTGCGACGACTGGCTCGGCGCCTGACGCTGTACACCCTGCGATTGTTTGCCAAAGGAGCCGCCGCCGCCCATGCGTTTGGCGTCGGCATCGGTTACGACCATTGACATGGCGCCCGCCGCAACCAACAAGGCGATAAATAACTTTTTCATGCTTTCTCCTAAAGTTTGATTCCGGTGTGAAGCGCGGCCACACCTGCCGTCAAATTAAAATACTGGACACGTTCCAATCCTGCATCCTGCATCATTTGCTTCAATGTATCCTGGTCCGGATGCATCCGAATCGACTCGGCCAAATAACGATAACTGTCGGCATCGCCGGCGATACGTCTGCCCAGCCATGGCAGCACGGAGAATGAATACACATCATACGGCTTTTGCAGCGGTTCCCATATCCTGGAAAATTCCAGCACCAGCAATTTGCCGCCAGGCTTCAATACACGCCGCATTTCAGCCAGCGCCGCATCCTTGTGCGTCATGTTGCGTAGACCGAAGGCAACGCTAACGCGATCGAAGTAATTATCCGGAAATGGCAGCTTTTCAGCGTCACACAATAATGTGGGGGTGCACAAGCCGTTGTTCAATAGCCGGTCACGCCCGGTGCGCAACATCGATTCATTGATGTCGGTCAGCCAGACTTCACCGGCAGTGCCGGCTTTCCTGGCAAATGCCTTGGCCAAATCCCCTGTCCCGCCGGCAATATCCAGCACCTTGAAACCGGGACGTATGCCTGCCTGCGCAATCGTAAAAGCCTTCCAGGCGCGATGCAGCCCGGCAGACATCAGGTCATTCATCACGTCATACTTGGCGGCAACGGAATGGAACACCTCGGCAACTTTATGCGCCTTGGCTTCTTCGGAGACGGTCTGATAACCGAAATGGGTGGTGTTGGCCATGACTGCAACCTTGTTAATGAAGTTGCATTATAAGCGCAGACACCAGGAACTTACTGGAGTTCCTCACGTTGCTGCTGGCAAGGGTTTTCGAGCATATCTCAATGCGAATGTCCGCAGCCGTGACCGCCTGCCTTCACCGGGGCTGTCGAAGCATCGCGCCCGCTTTCACGTGTAAAGCCCGCCGCTTCCAGTCGCCGCAAATATTCGTCCCACGCCTCGGCCTGGTTCGTGCCAAGCCAGTAAAGGTAATCCCATGAGTACATGCCGGTATTGTGACCATCGGAAAAATGCGGTTGCACCGCATAGTTACCTACCGGCTCCAGCGCGGTGAGTTCGATATTGCGTTTGCCGGTCTGCAGAGTCTCTTGCCCCGGTCCGTGACCGCGTACCTCGGCCGAAGGCGAATAGACCCGCAGCAACTCGAACGGCAATGAAAACTCTGCGCCATCGTCGAATACGATCTCGAGCACGCGAGACTGGTTGTGAACCGTCAGCGCAGTGGGGCTCGGCGTCTTTGGTGTTTGTTTGGACCCAACCATATCATTTTCCTTTGTGATGACGCCTCACCGCTTTCGCAATGTCCGGCGCAATTAAAGTGCCTGGCCCATATGCCGGGCAATCGACATGCGCAGCTGCGGCAACAACGCGGTGCGCGCTTCCAGTTCGGCTGGCACGGGCATACGTTGCACTTGCGCCCACACCGGTCCGGGAAAATGTGCATCGTTCGCATAGCGTGGAATCACGTGCCAGTGCAGATGAGGCACCATATTGCCGAGGCAAGCGATATTCATTTTATCCGGCCGCAGCGCTTCGCGCACTGCCGCTTCGACTTGCCACACCGATGTCATCAGCAGCGCGCGATCCGAAGCCGGCAAATCGGTCATTTCCTTGACATGATCGTTCCAGATCACCCGGCAAAAGCCCGGATATTGCAGATCGTCAATCAGCACGACACGAAATTTCTCATGCCGATAGACAAGCTCACCGCCAGGCTGATTGCATAACTCGCATGCGGTTTGATTCGTCATTTGTCGTTAGGGGACGGTTACACCAGCACGCGCTCGATGCCGCCGCTGTTGGCGCGCGCGACATATTCCGGCAGCCAGTTTGCGCCCAGCAGATGCTTGGCCATTTCGACCACGATGTAATCGGCCTCGGTGCCGGAGTCGTCGTTGAAACGCGACAGCCCTTGCAGGCAAGATGGGCACGAGGTCAGAATCTTTACATCGCCGGTGAACCCGTCGGTACGCAGCTTATCGGCACCCTTCACCATCTCTTCTTCCTTGCGGAACCGAACCTGCGTCGACACGTCGGGACGCGCGACCGCAAGCGTGCCGGACTCGCCGCAGCAACGGTCGTTCTTTTCGATTTTCCGCTCGTCGATGGTGGTGATCAATGCATTAACCGTCTTGAGCGGGTCCTGCAATTTCATCGGGCTGTGACAAGGATCGTGATACATGTAGCGCACGCCATTAACGCCTTCCAGCCTCACGCCTTTTTCCATCAGGAATTCATGGATGTCTACTATGCGGCAACCGGGGAAAATCTTGTCGAACTCATAACCCTGCAATTGATCGTAGCAAGTCCCGCACGACACCACGACGGTCTTGATGTCGAGGTAGTTCAGCGTGTTGGCCATTCGATGGAACAGCACCCGGTTATCGGTGATGATTTTCTCGGCCTTGTCGAAATCGCCCGACCCGCGCTGCGGATAGCCGCAGCACAGATATCCGGGCGGCAGCACGGTTTGAACACCGACATTCCACAGCATCGCCTGCGTTGCCAATCCGACTTGCGAAAACAGGCGCTCCGAACCGCAGCCCGGGAAATAAAACACCGCTTCGGTATCGGCCGTGGTTTTTTTCGGATCGCGGATAATCGGCACGATCTTGTCGTCTTCGATGTCGAGCAGTGCGCGCGCGGTTTTCTTCGGCAGGTTGCCCGGCATTTTCTTGTTGATGAAGTGGATCACCTGTTCTTTCATCGGCGGTTTGCCGTGCGTCGCCGGCGGCGCCTTGGTCTGTTTGTTCGCGATTTTTTTCAGAATATCGTGACCCAGTCGCTGCGCCTTGTAACCCCAGCCGATCATGACCTGGCGCGTCGCGTTGATGGTGGACGGGTCGGTCGCGTTCAGAAAGAACATCGACGCAGCGGTACCCGGATTGAACGACTTTTTGTCCATCTTGCGCAGGAGGTTGCGCATGTTCATCGACACGTCGCCAAAATCGATATCGACCGGGCACGGTGTCAGGCATTTGTGGCACACGGTGCAATGGTCGGCCACATCCTCGAATTCCTCCCAATGCCTGATCGATATGCCGCGCCGGGTCTGCTCTTCGTATAGGAAGGCTTCGACCAGCAGCGAAGTCGCCAGAATCTTGTTGCGCGGCGAATACAACAGGTTTGCGCGCGGCACATGGGTCGCACAGACCGGTTTGCATTTGCCGCAACGCAGGCAATCCTTGATGCTGTTGGCGATCGCGCCGATGTCGCTTTGCTGCATGATCAGCGATTCGTGGCCCATCAGGCCGAACGATGGCGTGTATGCATTGCGCAGGTCGGCATTCAGTTCCGGCAGGTTCAGCAGCTTGCCTTTATTAAACCGCCCTTCCGGATCGACGCGCTGCTTGTATGCGCGAAAATCGCTGATTTCATCTTCGGTTAAAAATTCCAGCTTGGTGATGCCGATGCCATGTTCGCCGGAAATCACGCCGTTCAGCGAACGCGCCAGCGCCATGATGCGCGCCACTGCGGCGTGTGCATCCTGCAGCATCTGGTAATGATCGGAATTGACCGGAATATTGGTATGCACGTTGCCGTCGCCGGCATGCATGTGAAGCGCGACGAACACGCGGCCGCGCAGCACCTGCTTGTGAATCGCGCTGCATTCATCCAGAATCAGTTTGAACGCGGCACCGTTGAATATTTGCCACAGCTGCGCGCGCACTTCGGCTTTCCATGACACGCGTATCGTGCGGTCCTGAACCAGGTGGAACACCGTCGCGTCCGGTTGCTGCGCCAGCCGTTGCTCGAATGCGGCTGCCAGTTTTTCCAGGCCAAGCGTTTCCAGTTCGGTTTTTGCGTCGCGCAACGGTTTGTCAAGTTGCGACAGCAGATAAGACCAGCGCGCATGTGTGGACTCCAGCAATTTTTCCGCCTGCCCGACACGGTCTTCGAGCAGCTCCGCAGCGGGAATCCTGTCCCCGCCCGCGTCATCGCTTTTGCCGAGCGGCAGATTGCCTTTGGCAAAAAAGCCGCGCAGTTCGGCCAGCAATTGCAGTTTGTTCTTGATCGACAGTTCGATGTTGATGCGCTCGATACCGTCGGTGTATTCGCCCATGCGATTGAGCGGAATGACTACGTCTTCGTTGATCTTGAAGGCATTGGTGTGCTTGGCAATTGCGGCGGTACGCGCACGGTCGAGCCAGAATTTCTTGCGCGTCTCGGGGCTGACCGCGACGAAACCCTCGCCGACGCGCGTATTCGCAATGCGCACCACTTCCGAGGCCGCCTGTGCAACCGCATTTTCGTCATCGCCGACAATATCGCCGAACAAAGCCAGCTTGGGCAATACGCCGCGCTTGGACTTGGTCGCATAGCCGACCGCGCGCAGATAGCGTTCATCGAGATGCTCCAGGCCGGCCAGGATCGCACCGCCTTTTTTCGTTTCCGCATCCAGATAGTCCTTGATTTCGACAATCGAAGGAATCGCATCGCGCGCCTGTCCAAAGAATTCCAGGCAGACTGTGCGCGTATGCTTCGGCATCTTGTGCAAAATCCAGCGTGCCGAGGTGATCAAACCATCGCAGCCTTCTTTTTGCACGCCAGGCAAGCCGGCGAGAAATTTGTCGGTAACGTCCTTGCCCAGACCTTCCTTGCGGAATGTGCGGCCTTTGATTTCCAGCAGCTGGGTCTTGAACGGCGCAATGCTTTTGCCTTTGTCGGCCGGATGGGTCCATTCGAGCTTGAACTTTGCAACCGGGACATCGTGAATCTTGCCGAGGTTGTGTTCCAGCCGCGTGACTTCGAGCCAATCCCCGTTCGGATCGACCATGCGCCAGCTGGCTAGATTGTCCAGCGCAGTACCCCACAGCACGGCTTTTTTGCCGCCTGCGTTCATCGCGATGTTGCCGCCGATACATGATGCGTCGGCCGACGTCGGATCCACCGCGAACACAAAACCCGCCTTCTCAGCTGCATCGGTGACGCGCTTGGTGACCACGCCGGCACCCGAATAAATGGTTGCATATTCCCGGTCGACTCCGGGCAGCATCGTCATTTCGACCGCGCCGAGCTGTTCCAGTTTTTCGGTATTGATAACAGCAGACAATGGCGTCAGCGGTATCGCACCGCCGGTATAGCCGGTGCCGCCGCCGCGCGGAATAATGGTCAATCCGAGTTCGATGCAGCCTTTTACCAGGCCGGCCATTTCGTCTTCGGTATCCGGTGTCAGCACGACGAACGGATATTCGACGCGCCAGTCGGTCGCATCGGTTACATGCGACACGCGCGACAGGCCGTCGAACTTGATGTTGTCTTTGGCGGTATAGCGACCGAGCACCCGATTGGTGCGCTTGCGCAAATCGTAAGCCTGACGGAATTCCGCGCCGAAGTCGGCGACCGCTTTTTTCGCCGCATGCAGCAAGGCTTCGACATTTGCACTGCGGCGTCTCGCGTCCGCGTCACCGACATCGGCCAATGCGGTAAGGACGCGGCGTTTTTCGACTTCGGCCAGGCGATGATTGAGCGCGTCGATCAATGCCTGACGGCGCTTCGGATTGTCGAGCAAGTCGTCCTGCAGGTACGGATTGCGCCGGACCACCCAGATATCGCCCAGCACTTCATACAGCATCCGGGCCGACCGGCCGGTCTGGCGCGCGCCGCGCAGCACGTCGAGCATGTGCCACGCCTCTTCTCCCAACAAGCGGATCACGATTTCGCGATCGGAAAACGATGTGTAGTTATAAGGAATTTCACGCAAGCGGGTAGGCACTGCGCCGCCGGGGGCATCTGAAAGAAGGGCTTGGATTTGTGCTGGGGCGTTCATCGGTAGGTGATTTGGACTAACGCTAAACAAGCATTTTAGCGTATTGCGATGCACCACGCGTTAAAGGCATTACTATCGAGACGGCTACGGTACGCGACAACATTGCCGGAATAATCAGCCCGAACCATGCAGGTCACGGTTGCCAATATGGCATCGCGCACCGAACTGGCGTTAAGCCTGTCCGGTTAAAACCAGTTCACCAGTTGCCGCCAGAAGCCGTCCGGCACATACAGCAGCAGCCAGGTCATGGTTAGATAGCGCAGAAATTTGCCGGCCGCCATGTAGCCGACGCACGGCCAGAACGGCAGCTTGAGCCATCCCCCGAGCGTACAGATCGGATCTCCGATTCCCGGCAGCCACGCCAGCAGCATCGTTTTCGGGCCGTAGCGTTCCAGCCAGCCGAACCAGCGGCTTTTGCGCTCTTTCGCAAATACCTGTTTCGCACCGAACCCCATCCAGTAATCGACGACGCCGCCGAGTGTATTGCCCAGTGTCGCTACTAATATCGCCGGCCAGAACAGCGCGATGTTGGCCTTGATTACCGCAAATACTGCAGGTTCCGAACCGAGCGGCACCAGCGTCGCCGATATGAGACTGATGAAAAAGACCGATGTCAGGCCGACAGCAGGCACGGCCAACACACCCAACAGCCAATGGATTGCGGATAAGATCATCAAATGAGGTGAAGCTGCTGGTCCAGGGTTTTTGCGGGTCGAAATCGTTAACCCGTCCATAACAATTCGAAGCAAGGTTTAATTCCGATCAAGGGCGTCCATTATAATGATCAGTTGACCCGCACGCGCCGCTATTTTGCCTGGCGTGCCTTCGACATGGAACTTATGACCACCGACTACCTTCAGAAAATCCTGAGCGCCCGCGTCTACGACGTTGCCGTCGAATCTCCGCTCGACCTTGCGCCCATCTTATCCGAGCGCATGGGAAACCGTATTTACTTCAAGCGCGAAGACATTCAAAGCGTATTCAGTTTCAAGCTGCGCGGCGCCTATAACAAGATGGCTAATCTGCCGCCCGCGCAAATAAAGCGCGGCGTAATTTGCGCATCGGCCGGCAACCATGCACAGGGTGTCGCCCTTTCCGCCTCCAAGCTCGGCTGCCGGGCAGTGATCGTGATGCCGACCACCACGCCGCCGGTCAAGGTCGACGCGGTCAAGGCGCGCGGCGGGGAAGTGATCTTGTTCGGCGACTCTTATAGCGATGCTTATCAGCATGCGCTGACGCTGGAAAAAAAACTCAAGCTGACCTTCGTCCATCCGTTCGACGATCCCGATGTGATCGCCGGTCAAGGCACGATCGCGATGGAAATTCTGCGCCAGCATTCGGGGCCGATCCACGCGATTTTCGTCGCGATCGGCGGCGGCGGACTAATCGCCGGAATCGCTGCCTACGTCAAGGCGGTGCGTCCCGAAATCAGGATCATCGGCGTGCAGACCACCGACTCCGATGCGATGGCGCGCAGCCTGAAAGCCGGCCGTCGCGTGACATTGGCCGATGTCGGCCTGTTTTCCGACGGCACCGCCGTCAAGCTGGTCGGCGCGGAAACCTTCCGTCTTGCCAAAAAATATGTGGACGACGTCATCGTGGTCGATACCGACGCAGTCTGCGCCGCGATCAAGGATGTGTTCCAGGATACGCGCAGCATTCTGGAGCCGGCGGGCGCCCTGGCTATCGCGGGTGCGAAAGAATACGTCGAGCGTGCCAGGCTCACCAAAAAACCCATCAAGGATGAAACGCTGATCACGATCGCATGCGGCGCAAACATGAATTTCGATCGCCTGGGCTTTGTCGCCGAACGCGCCGAAGTCGGCGAAGCGCGCGAAGCGGTATTTGCAGTGACGATTCCCGAAGAACGCGGCAGCTTCAAACGTTTTTGCGAACTGGTCGGCCCGCGCAACGTGACCGAGTTTGTATATCGCATCAACGACGAAAAGGAAGCACATGTATTCGTCGGCGTCCAGATCGCCAACCGCGACGAATCGGGCAAGATCAGCAATAATTTTGTGAAGCACGGCTTTAAAACGCTCGATCTGACGCATGATGAACTGGCCAAGCTGCATATCCGGCATCTGGTCGGCGGCAAGAGTCCGCTCGCGCGCGACGAGTTGCTGTACCGCTTCGAGTTTCCGGAGCGACCGGGCGCGCTGATGCGTTTCCTCGACAGCATGGCACCGAACTGGAATATCAGCCTGTTTCACTATCGAAGCCAGGGTGGAGATGTCGGCCGGATTCTGGTAGGACTGCAGGTGCCGAAGAAAGAAATGAAAGCATTCCGCGAATTTCTGGCCACGCTGGGCTACCGCCATTGGGATGAAAGCGCGAATCCGGTTTACAAATTATTCCTGGGGTGACCAGGCATTCGGCACCACGGTGACAGGATCCTTTTTCAGCGCCTCGTCTGCAGTGTTTCTTGTCGCCATCGTGCCGAACCGCCTGCAGCCCGGCCAAGTAGAGTGGACCAACATCTGGCAGAATATCTTTTTTAAGCTGTACCGCCATCCATGACCAACCCCAACACGCCGGAAACTTCCCCTCTCGGCAAACCCGCCGCCTACCAGGCCGGGTATAACCCATCGCTGCTATTCCCGATTGCGCGCCAGGACAAGCGCAACGAGCTGGGCATCAGCGGCACGCTGCCATTTTTCGGTGTCGATATCTGGAACGCGTATGAAGTGTCGTGGCTCAACATGCGCGGAAAGCCGCAGATCGCCATTGCCACAATTACTGTGCCGGCCGACTCGCCGAATATCATCGAATCGAAATCGTTCAAGCTTTATCTGAATTCCTTCAACCAGACCAAGCTGGCAGGAGCAGACGCGCTGCTGGAATTGCTGCGCACCGATTTATCGGCCGGATTCGGCGCACCGGTCCATGTTGCGCTGACGACGCCGGATGCGTTTTCAAAACTGAAAATGGGCGAGCTGGATGGCATGCTGCTCGATCGCCTCGATATCGACGTCGATCGGTACACGCCGGATCCGTCGCTGCTGAAAGCCAGCCATGAAGAAGCGCCGGTCGAGGAAACACTGGTGTCGCATCTGTTGAAATCCAATTGCCCGGTGACTGGTCAACCGGACTGGGGCAGCGTCCGTATTCACTATGTAGGCGCTCCTATCGACCAGGAAGGATTGCTGAAATATATAATCGGCTTTCGCGACTATAACGAATTTCACGAGCATTGCGTTGAGCGGATCTTCATGGACCTGCTGCGCCAATGCAAACCGCAGAAACTTGCCGTCTATGCTCGCTATACGCGCCGGGGCGGACTTGATATCAATCCGTGGCGCAGCAATTTCACGACTGGCGAACGGCCATCGAATATGCGCAATGCGCGCCAATAAAATTTCATTTCGGAATGATGCACAATTGCTGATGCAATTGCATCCTCTTCCCTGAATGAAGCTTTAGGAAACAACGAACATGCTCCACGAGAATGTGAAAAAACCTTGCTGAATGTCATTGCCATCAGGGCTGCGCGGCTATAAAGTTGTCAAGACATGAGCGCAAAACGAAGGCGACCACATTATCGATACGACAATGATGACGAACTGTTTTACAACGGCTTCACTTTTTTAACGCGTCCAATCCAAATCAGCCTATAATTCGTCGCAAAATCTATTTTTGTGCATTGCATCATGACTCATTTCCGGCAAATTCTTCCTCCCGAAAACGTTGCGCTCGACCTGGATGTTTCCAGCAAGAAACGCGCATTCGAGCAAGCGGGACTGATTTTTGAAAATAATTGTGGCATTGCCCGCTCCATGGTATCGGACAACCTGTTCGCCCGTGAACGCTTGGGCTCGACTGGATTGGGACGCGGCGTTGCAGTGCCCCACGGTCGTATCAAAGGATTGAAGGCGCCGATGGCCGCTTTTGTACGGCTGGCAGCCCCGATCCCGTTCGAGTCGCCTGACTCGCAGCCGGTGACGTTACTGGTTTTCCTGCTGATTCCCGACCACGTGACACAGCAACACCTCGAAATCCTGTCGCAAATCGCCGAAATGTTTTCCGATGACGCGTTCCGCAACGAACTGGCGACCGATCCGGATCCGGCGTCCGTCTATGCACGCATCACAGGGTGGCAACCCAGCCTGCAAAATGTCGCATAATTGATGCATCACGGGTACTATTAACAGCCTGTCTCAACAAAAACAGGCTGTTGGTGCGCCCGCCAGCCGGTCGGTACTTCACCTGGTCCATCATGCCGCTATCAACCCCACTGTCGATTCAGCAACTCTACGACGATAATCGTGAAGCGATGCAGTTAGGCTGGTTTGCCGGTTTTCCGGGCGGCGAACGCCAAATTTCCGGTGATGCAGCCTCCGCCGCGGACCAGGTCGGGCATTTGAACCTGATCCATCCTGGCCGCATCCAAGTGTTCGGGCATCAGGAAACCAAATACTACAAACGTCTGTCGCCGTCCGCGCGTGCGCATCAAACTGAAGAATTGGTGGCCGGCGAGCCGCCCGCATTCATCATTGCGGAAGGGCTGGAAACACCGGCATATATCCTGTCCATCTGCGACGAAAAAAATATTCCCTTGTTTTCCACGCCGTTGCCTGCGGCGCAAGTGATCGATTACCTGCGTGTTTACCTGTCCAAAAAGCTCGCGCAACGCATCACGATGCATGGCGTCTTCATGGATGTGCTCGGTGTCGGTGTGCTCATCACCGGCGAATCCGGCCTGGGCAAGAGCGAACTGGGGCTGGAATTGATTTCACGTAATCACGGCCTGGTGGCCGACGATGCGGTGGAGTTTGCACGGATTGCACCGCACATGATCGAAGGCCGCTGCCCCAAGCTGTTGCAGAATCTGCTGGAAGTACGTGGTTTGGGCCTGTTGGATATCAAGGCGATCTTCGGCGAAACCGCCGTGCGCCGAAAAATGCGCCTGAAGCTGATTGTGCATCTGGTACGCCGCAGTACCCTTGAAGAAAATTACGAGCGCCTGCCGCTGCATTTGTATACGGAAGATGTGCTCGGTCTGCCGATTCGCAAAGTCGTGATTCCGGTCGAAGCTGGACGCAATCTTGCGGTACTGCTGGAGGCTGCCGTACGCAATACGATTCTGCAGCTGCGCGGTATCGACACCCTCAAGGAATTCATGGAACGGCAGCAAAAAGCAATGGGCAGCGACTAGCAGTCCGCCGTAGTCCAAGTTGCGAGAAGCGAAGCGTGCTGTGTTGCAAACTTGCGAATTGATAGAAGACGAGTGCAATGCGTCGAACACAAGCAGGGCGATTCCCCTGCCAAGCATAGTCAATACTGCAATCGCCTTCGAGCGACCGGCAGATCGCATTAATTGCACTGAAACGGATTACCAGTATGCCGGCACGCCAAATGGCTGTGCACTTCCTTCGGTCGGCTGTGCACTTCCTTCGGTCGCCGCGTATCTTGATTAATGGATAACAAACAACAGCTACAGTTGGCCGCATGCTGCGATGTGCCGCTTTTTTTGAACGCTTGCGGTATCATCGCTTCTTATGCGCATCATCCTCATTACCGGCATCTCCGGCTCCGGCAAATCGGTCGGGTTAAATGCACTGGAAGATGCAGGTTATTTCTGTGTCGATAACCTGCCGCCGACGCTATTGCGGGCACTGGTTGCAACACGCATCAATGAAGGCGCGCTTACGCTGGCGGTGGCGGTCGATGCCCGCAGCGCGATTTCGCTGACCGACTTGCCGGCGGACATAGAATGGCTCAAGGAACAGGGCCACGACGTCAAGGTGCTGTTTTTGACCGCCAAGACGGAATCGCTGATCACCCGTTTCTCCGAGACGCGGCGCAGCCACCCGCTGTCCCATCGCATAATTCCGAGCCAGAATCCGGCCGAAAGTCCGACCCTCACGGAGTGCATTCGCAAGGAACGCGAAATGCTGGGTGCCATTGAAGGGCTCGGCCATTTGATCGACACATCGGGGTTGAGCGCCAATAAGTTACGCGCCTGGATCAAGGAACTGGTCGGCACAGAACGCGCACCGCTGACCTTGTTGTTCGAGTCCTTTGCCTTCAAGTTCGGTGTACCGCTGGATGCCGATCTGGTATTCGACGTGCGCGTTTTGCCCAACCCATATTACGATGCCAACTTGCGGCCGTTGACCGGCAAGGATGCGCCGGTTATCGATTTTTTGGATGCACAACCCGATGCGACGGCATTGCTGAACGATATCCGGACATTTGTCGAAAAATGGCTGCCGGCCTTCGAGAACGACAACCGCAGCTATCTCACCGTTGCCATCGGCTGTACCGGCGGTCAGCATCGATCGGTATATATCGCCGAGCACCTCGCCCAATATTTCCAGGCATCCGCTCGCGTCGTGCTGCGGCACCGTGAACTCGGCTGAGACGCCGCCAATGGCAGAAACATCATTTCAATCCAATCGGATTCCGTAACCGGTATCGCAACACCATCAATTTATCTCGTCTCATACTTCCATTATGTCTACAAAGAACGCCTGGCTTCCCCTGTTTCCGCTTAATACCGTTTTGTTTCCAGGCGGAGTGTTGCCGCTGAAAGTATTCGAGACACGCTATGTCGACATGGTGCGCGACTGCATGAAGCATGAGGTGCCGTTCGGCATCGTGCAGATCAAGTCTGGGCAGGAAGTCGGGCCCGCCGCCGAACCCGAAGCAGTGGGTTGCCTGGCTGTGATCGGCCGCTGGGACATGCAGGATCTCGGCGTATTGCTGTTGCGCATCCAGGGCGGTGAACGCTTTCGCATCATTGAAACGCGCGTGCTGCCGGACCAGCGGCTGGAAGCGCGCATTGAGATGATTGCGGCGGATGTCGCTGCCGCAGTCACCGCTATCCATGTCAGCTGTGCCAAAGCGCTGAAGGTCATTATCGACAATGTCAACCTCAAGGGGCGGGCTGAACAGGGGGACGCGTTCATCAGCCCATTCGCGCAGCCGTTCCAGCTGGACGATACCGGCTGGGTCGCCAACCGATGGTGTGAAATTCTGCCGATACCGCTCAAGGCACGCCAGAAACTGCTTGAATTGGAAAATGCGCAGAGCCGCCTGGCCATCATCCATCAATATCTACAGCAGCACAAGATCCTCTGAGCTCTGCATTCCCTTCGGTCATCCTGTCATCGGGGATGGACCTGAAGCAGTCAGGCACACTCCGTCAACAGATCCGCCTCGCCGAAAACCGCCAGCAGCAGCTTCTTGACAGGCGCAGGCAGTGGAGCCTGCGCCAGTTTCTCAACTGCGTACCAGACATGATTAATCTGGCCGGCCAGCTCGATACGGCGTTGCAATGTTATCCGATACGGCACCACATGCAGTTTGAAATGAGTAAATCCATGCGCGAACGGTTGCAATCGTTCACAGGATGCGGGCGTGCCGAACGGCGCTATCGCCCGCGTAATGACTGCCTGCAGCGACGCGTTAGCGGTGCATTCCCGCTGATCATCAATACCCCCATCCTCCGGTACAGTCATTAACCGGTCGAGCTCCGGCAGCGACAGCAACCCGCCCCAGATACCCATGCCGGGACGCTGTTCCAGCAGCACCTGGTTACGGTCGACGATGATCAGCATCGCCGCATGTTTCTCAGGAATTGGTTTTTTTAGTTTGCGCATCGGCAACTGATCGACACGATTCGTCGCAAAAGCCGCGCAGCGCTGTGCCAGCGGGCAGCTTGCACAAGACGGCTTGCTGCGGGTACACAGGGTCGCTCCCAGATCCATCAGGCCTTGCGTATAGGATTCTACATCCTGCTCCGGCAGCAAGGCTTCGGCGCGGCGCCACAGCAGCTGCTCGACCGGCCTTTCGCCCGGATAACCGTCGATGCCGAATATCCTGCAAAATACCCGTTTGACATTGCCGTCCAGGATCGCCGCGCGCGTTCCGTAGGCAAATGCCGAAATCGCTGCGGCAGTCGAGCGGCCAATGCCCGGCAAATCGGACAGCAACTCCGGATCCGCAGGAAAAACGCCGCCATATTCGGTGCGAATCCGTTGCGCGCACCGGTGCAGATTGCGCGCGCGTGAGTAATATCCCAGACCGCTCCAGTGCGCCATCACGTCTTCGGCGGGCGCTGCGGCAAGCGAGGCAACATCGGGAAAGCGGGCCAGAAAACGCTGATAGTACGGAATGACCGCTGCCACCTGCGTCTGCTGCAGCATGATTTCCGACAACCAGATGCGGTATGCATCGCGCGTATTTTGCCAGGGCAGTTGATGCCGGCCGTGCCGCTTCTGCCAATGTATGACAGCGGCGGAAAAAGCAGGATCGGCCGGTTCCATGGCGACTTCCCCGGATATTGCCGGAGACCGTACCGCCGACTGCAGAGAGTGCGCCGCCGACCGCAGGGAGTGCACCGCCGACTTTACGGTACCGGACTGTGCGCCAACCACCCGTTTCATCTAGGCCGCAACCTTAATCGAAACAAGTTCATCCGCAATGGCGTTTTTGAGTTCCGTCTCCAGCGCTGTCAAGGTTCTCTTTTGCACGTCGAGTTCCGACTGCATTTGCTCCAGTGCGACAACTTTTTCCTCAAGGCCGCCGGAGGCGACGTGAATCCGCTCGATCGACTGCTTGCGCCGCTTCAGTTGCGCTTTATGCTCGCCAATCTGGGCTTCCAATGGCGCCATCACGACTTTCAACCATGCTTCCACATCACGATTGGCCAGCAGGAAACTTTGTTTTACACGCGATGCGATTGAGTCGAAAAATTTTTGCATCAATACGACCTGCGGCGTCGTAACCAGGGCAGCCGTACCGAATTGCTTTTGGTAGACTCGCTCTATCATCGCGATTTCCTTGCGGTATTTCTCAAGCGAAAACGGCATCGGCGTAGAAAGCGCCAATCCGTGCTCGGTAGAAAATTTCCGATACATCACGGTCATCATTTCGCTGATTTCATCGATTTTTTCTCCGGACATGATCAGATTGTTTTGCACATGGCCAAAGAAGTTTTTCACCGCTTCGCGCATGCCGGACGAAAACATGCTCTTGTCCATCGCCTTGCGTGCCTTGGCGATCTCCTGTTTCAGGACATCCATTCCGAGATTGGTAAATACTTCGATCGACAGGCGCGCAAATACCGCGCGCGTGCCCTGCAATTTCAACAGGCTGCCATCGAATTCCTGTTTTTCCATATCGATGCGCTTCATCATGTGCGCGACAATATTCTGATTTTTGCCGCGCAGGCTTTTCAGCTCAATCAGTTGTTCGACCACATTGCGAGTGCGCGACGACAATAACGCATGCCGCGATGCGGTCAATTCGTTGATATCGATTTCCAATTGCGCGCGGATGATGTCTTGCTTGGCCGGAATGAGCTCACTGGATAAGGCCATTTCCAGTTCCGGCAAACGGCTCTTGACCAATAACCTGGCGTCGTGGTTGATCTTGCCGACCAGGCCTTTTTGCGCAGAAACCGGGAATACCTGCTGTTGTGCCAGCCCTAGCGTATGCGCGACATTCGAGACTTGGCCGGCAATCTGCTTTTCCACTTCGGCCGGCGTGCGCAGCTCATCCCACATGCTGTCAATTTTATTCAACACCACCATGCGGCCGGGGCCGGTGCCGATATGCTCGCGCCACACTTCGATATCGCTCTTGGTGACACCGGTATCGGCAGCCAGAATGAATAGCACCGCATGCGCATTCGGGATCAGGTTCAACGTCAGTTCCGGTTCGGTACCGATCGCATTCAATCCCGGAGTATCGACGATGATCAACCCTTCCTTCAGCAGCGGATGCGGGAAATTGACAATCGCATGGCGCCACTGCGAAATTTCCACCGTGCCATCGACGTCGACCGCCAGCCCGATATCCAGATCGGTCTCGTCGTACAGACCGTAACGTTTCGCCGCTTCGATTGATACCCGTTTGGTCAGGCTCACCTGCTTGAATGCTTCAAGCATGCCGTCACCGGATGAAATATCCAGCGGCAATACCGTCCACGCCTGGCTCTGGTCCTTGAAATCGCTGGTCGATTGCGACTCGGCGCGGGTTTCAATCGGCAACAGGCGAATCGATGGCGGAAAGGTTTCGTCGTACATCAATTCGGTCGGGCACATCGTGGTGCGACCAGCGGAAGAAGGCAGAATGCGCTGACCGTAATCGGCGAAAAAGATCGCATTGATCAATTCGGATTTGCCGCGCGAAAATTCCGCAACGAATGCGATCGACAGCTTGTCTTCAGCCAGCCGTCCAAGCGCCCTGGACATGCGCTGATCGCTTGCAGCATCCGACAACTGTGCCACGCCGACCCACGCGCGGTAACGTTCGAGCGCCGTCATCACGCTACTGCGCCAGATGCTGTATTCCCTGAACTTTTGAACCAGATTGCTCACATTATTCCCGATTATTCCTGATTATTCCGTTACGCTGCAGCAAACTATATGTCCTGTTTCGGGCATTCAAGAAAAGCGCCGAACGAGTGACCTAAACAGGACACTAGCACCCACTGTCATTTTTGACAATTTACACAGTAAAACGTCGAACGCTGCCCCTGCCTGATCTGCCGCACTGCGGTACCGCATATGCGGCAAGGCTGTCCGCCGCGGTTATAGACAAAATAACTCTGTTGGAAATATCCGGATTGTCCATCGGCACCGATAAAATCCCTCAGGCTGCTGCCGCCTTGTTCGATGGCTGCAGTCAAAATGTCGCGGATCGCCTGAGCCAGTTTCTCATAGCGCCCAAGCCCGATACGATGCGCAGGTGTATTGGGATTGATGCCCGCCCTGAACAAGCTTTCCGATGCATATATGTTGCCGACCCCGACTACAATGTCTCCTGCAAGCAACACTTGCTTGATCGCAGAACTGCGTTTGCGTGTATTCCGATACAACAGATGCGCCGAAAACAAGTCCTCCAGCGGTTCTATCCCCAACCCTCTAAGCAGCAAATGATCCTCGATGGCACCGTCTTCCTGCCCGTGCCAGAGCACGGCTCCGAAGCGGCGCGGATCGGTCATCCGCATCAGTTGATTGCCGACCACCAGATCGAAGTGATCGTGTTTTTCGGGAGGCATGGTGCGCGGCAAAATGCGCAGATGGCCGGACATGCCGAGATGGACGATCAACGTGCCATGATCGAATCGAATCAGCAGGTATTTCCCGCGTCGGCCGGTACTTCGTATGGTGCGGCCCGACAAGCGCCGCGATAAATCAGCGGGGAACGGCCAGCGCAAACCGCTGTGGCGCAACGCGACAGCGGTAACGACGCGTCCTTCCAGATACGGCGCAATGCCGCGTCGGGTAACTTCAACTTCCGGTAATTCAGGCATGGCAGAGGCAGGCTGTTCGGTGGCAGGGATACATGTGAAATGGACAAAAACATAATGCCGCCAGCTCTGCCATGGTTAAAAACCGCTCATCAAGCCTGGCAGCCACAAAGGCATCATTGGATAGTCCGGATAAGATAGTGCATTCATTAACTTACAGCAGTAAGACGACTGCGCACAGATCCCCGGTTGGGCGTAAAATCGAATTCTGCCCGATTAGCCAGGACCATCCATTGAAAAACGTTCTCGTTATTGTAACTCTGTCGGCCGCGTTGTCTGCGTGTGCAACAGGAATGCGGCAATCTCCGTCCGAAGCGGACGATGACGCCATTACCGTGGCCGCAGCGAATGCACAGCCATCGGGCTATCCCGTACCGCGCAATCTGAAGGTCAAATCACGTGCATCGGCGACCGAGGATCCATTGCCCTCAGTCGAGCTGACTGAAGATCTTATGGTCAAATACCTGAGCGCAGAAATCGCTGACCAGCGCGGCAACTGGCAAGCCGCATACATTACCATGCTGTCCATCGCGCAACAGACACGCGACCCGCGGATAGCTCGCCGGGCGGCGGAAATTGCATTGAATGCGAAGCAACCCAATGAAGCGCTCGCAGCAATCCGCCTGTGGCGCGAAGTGGCGCCGCACTCGGAAGAAGCTTCACAGTATTACCTCGGCTTTGTCATGCTGAGCGACAATCTGGCGGATGCGCTGCCAATTCTGCAGCAACGCCTGCAAGAGGCTCGCCCGCAAATGCGTGGTGCGCTGATACTGCAAATCCAGCGCTTGCTGGCACGCGCCAAGAACAAAAACGAGGCCTTCTCGCTGCTTGAAGAATTGCTCGCTCCTTACAAGTCAATGCTGGAAGCACATCTGGCGTTGGCGCAGGGAGCTTTTATCCAGGGCAATAATGCGCGTGCAAGCCAGGAAGCCCATGCCGCGCTGGCAGCAGACCCAAGCTCGGAACTGGCCGCATTGACGCTGGCGCAAGTGACGCCGGACAAAAACAAAGCGGCGAAATCATTGGCCGGGTTCCTGGCGGCGAACCCCAAATCACGCGAAGTGCGTCTTGCCTATGCCCGCATGCTGGTCGAGCAAAAACAGTATGACCAGGCGCAGCGCGAATTCAAGATATTGCTGAAAGAGCAGCCGCAGGATTTGACGGTTCTCTACGCACTCGGCCTGTTGGGCACGCAAGGCAAGGATCTGAAGGAAGCCGAAACTTATTTGACAACTTACCTCAATGTACTGGCCGCCAATCCGGACGAAGATCGCGATCCGACCCAGGCGCTGCTGATCCTGGCGCAGATCGCCGAAGAACGCAATGATACGAAGGGCGCACTCAAATGGCTCGATCAAATCGATCCTGGCGTGCGGCAAGCGCAGCTCAAACGCGCACAATTGATTGCCAAGGACGGCGATGTCGCCGGTGCGCGCAAGCTGCTTAAGGGACTCAGCAGCGATGGCGAAGAGGAACAAATACAACTGCTGATGGCGGAAGCGCAAATCCTGCGCGACGCCAATCAGGCGCAGCAAGCGATGGCCGTGCTGGAAGGCGGACTTAAACGCTTTCCAGACAATATCGACTTGCTGTACGACTATGCGATGCTTGCAGAAAAGATCAACAAGCTCGATATCATGGAAACATCGCTGCGCAAGGTTATCCGGCTCGCGCCGGATAACCAGCATGCCTATAATGCGCTCGGCTATTCGCTGGCAGAGCGCAACATGCGGCTGCAGGAAGCTTTCGCCCTGGTCGAAAAAGCGCTCCAGCTCGCACCGGAGGATCCGTTCATCATGGATAGCATGGGCTGGGTGCAGTTTCGCCTAGGCCGGTTGAAGGAGGCAGAGAGCCTGCTGCGCCGGGCATATGGACTTCGCCCTGATGCGGAAATAGCCGTGCATCTGGGCGAAGTGCTATGGGTCAAAGGACAGCAGGAGGATGCGAAAAAACTATGGCGCGACGCCAACATCAAGGATCCGAAAAACGATACGCTCAAAAACACATTGGCACGGCTGCAAGTGCACTTGTAATTTAAAGTGTGCCCCGCACAAACAATGCATTTCCAGCAATGCTCTCGTTAATGAGAGCCGTTTTGCCCAAACTGCCCTCCTGCTTATCGCGTTCAAATGGCCTGGATTACTTCCTTTTTTCATTACTTCCGCCGCGCCGCGGGCCTGCTCGCAATGCCGTTACTGTTGGCCGGTTGCGCGACGGTCAACCCACCAGCCGGATCGGACGCAGGTACTCCTGCCGGCGAGCGGCAGGCAGCGCGTTCCTACCATGACGCGATTTATCTTGGCGGACGGATGTCGATGCGTTACCAGCAAAACGGCAACGATCAGGCAGTCCATGGCAGTTTTACCTGGGCGCAAAGCCCTGGACGCACCGTCGTCACCTTGCTGTCTCCGCTCGGGCAGACCATTGCCGCGATCGATATCACGCCCAATCTATCCACCCTGACCCGGGCCGGACAGGCGCCGCGCACGGCTACCGATGTCGATGCGCTGGCCGCCGGCGCATTAGGCTGGCCATTACCTGTTTCGGGCTTGCGTGACTGGCTGCAAGGTTTCGCCACCGATGCCGACGGCAAGCGCTTTGTCGCCGCGCCGTATGGCGGCACGACTGACGTAACAACGCGTGACGGCTGGCGTATTCACTACTCAAGCTGGCAGGATGATGCCGCACAAAATCGCCCAAAACGCATCGACCTTTCGCGCAACACCGTACAGGCGGGCGATGTCGCGATCCGGCTTGTCATCGATACCTGGCAACCGCGCGAACCGATCGGCCCGGCAGCATCGCAATGATCCGTACGCTGAATAATTGCCCGGCACCAGCCAAACTCAACCTGTTTTTACATGTGACTGGCCGGCGTCCGGACGGCTACCATTTGCTGCAAACGGTATTTCAGTTGATCGATTACGGCGATACGCTGGATTTTGAAGTGCGCGACGATAATGTAATCCGCCGCCGCACCGGGCTCGCAGGCGTCGCGGAAGAATCCGACCTGACCGTGCGCGCGGCCAGATTGCTGCAGGCAGAGGCCAATTCCAGGTTGACAGGAAAAACCTTCGGTGCCGATATCGCAATCAACAAACGGCTGCCGATGGGTGGCGGCCTAGGGGGCGGTTCGTCGGACGCGGCGACAACATTGCTTGCCCTTAATCACTTGTGGCAGACCGGTCTGACACGTGCACAACTGATGGCTCTGGGGCTGCAACTGGGTGCCGACGTACCATTTTTCCTGTTTGGCCGGAACGCCTTTGCGGAAGGCATAGGCGAGGCGCTGGTACCGGTCACGACGCCCGATCGCTGGTTCGTCATCGTCGAGCCGGGCGTTTCGGTGCCGACCGGTACTATCTTCGGTGCGCCGGAATTGACAAGGAACACGAAATCCGTCAAAATATCTGACTTTTCCATGGCCCCGATTGGGTTTGGGAAAAACGATTTGCAAGTTGTGGCCGCCAGGCTGTTTCCGCCGGTCGCCGATGCGATCGAATGGCTCACGGCGTACGGAGATGCAAGAATGACCGGCTCCGGCGCTTGCGTGTTCTGTCCATTCGAGCATGAACGTCAAGCTGACGAAGTACTCGACAAGGTACCCGGTCGCTGGAAAGCATGGAAAGCCAGAGCGATTGCGCAGCATCCGCTGGCGTACTTGTGAAAAAAAGTTATGCCTATGGGGAAAGAGTTAGGCGAAGAGCACTCTGTCCTCATCTGATCAAGAATAGAATTGGCTTGACGTTGCATTGGCCGCTGGAGTTAGCGAAAATGTGACGGCAGGCACCCGGTTGTGTAGGGGAATCGCCAAGCTGGTTAAGGCACTGGATTTTGATTCCAGCATTCCAAGGTTCGAATCCTTGTTCCCCTGCCATTATGATCTTTGCGTATGTCGCAACAGCGAATTACGTCTGTTAAAAAATAAACAGCAAGCATACGGGCAAGCCGCCAACGCAAGACTGACAAGTCGTGCATTGGCGGCTTTTCAAGCTTTTAACGATTGTATCCAGGGGTCCCATGGCACTTGAAAACCTGATGGTTTTTACCGGTAACGCAAATCCGGAATTGGCTGCCGGGGTTGCCAAGCAGCTCGGCATCCCGCTTGGCAAGGCTGTCGTTTCCAAATTTTCCGATGGCGAAGTGGTCGTCGAGATCAATGAAAACGTGCGTGGCAAGGATGTGTTCGTGCTGCAGTCGACATGCGCGCCGACCAACGACCACCTGATGGAAATCATGTTGATGGTCGATGCGTTGAAACGCTCATCCGCCGGCCGCATCACCGCTGCGATTCCATATTACGGTTATGCACGCCAGGACCGCCGCCCGCGCTCCGCGCGCGTAGCGATTTCGGCCAAGGTGGTTGCCAACATGCTGCAGGAAGCCGGCGTCGAGCGCGTATTGATCATGGATTTGCATGCCGACCAGATCCAGGGATTTTTCGACATCCCGGTGGATAATATTTATGCATCGCCGATCCTGCTGGGTGACTTGGTAAGCAAGAACTACGACGATCTGCTGGTGGTGTCACCCGATGTCGGCGGCGTGGTCCGCGCCCGGGCGCTGGCAAAGCGCCTGGACTGCGATCTGGCTATTATCGACAAGCGTCGCCCGAAAGCGAACGTGTCGGAAGTCATGAACATCATCGGCGAAGTCGAAGGCCGCAACTGCGTGATCATGGATGATATGGTCGACACCGCAGGCACGCTGACCAAGGCGGCCGAAGTGCTGAAAGAACGCGGCGCGAAAAAAGTGATCGCCTACTGTACGCACCCTGTATTGTCGGGACCGGCGGTCGAGCGTATTTCGAATTCGCCACTGGACGAATTGGTTGTAACCGATACGATTCCATTGTCGGCAGCAGCCAAGGCATGTCCCAAGATTCGCCAGCTATCATGCGCCGAGCTGCTGGCAGAGACGTTCAAGCGCATCAGCAAAGGCGACTCGGTGATGTCGCTGTTTGCCGATTAAGAGTATTGTGGGACAGAATTTACAAGGCGCCACAGCGCGTCGGGTTATCTTGAGCCACTCTTGAAGTGATGTTCTACCGCCAACAAATTTAGCCCGTTCCTTCGGAAGCGGGTTTTCAAATCCCCTGGTCGCGGGGGATTTTAACCGCAAGGCGAATCGTCTTGCACACAGTGGAGTTTTAAAATGAAAGTAATTGCATTCGCACGCAAAGAGCAGGGGTCCGGAGCGAGCCGCCGCCTGCGCAATGCTGGCCAAACCCCAGGCATCATTTATGGTGGCACCGGCGCAGCCGTCAAGATCACGCTCGATCACAACGCGCTGTACCACGCGCTGAAAAAAGAGACATTCCATTCTTCGATCCTAGATATGGAAATCGACGGCAAGGCGGAACGCGTTCTGCTGCGCGATTTCCAGGTACACGCATACAAGCAACTGGTATTGCACGTCGATTTCCAGCGGGTCGATGCGAAACAGAAGATCCACGTCAAAATACCGCTGCACTTCGTCAATGCCGAAATCTCCCCGGCCGTGAAACTGTCCGGCGGCATTATCAGCCACGTTCTGTCCGACCTGGAAATCAGTTGCCTGCCGAAAGATCTGCCCGAGTTTATCGAAGTCGATCTGGCCAATCTTGAAGTCGGCAACTCGATCCACTTATCCGACATCAAATTGCCTGAGGGCGTCACGCCGGTTATTCACGGCGGTCAGGACAATCCGACCATCGCCACGGCGTCGATCCCTGCCGGCAAGGTAGAAAGTGACGCTGAAGTCGCCGCGGCAGCAGCAGCACCGGCGGCAGACGCAGCAGCTGCACCGGCTACGCCTCCTGCCGACAAGAAGTAATCCGGCAACGCAACCTTCGCCCGGATCAAAAACCCGCCGCCATGGCGGGTTTTTTGTTATTCGGCGGCTTTATTGGACGGCAAGCCGCGACATCCGGGATAATCAATATTTTATTTCCATCACGCCATGTCAATTCGCCTTATCGTTGGCCTCGGCAACCCCGGGCCGGAATACGAACAAACACGCCACAACGCGGGTTTCTGGCTGGTCGACAGGCTGGCTGTCAGCCATGCCCGCGGCGCGCTGTCACGCGAATCGCGTTACAACGCATTGGTTGCAAAAACCGTTATCGCCGGGCAGGAAACATGGCTGCTGGAACCGCAAACCTACATGAACCGATCCGGCCAATCGGTGGGCGCATTGGCGCGCTTTTACAAAATCGCCCCCGATGAAATCCTGGTCGTGCATGATGAACTCGATCTTCCGCCCGGCACCGCCAAGATCAAGAAAGGTGGCTCGTCGGGCGGCCATAACGGCCTGAAAGATGTCACCGCCGCGCTCGGCACGCAGGATTACTGGCGCCTGCGAATCGGCATCGGCCACCCGCGCATAATTGGTTTGCAGCAGGCGGTAGTCGATTATGTATTGCACCGGCCGCGCAAGGAAGAACAGCCATTGATCGACGAGGCGATTGCCAAGAGCCTCGACGCCATTCCACTGCTGTGCGAAGGCAAATTCGAGACGGCCATGATGCAACTTCATACAATGAAGTGACGATCACTCTTGCACGTGGGCGTAACAATCCCGCAGGCAAGGTGACCGGTGCGCCCGGGTCGAATCGCATTGCTTCCTGTCGGCTGCGGTAAAATAGCAGGTTAATCAAAGTTCAGTAAAGCATACATCATGAGTCTCAAATGCGGCATCGTCGGCCTGCCCAACGTCGGCAAATCCACGCTTTTCAATGCACTCACGAAAGCAGGAATCCCTGCTGAAAATTATCCCTTTTGCACCATCGAGCCTAACGTCGGCATGGTCGAAGTGCCGGACTCTCGTCTGGCCGCGCTGGCGGCTATCGTCAAGCCCGAACGAGTGGTGCCGGCAACCGTCGAGTTCGTCGATATCGCCGGATTGGTAGCGGGCGCGTCGAAAGGCGAAGGCCTGGGCAATCAATTCCTTGCCCACATCCGCGAAACCGATGCAATCGTCAATGTAGTGCGCTGTTTCGAGGACGACAACGTGATCCACGTCGCGGGCAGGATTAATCCGCTCGACGACATCGAAGTGATCCAGACCGAACTGGCATTGGCCGACATGGGAACGGTTGAAAAAGCGATCCATCGCGAAAATAAAAAAGCTAGGTCGGGCGACAAGGATGCCGCTAGGCTGGTTGCCATCCTGGAGCGCATCATGCCGCATCTGGACCAAGCCAAACCGGTGCGTGCAATGGGGCTGGATGCGGAAGAAATGGCATTGATCAAGCCGCTGTGCCTGATCACCGCCAAACCGGCGATGTATGTTGGCAACGTGTCGGACACCGGCTTTACCGGCAACCCGATGCTCGACCAATTGGCCGCCTATGCCAAGGCGCAAAATGCGCCGCTGGTCGCAATCTGCGCGGCCATCGAATCAGAAATCGCCGACCTGGACGACGCCGACAAGGGAGAGTTTCTGGCGGATATGGGCATGGAAGAACCGGGACTGGATCGCCTGATTCGCGCCGGCTTCAAGCTGCTCGGATTGCAAACCTATTTCACCGCGGGCGTGAAGGAAGTACGTGCGTGGACTATCCATGTCGGAGATACCGCACCGCAGGCGGCGGGCGTGATTCACACTGACTTCGAGCGCGGTTTCATCCGCGCGCAAACGATCGCCTACGAAGATTTCATTGCATTCAAGGGCGAGCAAGGCGCCAAAGAAGCCGGCAAGATGCG
>DASYKE010000033.1:0-9400 GCA_035995725.1 Burkholderiaceae bacterium | reverse complement strand
GAAATTCGTATGGGCGATCAGTGCCGCGAGCAGGGTGAACGCGGCGAGCACGGCGGCTGCCCACCGTGCCTTGAACCCGAACAGCAAAGCGAGACCGCCGCCGAGTTCGACGAGTATTACCAGCGGGAGCAGAACACCGGGCATGGGTATGCCCAGCGAAGAAAAATATCCCTGAGTTGCGCCATAAGCCGTAATCTTGCCAAAACCGGAAATGATGAAAATCTGCGCCATTAACAGTCGCGCAGCGACATTCAATAACTTGTCCAACATTTTCTCCTTGTTTGGCCAGCATGGCAGGGGGGATTTTCAGTCCGGATTTGCCGCATGTTTTTCAGGCATTTCGTCATTGCGCCCATTGCGCTGCGCGATGAATTGAATTATCTTGCGGCCTGCTTTTTCGCAATCGACGCCACGTGGCGCCCCTGGTAGCGCGCAATGGCAAGTTCATTGTCGCTCGGCATGCGCGATCCGTCGCCGGCGGAGATGGTGGATGCGCCGTAGGGAGTGCCGCCGGATATTTCGTTCAATGTCATGAGCCGCACTTCCGCATATGGTACGCCGACAATAATCATTCCCTGATGCAGCAGTGTCGTGTGGAAGCTGGTCAACGTGGTTTCCTGGCCACCGTGCTGACTGGCAGTGCTCGTGAATACGCTGCCGACTTTGCCAACCAAGGATCCCTGCATCCACAGCCCGCCGGTCTGGTCGAGAAAATTTCTCATTTGCGCGCACATGTTGCCGAAGCGCGTCGGAGTGCCGAAGATAACCGCGTCGGCGTCGGCCAGGTGATCCGGCTGGGCGATGGGCACGTGCGCGAATGCCTGCCGCGCGGCCTTCGCCCCGGATTTCTCCAGGACTTCATCAGGCATCAGTTCCGGCACCTGCAGCAGGGCGACCTCCACGCCGCCCGCTTCGCGTGCGCCTTCGGCCACCGCTTCAGCCATCCGATAAATATGCCCATACGTGCTGTAAAAAACAATCTGTACCTTGGTTGCCATACGGCCTCCTGTCGATAGATGTGCTTGGTCTTACTTCGGTATGGGTTCACACGAAAAGGTTCCGTACCCTCTTCGATAGGTCATCATTGGTTGCCATTGATTTGCTTTTCGTTGTTTTTCGTTGTACATGGGGCCGTGAACATCATTGCCGGCAGCGATTTTCATCCAGAAGAAATTGTGCTGCCGCACTCATTGACGCGCGGACCCGTTCCGGGAAAGATGCCGGGACGGCGTGGAATGCTTCGACGATTTTCCATCCGGTATCGGCGGCGAACAAAGTCTTAGCCATGATGCTTGCCCTTGTACCGGGAGGGCTGGTAATGTTCCTGAAGATAACGGGTCAGCCATGCATGGATTTCAGCCGGCATGGCCACGCCATCGGCGGACTCGCCCGAATCGAGCATGCGCGCCCCCTCGCCATAGCTGACCGAGGCCAGCACCGGCATGGCACGCTGACTCAGCATTCGCCACATTACGAAGATCTTCGGTTCGGGCGCCGCCCAGTTTTCGAAGTAGCCGTCGTTTTCGTCCGGATACAGTTCGAGCCGCAAGCCGGAAACCAGGTACGTTTCGCGCTCTTCCGAATAAGCGAGCGTCCGGACAACAGGCAGACCGCCCGGGTCCGGCACCGCGGCAACCGCGCCCCAGACGTCCTCGGCCCAGGGAAGCCGGACGGCTCGCCGCTGCATGATCACCGCGATCGGCATATCGGCCATTCGCATACAATCTCCTGCGTATTCATGCGTTCAACGGCGGGCAGCCATTGCACGCTTGCGACGTTCTGTTTTGCAGCTCAGCCGGATCGCTTGTCAGGCCCTGTTCCCATATCCCGGCCGGCCATCACGATTCGAAAAAGTTGCTCGATAGCGGCGAATGTCTTTCCGTTGTCCAGCGCACCGCTGCTACTTGGCGGCTGCTACTTGGAATCACCAGGCGCGACCTGTTTCACGTCTGGACTGGGCGGGGCCGTGCCTGATTTCTCGCTGCGGATCGGCGCCTGCACCGCGGCGCTGCCTTGACGGCCGCCCGGCTGGCCCGATGGGCTGGATTGGTTGGCCGACGCATTGAACCCCTGTACCGACGCCACCGGGGTTGACGGGCGTGTCGGCCAACCATTGGCTGCCGCCCGGGCGCGCCAGCGCTTGGCGATTGCATCCATTACCGCTGCCAGTTCCTGCTTGTCTTTTTCCGCCTGAGTGTCCGCCTGCGCCTTTTTGGCTGCTGCCGCTTGCACCTGTTCCTGGGTCGGCGGCGGCAGCTTCGCCATGCATACTCCATACAAGGAAGTCATGAGTACGGCAACGCCAATCCGTAATATGCCTGTAGTTCGATGCATCGCCGTTGCTCCTTGATCAACGATTCCCGGACGGTGGAGTGCTGCCCGATGGCTCGGGTCCGGATCCTCGGGTATCTTTTGTTGCGGCCGCGCCGCTGGTGGTTCCTCCCAGCGCCGCACCGCTCGTGTTCCCCTCGGATCCCTCCGGAATACCCGGCGTGCCGCTCGGCGCTCCGCTGGAAGCCACTTTTTTCGCGCGCTCCATTACTTCTCCGCTGGTCCCGCCGCCGGCTGTGACTTGGCCGGGAAAGTGCGTTTGCCTGATGCCGGTATCGGACGAGGCGTCAGGTTTGTTTGCGCATCCCGTGATACTGCCCAGCAGTGCAGATGAAAGCGCAAGCAGGGCAATCGCTTTTTTAAACATCTGCGTTCTCTCCTCAATCTGTCACCGCAGATCAAATACCCGGACGCGGCTCTGCGCCGCGCGGGGGTGGCGTGGCAGGAGCAGCGCCGGCTCTCACTTCGTTGTACCAGAGTTCGTGATGCTCTTTCGCCCATTCCTCGTCAACCGTGCCATAACGCATCGCTTCGTAAGCACCGGGCGTGCCAAGGGTACCGATATAAATGTGCCCCATGGCGGCAACCATGTAAAGCGTGGCGCCGGTGATGTGCAGATAATTGGCCCACTGCAGGATGTAGCGCGTCTGGCCCAAATTCACGAAATCCAGAACCAGTCCCGTCACGGACATCAGCAGCCCGAGCAGCGTGACGCCACCCCAGAACCACAATTTTTCACCGGCATTGAAAAAGCCGGCCGGCACATGCTCATGCGTTATGAGGCCACCGACTTTTTTGATCCAGAGCCAGTCCCAGCGCTGGAAGATGTTTCTGTACGCGAAGGTTGCGAACATGATGATGGAACACAGGATGAAAAGCGGCCCGACAAAGTTGTGAATGTATACGGAGATAGCGGCCAGCCATGAATAGGGCATATGTCCCATCCATGGCAATAGTATTTTCTTGCCGAACATCAGAATCAGGCCGGTCGCCGCCAGCAGCAGAAAACTGATGGCAGTCGCCCAGTGGACGGTCCGCTCCCAATCGGAAAACCGCTCGATCTTCCGGCCTGATTCCGGGTGATCGAGTCGCGCCGGCCCGACCAGTCTATAGAAACCGAGCATCAGCAGAGGCACCACCAGAAGCAGGGTGCCGCTGGCGGTGGCGATCGGCCCGTTGCGCAGCGTCCGCCAGGTGTTGCCGCCGCGTTGCAGAATGACGTCCTGCTCGGGTTGGGTGCCAAAGGGAACAATGAAGTGCCGGTCAAAGTGGCGCCGGCCGGAATCCGGGGATGTCCATCCGGGTTCCGGTACATCCTTTTCGGTTTGCAGAATGGTCTGCTCCTCTGCGTAGGCCGGCACCGCATCCTTGTTCGGCACGGCCGCATGCGTGGATGCCGGCAGCAACAGCAATGCGAACAGCAGGCCGGGCAGGATTCGCTGCCAGGATAATGAAGGATGCATCTCACGCCTCCTGTTATGGATGGTCCCTGATATATTCATTTTGAAATTGATTTCGGTTTGCAATGGCCGCGCTCCACGCCAGCCGGTCGTTGTGGAAATTGGCCTGTTCCGGCAGGTTGTCCGGCTTGCCGTTGTACTGACCGTTGACCCATTTCGGGTGCTGCTCCACCTCCAGGCAGCCGCACAGCAGCAGGGCTGTCAATCCGGCGGACCAAAGTCGAATGCGTCTCATGTCGTAAACGTCCGCGGATCGTTCTGATAATCATCCCGGATCTGGTTGGTCCGCGGCCCGTCGCCGTTGTCCTCGCTCTGCATGCTGCGCTTGCGTGGCCCATAGGCGATTTTCCAGCCCCACAGCTCCGGTCCATAGCCGCGGGTCTCGACCCGCTGCCTGTAAATATCGGCGATGATGTTGGCGTCGCCGCCCAGCAACGCCTTGGTGCCGCACTGTTCGGCGCAGACCGGCAGCTTGCCTTCGCTGATGCGGTTGCGTCCGTATTTTTTGAATTCCGCTTCCGATTGATCCGGTTCCGGGCCGCCCGCGCAGAACGTGCATTTATCCATCTTGCCACGGTGGTTGAAGGCACCCGGTTCCGGGAATTGCGGCGCCCCGAACGGGCACGCGTAATAGCAATAGCCGCAACCGATGCACATGTCCTTGTCATGCAGCACGATACCGTTTTCGGTATGGTAGAAACAGTCCACTGGACAAACCGCCATGCATGGCGCATCGGTGCAATGCATGCAGGCTACCGAAATGGAATGCTCGCCGGGCACACCGTCATTGATGGTGACTACCCGCCTGCGATTCATTCCCCATGGAACTTCGTTCTCGTTCTTGCAGGCGGTCGCGCAACCGTTGCAATCGATGCAGCGCTCGGTATCGCACAGGAATTTCATTCTCATTGCCATTCTTGACCTCCAATCTCAGTATTTCACCAGCCGGCATAGCGAGACTTTGGTCTCCTGCATCATGGTGACTATGTCGTAGCCGTAGGTCCAGCCGGTGTTGCATGCCTCTCCCAGCACGATCGGCGCCGCGCCCACGGGATAATTGGCACGTTGGTCTTCGCCCATCCACCATCCGCCGAAGTGATACGGCATCCAGACCAATCCCTTCGACACGCGCGGGGTGACCAGTGTCATGACCTTCAGGCGCGCCCCGGTCGGCGTCTCTACCCAGACATACTTCCCGGTATCCACGCCCGTCTGCGCCGCATCTTGCGGATTGACTTCGATGAACATGGTTTGCTGCAGCTCCGCGAGCCAAGGATTCGACCGCGTCTCGTCGCCGCCGCCCTCGTATTCGACCAGGCGGCCGGAAGTCATGATGAGCGGATAGTCTTTTGAAAAATCGACTGCCTGAACCGATTTGTACAAGGTCGGCAAGCGCCAGAAATTGGCCTTGTCGTCATAGGTTGGGTATTTCGCCGCCAGATCTCGCCGCGGCGTCATTAGCGGCTCGCGATGCACCGGTACCGGATCCGGGAAGTTCCACACATTGGCGCGTGCCCGGGCATTGCCATAAGGCGCGCAGCCATGCTTGATCACCACCCGGATAATCCCGCCGGATAAATCCGTCTTCCAGTTCTTGCCTTCGGCCTGCGCCTGCTCCTGCGGTGTCAGTTCACTCCACCAGCCGAGCTTTTTAAGGAAGACATGGTCGAACTCCGGATAGCCTGTATCGATTTCGCTGCCCTTGGTAGTCGATCCGTCCGCCGCCAGCAGGCTCATGCCGTTATGTTCCACGCCCCAGTTGGCACGGAATGGCAAGCCGCCTTCGATAACCGGTTTGGACAGGTCGTACAGAATTGGCGTACCGGGATGCTTCAGCTCCGGGGTGCCCCAGCACGGCCAGGGCAAGCCGTAGTAATCGCCCTTGCATGGCCCGGAGTCGGCTCGCAGCGTGGTCGGGTTGAAGGTATGCTTGTTTTGCATATGCAGCTTGAGCCGCTCCGGCGAACAGCCGGTATAGCCGATGGTCCAGCAGGAGCGGTTGATCTCGCGCAGGATGTCCTCGATCACCGGCTCGTTGTTGACCACCTTGATGTTTTTGCACATTTCGTCGGCAAAGCCGAACTTGCGGGCGAACAGGTACATGATCTCCTGGTCGGTCTTGGATTCGAAGAGCGGCTGAATCACCCGCTCCCGCCACTGGAGGCTGCGGTTGGACGCGGTAACCGAGCCCTGTGTCTCGAACTGCGTCGTCGCCGGCAGCAGATACACGCCATCCTTGCGGCCATGCATGGCGGCGGTCATGGTCGGGTAGGGGTCGACCACTACCAGCAAGTCCAGCTTCTGCATCGCCGCTTTCATGTCGGGCAGGCGGGTCTGGCTGTTCGGTGCATGGCCCCAATAGAGCACGCCGCGCAGATTGCTGGGCTGGTCGACATAGGCATTCTTCTCCAGTACGCCGTCGAACCAGCGGGACACCGGCATGCCCGGCTTTTCCATTAATTCTTTCGATGCAAAGCGCGACTGGAGCCAGTTGTAATCCACACCCCAGACCGTGGCGAAATACTTCCAGGCCGGTTCGGCCAGGCCGTAATAGCCGGGCAGGGAATCCGGGTTGGGGCCGACATCGGTGGCACCCTGCACGTTGTCGTGGCCGCGATAGATATTGGCGCCACCGCCGGGGATGCCGATATTGCCGAGCGCCAGTTGCAGGATTGACAGCGCGCGTACATTGGCTGTGCCGACGTGGTGCTGGGTGATCCCCATGCACCACACCACCGAAGAAGGACGGTTGGTGGCCAGCATTTCGGCCGCACGGTGCACGGCCTCTTCCGGCACTCCGGTCACATCCGACACCTTGTTCGGGGTCCAATTGGCCACCTCTTTGCGCACATCGTCCATGCCATAGGTGCGCTGCGCAATGTATTGCTTGTCTTCCCAGCCATTCTCGAAGATATGCCAGAGGATGCCCCAGACCAGCGCAATATCGGTACCCGGGCGGATGCGTACGTAATAATGGGCGAAGCGCGCGGTGCGGGTGAAGCGCGGATCGACAACAATCATTTTCGCACCCAGCTCCTTGGCATGCAGAAAATGCAGCATCGAAATCGGATGCGCCTCTGCCGGATTGGAGCCGATGAACATGACCGCCTTGGTGTGGCTCAGATCGTTAAAGGAGTTGGTCATCGCGCCATAGCCGTAGGTCTGCGCGACGCCGGCGACCGTGGTGGAGTGGCAGATCCGTGCCTGGTGATCGCAATTGTTCGAGCCCCACATGGACATGAATTTTCGCAACAGATAGGCTTGTTCGTTACTGTGCTTGCTGCCGCCGATCGTCATGATGGCGTCCGGCCCTGCCTGCCGCCGGATCTGCAGAATCCTGTCGCTGACCTCATTGATCGCCTGGTCCCAGGAAATGCGCTGATACTGGCCGTTGACCAGTTTCATCGGATAGCGCAGCCGGTATTCGCCGTGGCCATGCTCGCGGACCGATGCCCCTTTGGCGCAGTGCGCGCCCATATTGATCGGCGAATCGAAGGCCGTATCCTGCCGAACCCAGACGCCGTTTTGCACGATCGCCTCGACCGAGCAGCCGACCGAGCAGTGAGTGCATATCGTGTGTTTCAATACCGGTTGCCCGGCGTCGGGCACCTTGGCGGGCTGGGGCTGGGCTTGAGCGGGGCGGATCACTCTCAGCGACAGATGCTGTGCCAGTATGCCTGCGCCCGCAGTCACGCCTGTGCGCTTCAGAAATGAGCGGCGGTCCATGGTGGCCGCGGGTCGGGTAATTTCTTGCCGCTGCGGACGGTTCAAGCCGCGATCGCTGCCGGATTTCTTGACGAGCAACATCAACGCGGCTCCTTAAAAATAAGCTGCAGTGTAGTAATATTTCCGGATGTGGTCAGTTTCATGGTAGCCACTGGCGGCAGGGGGATGCGCAGGTGTCACGGCGCGGGCAACGGCCTCGACTTCCGGCCGTGCGTCGAACAGGGCCACGACGGCTATTGCAGGAGCACACCCCGCAGCTACCAGAAATTTCCGCCGCATGGGATTTTCTGTGTTCCTTTTCATGACATCCATCCTCGCTCTATCCTCACAATTCAGCGTTGCGCGCCGCGGCAGAATATTCCATCTCGAATGCCTGAGATTCGATGTCGAGAAACGCTTGCACGAAATCGGCAATCAACCGATAAAAATTCGCTCCGTGGGCCAAACGAATATCATCCATGCAACGACCGTACCAAGGCGAGATATGCTTTTCGAAAAATACTTTCTGGCGTTCTACAGGTTGTTGCTTGCCGCCTTGCTCGCCAGTGATCAGGAGGCGCATGGTCTCGCATAGTGCGGCCAGGTGGTCTTCCAATTCGCATACGCCTGGAATGCGCATCAGTCCCAATTGCAGCAGATCAGTCCTGAGCGCCGACAGCGGTTTTTCCATCATGAACCCTGACAGATACAAGGATGCATAAGGATCGACCTGCGGATTTCCGGTACTGACGAACAATGCATCGAACTCATTCTGTATGGACTGCTCATCCATGATGCCGGCGGCGATAATCAGTTTTTCCCACGCACGATCAAGGGGATTGTCCGCTTGGTGCGAGACCAGCGAGTCCGCTTCGGAAAGATTTGCCAACAGCGCTGCATCCGGTGGGGCCAGCAGCAGACGGGCGATCAAAGCATACAGGTCGGCGCGTGCCCGATCTTCCGCTGTCACGGGCGGCGGCACAGCCGTCAACGAAACTGTTTCCGATTGCAACTGATTCATTGAGTCAATTTCCTGGCGATTGCCGGCGGCTCCTGCGTTATCCTGTTCGGCACCTACTATTTTTTACATATTTTGAAACGGTTAATTGCGCGAATATTGATCTTGCGCAGTTATGATGTTCAGCTGACGTGCGTCGTTGAAGCGATACGAAAGACTGTGCCTATACCGTTCCATCGACGAAAACTGCACCACTTCACCAACAAAGGTCCAGAGTTAACTGCTTCAAAATAGCGGTCACGCGCTATGTATAGGGCATTCGGTTGGACAGATTCGATCGCCCTTCGCAAATCGACTAGGCAAAGGCGGAGCCACATGTTGGTGGGCTGTTGTACGGCATGAATCTTCATGCCAATTCAACTGGCGCGCGATTTTGGCAATCCATGTATGGCGCTGCTTTCCTTAACACAAGAGTGACCCGGTTCAAGTCGAACGACCCAACAGCGTCGGGCCATTAAAATGCCATGTGAATACCGTAATAATCCCAGGTAAATTTCTTTCCGCCGACGTCGAATTTGTGGCTGGTTTGCACGTTGACGTACTTGGTGTCGGGATTAATCATGTTCGTGCGATCGGCGGCTGCCGCCGCCGCGGTTTCGCCGAGTGAATCGAGAATCGTTGCAGCCATTGACGATGACGCCAAGAGCAGCAGTGTCAGCGCAACAACGGCGGGAATAAATGATTTCGTTTTCATGGTGTACTCCAGTAAAAAGGAGGAACGGTGCAGCCCGCAAATTTATGAGGAGCTGCAGTCATACCCTGCGCCATGGCGAGTTAAGACGGGATGGGCATTTCGTTAACGATTGTTAATCACTGGGGTGGGCAGAAGCTGGTCGACCAACATGGTTGGAACAGACGACAACTACAGGACAGGCATGAAGGAGAA
>DASYKE010000032.1:0-52177 GCA_035995725.1 Burkholderiaceae bacterium | reverse complement strand
TCTGCTGTCGCGTTCGGGCACGACGCAGATGGGGCATATGGTGGCCGAGCGGCTGGGCATGTCGCTGCTGGCACGCTGCACCGGCAAGCATTTCCTGCTGTTGACCGGCAAAGAACGGCTCTTATTCGAGCCGCATCTGATCGATGGGGTGCTCAAGGTCGCCTGATTCTGTTGTCAAACCGGCTGGACCGGTATTGATGCAAATAATACAAGCGGGCCGTGCACTGATCGCCGCTTTGTACGACAATTCGTTGTCCGCATTTAAATATTCCCTCCGGCTCTTGTTCTGCTTTTTCCTAATGCCTTTTTCATGCACCTGATCGATGCCATTCGTGATGCATTTACTCTGCTCTTTTCCGGAGACGCGACGTTGTGGCAAATCATCTGGGTATCGCTGAAAACGACTGTCGTCGCATTGGCAATCGCCACCCCGATCGCGGTAGTGGCAGGTTATGCGGTTGCGGCGCACGTTTTTCCCGGCCGGCGTATCGTTATCTGGCTGTCGCAGGCGGCATTGTCGTTGCCTACCGTGTTGATCGGGTTATTGCTGTATTTGATGCTGTCGCGTCAAGGCCCATGGGGCGGACTGCAATGGCTTTTTACCCAGCCTGGCATCATTGCCGGACAAGTACTGATCGCATTGCCGGTGCTGGTTGCATTCACTCTGGCAGCCGTACAGGCGGCAGATCTGCGCCTGGCCGAGACTGCAATTACACTCGGCGCATCCCGCTGGCGGGTGATGGTTACGGTGTTGCATGAAGTACGTTTTGGCGTGATGGCAGCGGTGATCAATGGCTTTGGCCGGGTGATATCGGAAGTGGGCTGCGCGCTGATGGTCGGCGGCAATATAGCAGGTGAAACCCGCACCATCACCACCGCAATCGCACTTGAAACCAGCAAGGGGGAATTCGCACAAGGCATTGCCCTTGGCATCGTGCTGGTGATGATCGCGCTGGTCATCAATGCGGCGCTGATGCTATTGCAAGGCGATGCGCATGCAGCGAGAAGCACGCAATGACTGACTTATTGTCGATCCTGCGTCTGCAAAAACGATTCGGCGAGCGGATACTGCTCGATATCGACAGGCTCGCCATCGCACCGGGGAGCGCCTATGTATTGACCGGCGCGAATGGGGCAGGGAAAAGCACGTTATTGCGTATTCTTTGTGGATTGGAACCGGCGGAAATATCGGAAGCGTTCTTCCTGGGGCAACCGGCCCGCTTTTCCCCGTATTCCCCGGCGATGCGCGACGCGATCGTTTATGTGCATCAGCATCCGGCGATGTTTTCTACCAGCGTGACGGAAAATATCGGGTATGGATTAGTGGCGCGCGGCCGCCCCAAAATGGAAATCGCACAGCGTGTTGACGAAGCGATGGCCTGGGCCGGCGTTACGCATCTGCGCGGCAGCCGCCCCGGCATATTGTCCGGCGGTGAAAAACAACGGATTGCATTGGCGCGTGCCAAAGTATTGTCGCCGAAATTGCTGTTGCTGGATGAGCCGACTGCCAACCTGGATGGACCCGCACGGGAACAGGTGATTGCGCTGATTCCAACTTTGATCAATGCAGGAAGCAGCGTTATCATGGCTTGCCACGATCGCGATCTGATCGCGCTACCCGGCATACAGAGACTGAAGCTGCGCGACAGCCGCCTCGAATTGCGCAAAACCCATGATTCATACCGCATGGCTGGAAAACAGCGCTAACCGTCAGTCGGAGTCGTCGACCGGTTCACGATTCAAGGGGAAAATACGATTGTCGTATTGTTTTTTGCTGCGGCGCTGTGTTCATTGGCTCCTTCTCATCCCGGCTGCGCATTCCCTTCGGTCGCCGCCCGCAGCTCTGCAAAATACAGCCCTTGCCAATTTTTAATCGGCGTTTGTTATCGCATAGCGGGGTGTTCCATGCAAGGAATTCAGCGTTTCGGCTTATCTCGTCGAGCAGCGAGATCGGCAGTCAATCTTCCGAGCCGCTTGTAGAGTGCACCATACCGTTTGTCCCAAGCCGCTACCGCGCGATATTGTCTGGCCGCCGTCTCCAGATCGCCGCGCGCAATCGGTCCGGATAACGCTTTTTCGGGGCCGACCTGGAAAATGCCATCGACGGTTTTCCGTACCAGCGGTTCAATCATGTTGAGTGCTACATCGTCAGATATGCCGGCCTTGGCATATGCTTGCAGTGCAACATCCAGCAAGGTCACCAGATAGTTGGAGGCAAACACCGCAGCCGAATGATAGAGCATCTTGAAGTCGGTATTGATCGGGACCAAGTGCGCACCGATTGCTGAAAATCCTTCAATCAATACGTCAAGCGCGCGCTGATCGCCTTCGATACCGCACCAGGTTCCGGTGAAGGATTGCACCACTTCCGCAGGGACGGCGAAACTGCGAATCGGATGGATACTGGCGACCGCAGGAAGTGCACCGCCGACCGCAGGAAGTGCACAGCCAGCCGCTGCGCCGAGCCGTTGGACCGCCCGGAGTTCGCTCGAGAGCAATGCGCCGCTGCAGTGGAACACCACACTGCCCGCGGACAGGGAGCCGGCGTGTGCCAATTGCTCAGCGCATTGCATGATTTGATCGTCGGGTGCGGCGATCATCCAGACATCGGCCGGCCGCAGGTCTGCGTAATCGTCTATGGCACGCCCTGCGCCGATGAAGGAGACCGCACGTTGCGAGCTGCCGATCGAACGGTTCAGTACGTCCTGGCACACAAACGTCTGGTTTAACGTCCATAACCGGCCCAGCGTTTTACCGACATTTCCGGCGCCGATGATATTGAGTGTTCTACGCAAGATGGCAATCCCTTCGCGTTCGATGACACGCCGTCGACCAGCGGGAGGACACCGCCCACCAACGGGAGTGTATCGGCCCGGTCAATCCGACGTTGCAATCTGCGACCGCAGGGAGTGCAACGCCTCCAGCGCTTCCTGCTGTTCCAGCCAGTCGGCTTCCAATTGTTCAAGCTCTTTCGCATAATAAGCCTGGTCGGTGAGCAGCGCTTTCAATTCTTTCTTGTTGGCGCTATCGTAGATTTCCGGATCGGCCAGACGTGCATCGACCGCAGCCTTTTGTGCATTGCGCTTGGCGATCTGCTCTTCCAGTTTTTTGATTTTGGACTCAATCGGTTTTTTGCGCGCGGCCAGCTTTTGGCGGTCTTCCGCTTCGATCCGTTTCTGTTCGCGCTTGTCTGTATTTGATGCAGGTGAGGATGCTATCGGAACGACGTTCGCTGATCTGGCGGTCGAGTCTGGCAGAACGGTGGCGGTAGTATTGGTCTTGGCAGCCAGCTTGGTTTTAAACAGCCAGTCGCGATAATCATCCAAATCGCCGTCGAACGGTTGCAGCTTTCCATCTGCCACAATGATGAATTGATCGGTGGTGGCACGCAGCAGATGGCGATCATGCGATACGACGACCAGGGTGCCTTCGAATTGCGCCAGCGCCATGGTCAGCGCTTCGCGTGTTTCCAGATCCAGATGATTGGTTGGTTCGTCCAGCAGCAACAGGTTGGGCCGTTGCCAGACAATCAGCGCCAGTGCCAGACGCGCTTTTTCGCCGCCGGAGAATGGCGCGATTTTGCTGGTCACCATGCCGCCGGGAAAGTTGAATCCGCCTAAAAAATTGCGCAATTCCTGTTCGCGCGTGGTGGGCGCGATGCGCACCAGATGCCACAGCGGCGATTCGTCATGGCGCAGCATTTCGACTTGATGCTGCGCAAAATAGCCGATCGTCAGGCCTTTGCCGGTATGCGCATCGCCGGCAAGTGGTGCCAGCTCGCCTGCAATCGTTTTAATCAATGTCGATTTGCCGGCGCCATTGACACCCAGCAAACCGATACGCTGACCGATTTGCAGAGAGAAATTGATGCCGGAGACAATGGTCTTTTCGGTTACGCCATAGTCATTCGCATTTTCAATTCTGTAACCGGCATTGACGTCTTCCAGCACCAGCAACGGATTGGGTGCGTTCAGCGGTTCGCGGAACTCGAATGAAAATTCGGCGGCTGCGCGCAGTGGTGCCAATTCCTCCATCTTGGACAATGCCTTCATCCTGCTTTGTGCCTGCTTTGCTTTGCTGGCTTTGGCCTTGAAGCGATCGATGAATGATTGCAGATGTGCGCGCTGACGCATTTGTTTTTCCAGCGTGCCTTGCGCCAGGATCAGTTGTGCCGCGCGCTGTCGTTCGAACGATGAATAATTGCCGGAATAGCGCTTTAGCTTGCGCTCGTCGATATGCACGATCACATTGACCACGCCATCAAGGAAATCGCGATCGTGCGAGACGATGATCAATGTGCCGGCATAACGCTTCAGCCAGTCCTCCAGCCAGATGATTGCATCCAGATCCAGGTGGTTGGTCGGCTCATCGAGCAGCAGCAGGTCGGACGGACACATCAGCGCCTGGGCCAGGTTCAGACGCATGCGCCAGCCGCCCGAAAAGCTGGCAACCGGCTGTTGCATCTGTTCCATCGTAAAACCGAGGCCGGTCAGCAATTGTTCCGCACGTGAACGAACCGTGTAGGCATCGGCATCGGCCAGCGCGCTGTACAGTTCGGCGATCAGCGTGCCGTTGGCCGCGCTTTCAGGCTGGCTCTCCAGAAATGCAAGTTCGTCTTCCAGCCGCCGCAATGTGATGTCGCCGTCAATCGCGTACTCCAGCGCAGGGCGGTCGAGTGCAGGTGTTTCCTGCGCAACATAGGCCATGCGCCATTTTGCCGGGAAGTCGATTTCGCCCTGATCGGCGTGCAGTTCGCCGCGCAGCATGGCGAACACGCTCGATTTGCCGGCGCCGTTGGCACCGATCAGGCCGATCTTGTCGCCGGGGTTGAGCGTGACTTCGACCTTGTCCAACAACGGCTTGATGCCTCGCATGAGGCTGACTTGCTGAAAACGTATCATTTCTCGTTCTGGCTTAATTGATCGGCGGTCAACAGGAAAACCATGTCGTCGCCGGCGCTGGTGGACAGCCAGGTCAATTCCAGTTCAGGAAAGGCCATCTCTGCATGCGCGCGTTCATTGCCGACTTCGACCATCAATATGCCTTTTCCGGTCAGGCGCTGCGCCGCGCCTGCGACGATCTTGCGCACCAGGTCCATGCCGTCGGCACCGCCAGCCAACGCGATCTGCGGTTCGCGCCGGTATTCTTCCGGCAGCCTGTCCATCGAGCCCGTATTCACATAGGGCGGATTGGCAACGATGACATCGTATTTCTTCTTTGGCACCTCGGCGTACAAGTCCGATTCAATCAATGCGATGCGGTCCTGCAATTTGTAATCCTCTACGTTGCGGCGCGCGACTGCCAGCGCATCGGCGGAAATATCCACCGCATCGATCTGGGCATTCGGGAAAGCATCGGCCAGCATGATCGGCAGACAACCGGAACCGGTACAAAGTTCGAGAATATGCGTGACCGATTCAGGATTACCGATCCACGGTGAAAATTGCTCGGGAATCAGTTCAGCGATGAATGATCGGGGTACGATCACGCGTTGATCGACATAGAAACGATAACCGCCTAGCCATGCTTCGTTGGTAATATAGGCGGCAGGCAGGCGTTCCGTGGCACGCCGTTCGATAACTTTCAGAATGGCACCGACTTCGTGGGGCAATAGCCGCGCATCGAGAAACGGATCTAGTTTGTCGAGCGGCAGTTTGAGCGTATGGAGGATCAGATAAGCCGCTTCATCGAACGCGTTGCTGCTGCCGTGGCCGAAGTATAACTTGCCGGTATTGAAGCGGGTCACTGCGTAACGCAGCAAGTCGCGCGGAGTGGAAAAATCGTCTGGCGTCATGGGGATATAGTATGTTGCGGGTAGATGAACAGCGCTTTCAGGCCGCTCCCTGTCACAGGAGGCAGCACAGGAGGCAGCGAGTGTACCAAAGCTTGAGCTTGCCGGATGTGAGAATCAGTTTACAGCAACAGGTTTTCCAGCGTGCGGCGATAAATATTTTTCAGGGGGTCAATGAAGCGCAATTCAATATGCTCGTCGATTTTGTGAATGCTGCCGTTGGGCGGACCGAATTCAATCACTTGCGGGCAAATCTGCGCAATGAAGCGGCCATCCGACGTGCCCCCGGTAGTCGATAGCTCGGTGTCGATGCCGGTTTCTGCCTTGATTGCCGTCGCCAGCGCCTGACTCAAGCTGCCGCGCGGCGTCAGGAAAGGCAAACCGCCCACTATCCATTTAAGCTCATAGTCGAGGCCATGCCGGTCAAGGATCGCGTGCACGCTCTGCTGCAAGCCTTCCACCGTGCTGGCGGTCGAAAAGCGGAAATTGAAATCGATTACGACTTGACCCGGAATCACGTTCGATGCGCCGGTACCGCCATGGATATTGGACATCTGCCATGATGTCGGCAAATAATATTCATTGCCGTCATCCCATTTTTTTGCGGCCAGTTCCGTCAACGCCGGCATTGCCAGATGAATCGGGTTCCTTGCCAACTGCGGATAAGCGATGTGGCCCTGCACGCCGTTGACTGTCAGCTTGCCGGACATCGTGCCGCGACGGCCATTCTTGATCATGTCGCCGAGCCGGCCGGTCGATGTCGGTTCGCCGACGATGCAGTAATCGAGCCGTTCGCCTCGCTGTTTCAGCATGTCGCAAACGACTACCGTGCCATCGGTAGCCTGGCCTTCTTCATCGCTGGTAATCAGAAAACCGATCGATCCCTTGTGACCCGGGTGCGCGGCGATGAATTCTTCAGTGGCAATTACCATTGCGGCGATCGAGGTTTTCATGTCTGCGGCCCCGCGGCCATACAGCTTGCCGTCGCGCCGGGTCGGCACAAACGGATTGGATTGCCACTGCGTCAGGGGTCCGGTCGGCACTACATCGGTATGTCCCGCGAGAACGACTAATGGTTGTTGTGTTCCCTTGCGCGCCCACAAATTGGTCACGTCGCCCGATTGCACCGTTTCGCAGTCGAAACCGAGCGGCGACAGCAGATCGATTAGTCGTTGCTGGCAGCCTTTGTCTTCCGGCGTGACGGACGACAGAGAAATCAGTTCTTCAGCGAGAGCCAGCGTTTTGCTCATGAATTATTTTTGAAAATCTGTCGATAATGTGAATCGGAAAATCCGACGTAAGTGCTGCCGCCGGTCGATAAAACAGGGCGCTTGATGACGGATGGAGATTCAAGCATCAATTCAATTGCAGCGCTTGCGTCGATGATGGACGCTTTGCGCTGATCCGTCAGGCTGCGCCAGGTCGTGCCTTTCCTGTTTACAAGGATGTCCCATGCCACATCCTTCAGCCATGTTTCGAGCAATGTGCGGCTGACGCCGGATTTTTTGAAATCATGAAAAACATATGGCATTTTTTGTGCGTCGAGCCAGGTGCGTGCCTTCTTTACCTGATCGCAATTGGGTATGCCGTAAAGACTGATTGCCATGGACTCAGGTATTTAGCGTAAATTCGGTAAAGGTAGGACCATCTTCTTTTTCCGGAGAGGCGTTCGATTCGGCGGCTTTGGGTTGTTCGTTGTTGAGCAGCCAGTATAGATTGGTCGCCGAATCGGCATTGGCCAACGCTTCCTCCTGGCTCACCAAACCGTCCTTGATCAATAGCATCAGCGCCTGTTCAAATGTTTGCGAACCGGACGACAGGCTTTTTTCGATGGCTTCCTTGATCTGGCCGATTTCGCCTTGCTCGATCAGTTCCGCAACATGGCGGGTATTCAACATGACTTCCACCGCCGCTCTGCGTCCGCCATCGGTTGTACGTACCAGGCGTTGAGAAATAACGGCCTTGAGCGTGGTTGCCAAATCCGGCAACAGCGATTGGCGTGTTTCAATCGGAAAAAAATTGATGATTCTGGTCAGCGCCTGGTAGCTATTATTGGCATGCAATGTCGCTACCACCAGGTGGCCCGACTGGGCATAGGCAATTGCAGCCGCCATGGTATCTTTATCGCGAATTTCGCCTATCAGGATGCAGTCCGGCGCCTGGCGCAGTGCATTTTTGAGCGCAATATTCAGGCTTGCCGCATCGGTGCCGATTTCACGCTGATTTACAATTGATTTCTTGTTCTTGAACAGAAATTCGATCGGGTCTTCCAGGGTCAGAATGTGGCCCGCCTGTAATCCGTTGCGATGATCCAGCATGGATGCAATGGTGGTGGATTTGCCGGAACCGGTCGCGCCCACCACCAGCAGCAAACCACGCTTTTCCATAATGAGATCCGACAGAATCGGCGGAACATTCAGGTCTGCGATTGGTGGAATATTGCCCGGAATGAAACGCAGTACGGCTGAAGTGCTGCCGCGCTGGGTGAAGGCAGACAGGCGGAAACTGCCCACTCCGGCCACTGGAATACCCAGGTTGAGCTCATTGTTTCGTTCCAGTTCTTTCAGTCGCGTATCCGGGACCACCTCGCTCAGCAAAGCCTGTATGGCCGTCTGATCCAGCTTCTGCTGATTGATCGGAATCATGTTGCCATTGATCTTAAGCTGAATTGGCGAATTGACCGACAGGAACATGTCCGATGCACCTTTGTCCTTCATTAGCTGAAACAAGCGATCCATCGCCATGGCCTGCTCCTAAGTCAAATGGAAAAGCTGAAAGAGTGACGGCGCAACGGTCATGCTTCGCGCAATAATTCGTTGATACCGGTCTTCGCACGTGTCTTGGCATCGACCCGTTTTACGATCACTGCGCAATACAGGCTGTATTTGCCATCAGCCGACGGCAAATTGCCCGATACCACGACCGAGCCTGGCGGAATCCGGCCATAGCTGACTTCTCCCGTGGCCCGGTCATAGATCTTGGTCGATTGGCCGATGTAGACGCCCATCGAAATCACGGAATTTTCTCCGACGATAACGCCTTCGACGATTTCCGAACGGGCGCCGATAAAGCAGTTGTCTTCAATGATGGTCGGGTTGGCTTGCATCGGCTCCAGCACGCCGCCGATACCGACGCCGCCGGAAAGATGAACATTTTTGCCGATCTGCGCGCAGGAGCCGACGGTGGCCCACGCGTCGACCATCGTGCCTTCATCGACATAGGCACCGATATTGACAAACGATGGCATCAGCACGACGTTCTTGCCGAGGAAGCTGCCATGCCGCGCGACAGCGGGCGGCACTACACGGAAGCCGCCCTTGGCAAAATCTTCGGCGGTGTAATTGGCGAATTTGGTCGGGACCTTGTCGTAGAACTGCATGCTGGCGCCGGCCGGCATCGGCATATTGTCTTCCAGCCGAAACGATAGCAACACCGCTTTCTTGATCCACTGGTTGACGGTCCAGTCGCCGCCTGTTTTTTGCGCGACGCGCAATGTACCCTGGTTCAATTGCTCGATCACATGTGCAACGGCGTCGCGCACTTCGGCGGGCGCCGATTTGGGAGAGAAATTGGCGCGGTCTTCCCACGCTTGGTCGATAGTCTTTTGTAGCTGTTGAGTCATCTTGTTGTGGATTTGTAAGGTTGAATAAATCAGCGTGCTGACAGGCTTTCGGTAAAGGCGACAATACGGCGCGCGGCTTCCAGGCATTCGCCGACTTCGGCCACCAGCGCCATGCGAATCCGGTTTTCGCCCGGATTGATGCCGTGCGCATCACGCGCCAGATAGCTGCCGGGCAAAACTGTTACATTATATTCGGCATACAGGCGTCTGGCGTATTCGGTATCCGAGATGGCAACGTGCTTGTCTACTTTGGCCCACAGGTAAAAACCGGCATCGGGCAGTGCAACATCCAGCACTTGTTGCAGCATCGGCGTGATTTCCCTGAATTTCGCGACGTATTTTGCGCGGTTTTCGGCGACATGCTGTTCGTCGTTCCAGGCAGCGATCGATGCAGATTGAATCGATGGGCTCATCGCGCTGCCGTGATAGGTGCGGTACAGCAGGAATTTTTTCAGAACCTCGGCGTCGCCGGCGACAAAGCCGGAACGCATGCCCGGCACATTGGAGCGTTTGGACAGGCTGGAAAAGGCAATCAGGCGCGAATATCCGGTCCGTCCCAGCTTGCGCGCGGCTTCCAGGCTGCCCAGCGGCGCTTCAGCCTTGAAATAAATCTCCGAATAGCACTCATCGGCCGCAATCACGAAACCGTAGCGGTCCGAAAGATCGAACAACTCTTGCCAATCATTCAACTCCAGCACTGCACCGGATGGATTGCCCGGCGAGCAGACATACAGCAATTGGACCCGTGGCCAGATATCGGCCGGAATGCTTTTATAGTCGGGCACGAAATTGCGAGCCGGATCGGAATTGACGAAGTAAGGCTGCGCTCCCGCCAGATAGGCGGCGCCTTCGTAAATCTGATAAAACGGGTTGGGGCACAGAACCAGCGCATCATGGGAAGGATTAATTACCGTCTGCGCCAATGCGAACAGAGCTTCGCGCGAGCCGTTGACGGGCAATACTTGCGTCGCCGGGTCTAGCCTGGGCAAACCATAACGCCGTTCCAGCCAGCCGGCGATCGTCGCGCGCAGCGTATCCGAACCGACGGTGCTTGGATAACTCGCCAGGCCGTCCAGGTTATCGGCCAATGCTTTTCGGATGAATGCCGGAGTCGGATGCTTGGGTTCGCCGATGCCAAGGCTGATCGGCTGGTAGGCTGGATTTGGCGTGATGCCGGAAAACAAGTGCCGCAACTTTTCAAAAGGATACGGCTGGAGTCGGGCTAGGAGTGGATTCACGTGGATACGGGACGCAAAGCGATATCGGGATGAAAGATCGGGGAAGATCAAGGTTGTAACATTATACCGCCGGCTTGCTGTCAGGTCGGTTAATTACCTGCCGGAAATTGCTGACCGGTGAACCTAAAATGATATGATTAACCCCTTTTGCGAGGCTGATTTCGCGTTCGCCTGTTGGCCCCGATTTGGGTCCGATATCTATTTTTCTGTCTTGTTAAGCTAAAACATTTGATAACGTGCGTCTAACTTCCATCAAGTTGTCGGGATTTAAATCTTTCGTCGATCCCACGAATTTCCAGGTCCCCGGTCAACTGGTCGGTGTCGTCGGCCCCAACGGCTGCGGCAAGTCCAATATCATCGATGCGGTACGCTGGGTTCTGGGCGAATCCAAGGCTTCCGAGTTGCGCGGAGAATCGATGCAGGACGTGATTTTTAACGGCACGACCAGCCGCAAGCCGGCGGGTCGTTCGTCGGTCGAGCTGGTATTCGACAACGGCGACGGCAAGGCAGCAGGTCAATGGAGCCAGTACGCCGAAATCGCGGTCAAGCGCACCTTGACGCGCGACGGCACATCCAGCTATTACATCAATAACCAGGCAGTGCGCCGGCGCGATATCCAGGACATTTTCCTGGGTACGGGTCTGGGTCCGCGCGCTTACGCGATCATCGGGCAAGGCATGATCTCGCGCATCATCGAAGCGCGACCGGAAGAGCTGCGGATTTTCCTGGAGGAAGCCGCAGGCGTGTCCAAATACAAGGAGCGCCGCCGGGAAACCGAAAATCGCTTGCAGGATACCCGTGAAAACCTGCTGCGCGTCGAAGATATTTTGCGCGAACTGAACACGAATCTTGAAAAACTGCAAAGCCAGGCTGCGGTCGCGCAAAAATTCCATGAGCTGCAAGCCGATCAGGAAGAAAAGCAGAAACTGTTGTGGCTGTTGCGCAAGAATGAAGCGAAGGCCGAACAGGAAAAATTCTTCCGCGACATTGAAAAGGCACAAACCGGTCTGGAAGAGCAGACTGCCAAGCTGCGTCACATCGAAACCGAACTGGAACACATGCGCCAGGCGCATTACGCCGCCGGCGACCGCATGCACCAGGCGCAAGGACACCTGTATCAGACCAACTCCGAAATCGGCAGCCTGGAGGCGCAAATCAAGTTTGTCATCGAATCGCGCAGCCGGCTGCAATCTCAGCTCAATTCACTGACTGCGCAGCGCGATCAATGGCAGCGCCAGGGCACGCAATACCAGGAAGATCTGGCGGAAGCCGAATTGCATCTGGAAGAACACGCAGCACGCGTCGAACAAGCGCAGGAAGCCGCGCATCAGCACAACGACAGGCTGCCGGCGCTGGAGCAGGCGTGGCGCGAGGCGCAGCTCAAAACTACCGAGTCGCGCGGCAGGATCATGCAGGCGCAGCAGCAGATAGAGCTGGAATCCGCACATCAGCGCAACGCTTCGAACATTCTCGCGACCTTGACGGTCCGCCGCGAGCGCCTGTTGCAGGAACAAAGCGGCCTGAACCTGCCCGACGCCGCGCATCTTTCAAATCTGAAAATGCAGCTGGAAGAAAAGCAGGCGGCGCTGGAAGAAGCACAGCATTCACAGGAGGAAGCACAAGGGCAGCAACCGAAACTGGAAGAGGAGCGCCGCGTAGCGCAGGCTCAGGTCAATTCCGAAACCGCCAGCCATGCGCAGCTGGAAGCGCGTTTGACCGCGTTGAAACAGTTACAGGAAAATCTGCAAACGCAGGGCAAGGTGCAGCCTTGGCTCAAAAAGCACGAGCTTAGCGAATTGCCGCGCCTGTGGCAGAAGCTGCATATAGACCAGGGTTGGGAAACAGCGCTGGAGGCAGTCTTGCGCGAGCGCACCTCTGCGCTGGAAATGTCTAATCTCGACTGGGCCAAGGCTTTTTTCAGCGATGCACCGCCGGCAAAACTGGCGCTGTTTACGCCGAATGCCGGCGCACAGGCCAATGTGGATACGCCTGCCGGCCTGAAACCTTTGCTGAATCTGCTGCAGTTGAACGATCCCGGACTGCGCGCGCTGATGCAGGACTGGCTGCATAATGTGTTTGTCGCGGAAGATACCGCAACGGCTTTTACCGATCGGGTCAAGTTGCCGACCGGCGCCTATTTCGTGACCAGGCAAGGGCATGTAATCGGCAGATCGAGCGTGCGGTTTTATGCATCCGACTCCGAACAGGATGGCATGCTGGCGCGCCAGCAGGAAATCGAAAACATCACCAAGCAGCTGCGCGCGCAACAGATGCTGGCGGACGAAGCGAGATCGCGTTCGGTGCGCGCCGAAGCCGCCCTGTCGCAGGCAACGCAGCGTCTGCAGGAGATCCGTCAGCGTGTTACTACCCTGACTCAGACGGTGCACGGACTGCAGATCGATGTGATGAAACAGTCCGAAGTGCAAGAGCGTTTCAACCAGCGCAGTTCGCAAATCGTTGCCGACCTGGCCGAAATTGCCGCACAGGAAGCCGAGCAGCAGCAAGTCAAGGCGGAATCGGAAGCGAAGTTCGAGCAGCTCGATGCCGAGTTGGCCGGGATACAAGAAAAACACGAAGAAGGACAGACCGATTATCTGGCCAAGGAACAGCAGCTCAACGATGCACGCCAGCGTGTGCGCGAATTGGAGCGTGCCGCGCAGGAGGCGGAATTTTCGGAGAAATCGCATCGCAGCAAGATTGAGGAATTGAAACGCAATATCGCTACCGCATTGGAACAGGCAGCTCAACTGTTTGCAAACATGCAGCAAGGCCATCTGGAACTGGAAAGCCTCGATGACCAGACCGCCCAAGCCGGCCTGCAATCGCTGTTGGAAAAGCGCAGCGAGCAGGAGCGTGCGCTGGCCGATGCAAGGCACGAACTGGACCAGCTTTCGCAAAAGTTGCGGCAGCATGAAGAGGCGCGGATGCAGGCCGAACGGAATTTGCAGCCGCAGCGCGACCGCATCATGGAACTGCAATTGAAGGAACAGGCGGCACGCCTGAATCAGGAGCAGTATGCGCAGCAGCTGGCGGAAGTACAGGCGGATGAAGCTGCGCTGGCCGGGAAACTGAATGGCGACGTCAAGCCGTCTTATCTGCAAGGCGAAGTGACGCGTTTGACCAATGCGATTGCTGCATTAGGAGCAGTGAACCTGGCCGCATTGGAAGAGCTGGCCCAGGCGTCGGAGCGCAAGAATTTCCTTGATGCGCAAAATGCCGATCTGACCGAAGCAATCAATACGTTGCAGGACGCGATTCACAAGATCGACAAGGAAACGCGTGATCTGCTGCAGGATACCTTCGACAAGGTCAATCGCCATTTCGGTGAATTGTTCCCGATCTTGTTCGGCGGCGGCAACGCGAAACTGATGATGACCGGCGAAGAAATTCTCGACTCGGGCGTGCAGGTGATGGCGCAGCCCCCCGGCAAGAAAAATGCAACAATTCATCTGCTGTCCGGCGGCGAAAAAGCATTGACCGCAACGGCGCTGGTATTTTCGATGTTCCAGCTCAATCCTGCGCCGTTCTGCCTGCTCGACGAGGTCGATGCGCCGCTGGACGATGCCAATACCGAGCGTTTCTGCAACATGGTCAAGCGCATGTCGTCACACACGCAGTTCCTTTTTATTTCTCACAACAAGATTGCGATGGAGATGGCGCAGCAGTTGATCGGCGTGACGATGCAGGAACAAGGCGTATCGCGGATTGTTGCGGTGGACATGGAGTCTGCTGCAAGTTTCGCCGCCGAAGCGCAGGCGGCGTGATTGATCATTACTGCTGGGCTGACCGGGCCATTGCTGCCCGCTTCTGGTAATACGCCACATTCATGTGCGCTTCACGGGCACGAGCCTGCTCCACGTCCGCGCAGATGAGATAATGGTCCTCGGCCCGGCGTAGCCACCAGCGCTGGATCATGCGCAGGATCGGGCTGATCGAGAGCATGGTGAGTTCTTGCAGTTTATATTCTTTGGCGTTAGACATGAGGCACCTCGACTTCCTAGTATGCAGATTTGGAATGGGACGCGAACTGATTGCGCGGCATGGTAAGGTTCCTATAAAGGTCCCTAGATGAATACTCACGGCGCTGTGGCCGTACGCATGGATCGGTGTCCTTTGCACAGTACGCGTCAAGAGTCGAAAAGTCAGATTCCATGTTGTTCTCCGTATGGTGACGGTTGCGAGGGGAGCAAGACGGTTTGATTCAAAATGAGCGCTGCAAAGTACGCGCACTATCAACTGTTTCTTCGGCAACTGATACCGGCTGTTGTTGATTAATTGCTATGTTATTGGTGTGAACTTCTGTCGCATTGATTCTTCTCAACTGTATGTTTTTTTGTCTGAACCAAACATGCCCGCTTCATTTAATGCTGAAAGGCAATGCATGGATTACGAATCAGTCGGATTGCGGCATTGCTTGTCAGTGGGCGTTACGGTACGCCTTTGGCTTGACAACTTTGCCTGGGAACACTTACCCTGACTTTGATGGCGTACCGGGCATCGCAACGCATATTTGCGGATATCAACAGTGATGAACATGCCGCAGAATCGTCAACTTTCCGGATTTCATAAATGACCCAAAATGCATGTTCAATATGGGACCTCGCCAGCTTCTACAGGCTGGCCATGAGATTCACCTGCAACTTCGCTTCCGAGGCGCGACCAGCATGACGGAGCTACAGGCTAGCCTGATCGCGATCGGCAGCGCGATTGTCGTCGGCGTGATTTCTTATAATAAATGGCAGGAACACAAAGCCAAAAAAAGCATGGAGCGGGCATTTTCATCGTCGCATGATGATGTGCTGATGGCTTCCAGCAACGATTTTTCTGCAGCCGGCGACCGCGGGAAAAGCTCAGCCGGCGAACGGGTTGAGCCGGTGTTTACTCGGCATGCCGATGCAATGATGGAACCGGCTATGCCGGCAACCGCATCGGATCAATCGGCACGCTATCAGGTCGACGAACCTGTGGGCTCCAGCCTTGCGTTGCCGACAGAATTGCCGATCGACGAATTGATCGATTGCGCCATCCCTCTGGGATTGGATGGGCCGGTTCGGGGTGAAAAAATCCTTCCGATGCTTCAATCCTTGCGCCACGTCGGCAAAAAGCCAGTCCATTTCATTGGTCAGCGCGAGGATGGCGGTTGGGAATCGATTGCTCGCGGCAGCGTCTACACGGCGTTGCAGGCAGGTTTGCAGCTTGCCAACCGCAGTAATGCGTTAAACGAACTTGAGTATTCCGAGCTCGTGATGCGATTGCGCCAGATCGCCGACGACCTGGGTGCCGAGCCGGATGTGCCCGATATGACCAAAGTCGTCAATGCGTCAAGAGAACTTCACCAATTCGTCACCGACTACGATGCGCAGCTTAGCGTGAATGTCCAGTCAAATGGAACGCCGTGGGTGATCAATACATTGCTTGGCGCATTGGGAAGGCAAGGCTTCGATATGCGCCCGGACGGTCGTCTGGTAATGCCGGACGGTGATGGTGGCACGCTGTTTGCACTATCGACGAATGACACTTTAGCTGCCGAAACCACATCCCGGTTAACATTGTTGCTCGATGTACCGCGTGTTGCACCGATGCGGGATGGATTCGGCGCCATGGTCGCCTGTGCGAAGTCGCTTGCCGCACGGCTGGATGGAACCGTGGTCGACGATTCCAATCAACCGTTGTCCGATGCTGCGCTGGGGGAAATAGCCGCGCAAGTCAATGCATTTTATGACGACATGGAAACTGCGGGCATCCCGGCGGGATCGACCCGCGCATTACGTCTGTTTAACTGACGATGCAACCGGATTTGTTTCCCATCCCGGCGCAACATACCGGAACGGCCGTGGTACCCGACGCAGCAGACTGGCAAAACCGTGCTGCCTGGCTACGGGACGAACTGAACCGGCATAACTATGCCTATCATGTACTCGACAACCCGACCATTCCCGACGCCGAGTACGACAAGCTTTTCCGCGAACTGCAGTCCTTGGAAGAGGGGCATCCGGAACTGATTACGCCGGATTCTCCCACCCAGCGTGTCGGCGCCGCGCCGCTATCTCAGTTCGCGCAAGTGCGCCACTCGGTTCCGATGCTGTCAATAAACAATGGATTTGCGGAAGCAGACATCATCGCTTTCGACCGCCGCACCAGGGAAGCACTGAAGGGCGATGTCGAAGTGGAATACGCGACCGAATTGAAATTTGACGGTCTTGCCATCAATTTACGATATGAAGACGGCATGCTGGTGCAGGCGGCTACCCGCGGTGACGGCACCACCGGCGAAAACGTTACAGCCAGCATCCGCACCGTGCGGGCCATTCCGTTGCGCCTGCACACCGGGCATCCGCCGAAAGTGATGGATGTACGTGGCGAAGTGCTGATGTTCAAATCGGATTTTGCAAAGCTCAATGCGCGCCAGCGTGAAGCCGGGCAAAAGGAATTCGCCAATCCGCGCAATGCCGCCGCAGGCAGTTTGAGGCAGCTGGATTCGCGTATTACCGCGCAAAGGGCGTTGCGTTTTTTTGCATACGGTATCGGCGTGCTGGAAGGCGCCGAAATGCCGCCTTCCCACTCCGGTCTGCTCGACTGGTATGCCGAATTAGGCATTCCTGTATGCAGCGAACGTGCCGTCGTCAAAGGTGCGCAGGGATTGCTCGATTTTTTTCATGGCATTGCCGCAAACCGCCAGCAGTTGCCGTATGAAATTGATGGCGTCGTGTATAAAGTCGATCGCCTGGATCAGCAGAAAAAACTCGGCTTCGTTTCGCGCGCACCGCGTTTTGCGCTGGCTCACAAATTTCCAGCGGAAGAAGCGCTCACGGTGGTACAGGATATCGAAGTGCAGGTAGGGCGCACCGGCGCCATTACACCGGTCGCACGTCTGGCGCCCGTCTTCGTGGGCGGTGTTACCGTCACTAATGCGACGCTGCATAACGAAGATGAAGTCAGGCGCAAGGATATACAGATCGGCGACACCGTCATCGTGCGGCGCGCCGGCGATGTCATTCCCGAGGTGGTGGCATTCGTTCCGGAATTGCGGCCGGCGAATGCGCGGCAATTCGCGATGCCGTCGGTTTGCCCGGTGTGCGGTTCGCCGATTGTCCGGCTGGAAGAGGAAGCGGTCGCGCGCTGTTCCGGCGGATGGGTCAAATGCGCGGCACAGCGCAAGGGCGGCCTGCTGCATTTCGTGTCGCGCCGGGCGATGGATATCGAGGGTTTGGGCGATCAATTGGTCGAGCAGCTGGTGGACAAGCATATCATCGCGACTGCCGCAGACTTGTACAAGCTGGGCCTGACTTCGCTTGCCGCGCTGGACCGGATGGCGGACAAATCCGCGCAGAATGTGCTGAAGGCACTGGACAAGTCGAAATCCACCACGTTGGCGCGTTTCATTTATGCACTCGGCATTCGCCATGTCGGGGAATCGACTGCGAAAGAATTGGCGCGTCATTTCGGCAGTCTCGATGCGTTGTTGCATGCATCGGAACAGCAATTGCTGGATGTGGAAGATGTCGGCCCGGTGGTTGCGCGTTCGATCATGATGTTTGTTTCCGATCCGTCCAATCTGGAATTGATTGAACAACTGCGTGCGGCGGGAATTACCTGGGCTGAAGGTCCGTCGGAGAGCAGACCGAAACCGCTGCTGGGCAAGACTTTCGTGCTCACCGGAACGCTGCCAGACCTTAGCCGCGATGAAGCGGCAGAAATGATCGAAGCCGCAGGCGGAAAGGTTGCCGGTTCGGTATCGAAGAAAACCAGTTATGTCGTGGCTGGAGAAGACGCTGGCAGTAAACTCGCGAAAGCGCAAGAATTGGGTGTACCGATCATCGATGAAGCCGGATTAATAAAAATTATTGCGGGACAGAATTTATAAGGCGCCGCAGCGCACCGAATTATGTCGATCCCTGGAAGGGACTCTGTCCCCAACATATTAGGAAAAATTGCGGGACAGAGTTAAGCACAGCGTACTTTCCCCAACAAATTTATGGATAGAGCAATGCAAAAAATCAGAAAAGCCGTTTTCCCGGTTGCCGGCCTGGGCAGCCGCTTCTTGCCGGCGACCAAGGCGCAGCCTAAGGAAATGCTGCCGATTGTCGACAAGCCCTTGATCCAATACGCGGTGGAAGAAGCGGTAGCAGCCGGGATCACCGAAATGATTTTTATCACCGGGCGCAACAAGCGCGCGATTGAAGACCATTTCGACAAAGCGTATGAATTGGAAGCAGAACTTACTGCGGCAGGGAAAACCAAGCTGCTTGATCTGGTCCAGAACGTCATTCCAAAGAACATCAACTGCATTTACATTCGGCAATCGGCGCCCTTGGGGCTGGGCCATGCGATTTTATGTGCGCGTCCGGTGGTCGGAGAGGAACCATTTGCAGTTTTGCTGGCCGATGATTTCATGGATGTCGAATCCGGCCAGCCTCCTGTACTGGCGCAGATGACCGAAGTATTTTCGCGCGAGGGTAACAGTCTGTTAGCGGTACAGGATGTGCCGCGCGCCGATACAAAACAATACGGCATCGTCAGTGCCGTGTCTTATCGGCCTGATCTGGAACGGGTCAACGCCATTGTCGAAAAGCCGGCGCCGGAATCCGCTCCTTCCACGCTGGCCGTGGTCGGACGATATGTGCTCACGAATAAGATTTTCGATTATCTTGAAGGCCTCGGCACCGGGGCCGGCGGCGAAATTCAACTGACCGACGGTATTGCCGCGCTGATGCAATCCGAGCCGGTACTGGCATATCGCTATAGCGGGCAACGGTATGATTGCGGGTCGAAATTGGGCTACCTGAAAGCGAGCCTGGCGATGGGGCTGAAGCATCCCGAAACCGGCGATGAATTCTCGGAATATTTGAAGAAAATGAAATGAGCGTACGCGACATTCTCAAAATGGGGGATCCGCGGCTGTTGCGGCAGGCGGAGCCGGTGACGCAATTCGGCAGCCCCGATCTGGAAGCCTTGATCGAAGACATGTTCGATACGATGCACGCTGCAAATGGTGCAGGGTTGGCCGCACCGCAAATCGGCGTGAATCTGCAACTGGTTATCTTCGGCTTCAAGCAAAATACGCGTTACCCGGATGCACCCCCGGTGCCGGAGACTGTCTTGATCAATCCGGTATTGACGCCGCTGTCGGACCGGATGGAAGAGGATTGGGAGGGCTGCCTTTCAGTCCCCGGCCTGCGCGGCGTAGTGCCGCGCTGGACCAGGGTTCACTATCAAGGCGTGGATCAATACGGTAATGCGATCAGCCGCGATGTCGATGGATTTCATGCGCGGGTCGTGCAGCATGAATGCGACCATCTGGCGGGCATTCTTTATCCGATGCGGATCAAGGATTTCTCCCGCTTCGGTTTTACCGAAATTTTATTTCCGGAACTGGATGCGAACCACGATGACTGATAATTGCTGGTTACGTGAATTCCAATCCGGGCATTAAAACCGTTCGTCCGGTCGCAGGTAGCGCCACTGTCCAACCGGTAAATCTCCCAGCGTCACGCGGCCGATGCGGACACGTTTGAGGCCCAGCACTTTCAGGCCGACCGCTTCGCACATGCGCCGAATCTGCCTTTTTTTCCCTTCACGCAGCACAAAGCTCAATTGATCCTCGTTTTGCCAGCGTACCTTTGCCGGCAACAATTTCTTGCCGTCGAGCGACAGGCCATGGTTCAGGCGCTGCAGCTCGGTATCGGGCAGCCTGCCCGCTTTCGTATATTGGACGCGGACCAGATACTCTTTTTCAACTGCAGTGTCTTGCCCTATCAATTGTTTGGCAATGCGTCCGTCCTGCGTCAGCACCAATAATCCGATCGAGTCGATATCCAGTCGTCCGGCCGGTACCAGGCTGCGCAACTGGCTCGGATGGAATTGCAGCGGCGCAGTATCTTCCTTCCAGCGGCTGTCGGCGTTGACCAGCACTACTGCGGGCTGGTAGCCGTCTTCCGCCTGGCCGCTGACGTAGCCGATCGGCTTGTTGATCAGCACGGTGACACGCTTGGCCTGCTGCGCACTGGCCTGGCGCTCGACCGTGATGCGCTGATGCGGCAAGATCTTGCTCCCGAGTTCCGACACGACCGTGCCATCGACCCGGACCCAGCCGCGCGCGATCCAGTCATCCGCTTCACGTCGCGAGCACAGACCCAGTTCGGACATTCGTTTGGAAAGGCGTAACGGTTCGGTCATTTCGAATACGCTGTTACTTGATGGCGGGCGACGAATTGAACATATCAGACGTGCAATGCATCCAGTAAATCCGTTTCCAGCTGGATCTGGCTGCGTGCATTGTTCAGCACCGGTCCATCGACCAGAAAAACATCTTCCACCCGCTCGCCCAAGGTCATCACTTTGGCAGTGTGCAAATTGATCTTGTATTTGGCCAGTACATTCGCAATCGAGTACAACAGGCCGGTACGGTCGTTGGCAGAGACGGACAATAAATAATACTGTCCCCGCTCATCCGGCCGCAGATCCACGGTGGGAGTGACCGGGAAGGTGCGCGACAGGCGCGACAGGCGGCCCTTGCTTGGAAGTGGCAGCGGAGAGTGAGATCCAAGCAACTCCGTCAGCTCATGCTCGATCAGCGTGATGATGTCGCGATAACTGTTCGCGAACGCCGGCTCGGTTATGAGAAAGGTATCCAGCGCATAGCCATGCATGGTGGTGTGGATCTTCGCATCGAGGATGCTGAAATTCTTCCGGTCGAAATAACTGCAGATGCGCGCGAACAGATCTGGCTGATCCTTGACATATACGGTGACTTGCAAGCCTTCGCCGATCGGAGCCAGCCGGCACTTGACCACCGGGCGCTTGCTGTCGGTTTTATCGGAAAGAACCCGGGTCTGCCATGCGATATCGGATGCATCGTGGCGCAGGAAATACACAACATCGAGCTGTTGCCATAGACGTTCGTGCGCGTCACTCTGCAAACCGTACAGCCGCAGCGTCTTGAGCGCATCTTCCTGGCGGTTCTTGAGTTCGCGATCGGCCGATGGCGCTTCGCCGCCCAGCGTACGCAAGGTTATCCGATACAGGTCTTCCAGCAGCTTGCCTTTCCAGGCATTCCATACTTTCGGGCTGGTACCCCGAATGTCGGCCACCGTCAGCAAGTACAAGGCCGTCAGATGCCGTTCATCCTTGACCAGCTTCGCAAAATCCCGGATTACGTCCAGATCGGACAAATCCTGCTTTTGCGCGACTTGCGACATCGTCAAATGATGCTCGACCAGAAATACAACCAGTTCCGTATCGTCTTTGGACAGGCCATGGTCTTTGCAGAATTCCCTGGCATCGGCCATGCCCAGATGAGAGTGATCGCCGCCACGTCCCTTGGCTATGTCATGAAACAGCGCGGCAATATACAGCAGCCACGGCTGCGCAAAATCCGCCATCAACTGGCTGCAAAACGGATACTCGTGCGCATGTTCGCTCATTGTGAAACGCCGCACGTTGCGCACCACCATCAGGATATGCTGATCGACTGTGTAGACGTGAAACAGGTCGTGCTGCATCTGGCCGATGATGCGGCGAAAGTTGGGCAGGTAACGCCCGAGAATGCTGACCTGGTTCATGCGCCGTAGCGCATGCGTAATGCCTTGCGGTGCCTGAATGATTTTCAGGAACAGCGCACGGTTGACCGGGTCGCGCCGGAACTTGCGATCCATCTTGAAACGGGCATGCCACAGCGCGCGCAAAGTACGTGCAGTCATGCCCTTTAATTCAGTATGTTGCTCCAGCAGCAAGAACACTTCCAGCATCGCCGAGGGCGTCGCTTCAAATGTATTGTCATAAGCGATATCGATCAGACCGTTGACTTCGTTGAAACGTTCGTTGATCGGATGCGCAAAAGCGGGTTGGGGGAATAGTTGCGCTTCGATGTTTTGCAACAGGATGGTGTTGAGCTGCGTAACTGCCTTTGCCGCCCAATAATAGTGTTGCATCAGGTATTCGCTGGCGCGACGGGTTTGCGTCGTCTTGAAACCGAACGACTCCGCAATCGGCGTCTGTACGTCGAATACCAGCCGGTCTTCGCGCCGGTTCGCGTAAAGATGCAAGCGTATGCGGATATCCTTGAAGGCACGCTCTTTTTGGGTCAATTGGCGCGCCTCGGTGGCAGTGATCAATCCTCGCTCAGCCAGTTTGCGCCATGAATCTCCCAGGCCGGCCGCCTTGGCAACCCATAAAATGACTTGCAGATCGCGCAAGCCCCCCGGGCTTTCCTTGCAATTGGGTTCCAGGCTATACGGAGTATCTTCGTATTTCACATGGCGCTGGCGCAATTCCAGTGTTTTGGCCTGAAAAAATGCTTGCGGATCCATTGCTGCCTTGCATTGATCCCGAAGAAAATTGAATAGCTTGCGGTTGCCTGCAACGAGCCGCGCTTCGAGCAGACTCGTCTGCACCGTGATGTCAGCGGCGGATTCAGTTAAACATTCATCAACGGTACGGATGCTGTGGCCGATTTCGAGGCCCAGGTCCCACAATAACTGGACGAACTCTTCCAGCTTGGCCTGAAGTGCCGAGTCAGCCGGTGATTCGAGCAGAATCAGTACGTCGACATCAGAATGCGGGAACAGCTCTCCGCGACCATAACCGCCGACAGCGACCAATGCCGAGTTGCGGGGCAAGCCGAATGCCTGCCATGCCTGCGTTAAAGCGGCATCCACGTTCTGGCGCAGCCTGACAAGCAGCTTCTCGGGCTTGCCGTCGGCTTGAAAAGCGCTAATGACTGCTTGCCGCTCGGCTCTGAGCTGGTCTTTCAGTGTCGGCGCGAGAGACGCTACGGGGGCCAGAGCGGCCATCTCAGGCAATGATAGGTTGCGGTGCGGTAGTCTGCTGAATCAGCGCAGGCGGGGGAAGCATGCCGGGTGACACCGTCAACACTTCATATCCGGTTTCGGTCACCAGCACCGTATGTTCCCACTGGGCGGACAGGCTGCGGTCCTTGGTTTTAATGGTCCAGCCGTCGCCCATTTCACGAATCTCGCGGCGTCCTGCATTGATCATCGGCTCGACGGTAAATATCATGCCGGGAGCCAGCTTTTCCAGCGTGCCGGGACGGCCGTAATGCAATACCTGGGGCTCTTCATGGAAGACTTTGCCGATACCATGGCCGCAAAACTCGCGCACCACGCTGTAGCCGGCTTTTTCCGCATGTTGCTGAATGATAAAACCGATATCGCCCAGATGTGCACCGGGCTTGATTTTGGAAATGCCGAGCCACATGCACTCAAACGTGATGTCGCCCAGCCGCTTGGCAAGAATGGATGGCTCGCCCACATAGAACATGCGACTGGTATCGCCGTGGTAGCCGTCCTTGATCACCGTGATATCGATGTTGACCGCATCGCCGTTCTTGAGCACTTTATCCCCGGGAATGCCATGGCAAACCACATCGTTGACCGACGTACAGATTGCTTTGGGGTAAGGTGTATAGCCGGGCGGGCAGTAATTCAGCGGGGCCGGAATCGTTCCCTGGACATTGGCCATGTATTCATGGCAAAGGCGGTCCAATTCACCGGTCGTGACACCTGCCTTTACATGGGGCGTGATGAAATCCAGTACCTCGGCAGCCAGTTTGCCGGCTATCCGCATGCCGTTGATATCGTCCGCAGTTTTAATTGAAATAGAAGCCATAAGAATACATAATCCGCCGCGAAAAGCGGCATTCAAACAATTAATAAAGAATTATAGACGAGCGCTCCGGCATCTGCTTAACCAAAAATGGCGTCGAACTTGAAAGAATCAAGGATTTTAGGGTACAATCTTGGGTTAGCTTTAACAAGCTATCAAATGAAACCTTTGTAAATCGCGAATCCGGTCTAAAAGGGTGCTTGAAACGGTTGAATGCGGCAATTGAATTTGCAAAATGCGTGCAAAATGCGGCGTTCGCGTAACTGAGTCGGGTGACTGATCGGATTCCAGACCTAACCCTGGAGATATTTATGTCCGTAACCATGCGTGAAATGTTGGAAGCAGGTGTCCATTTCGGTCACCAAACCCGCTTCTGGAATCCCAAGATGGCCCCGTTCATTTTCGGTCATCGCAACAAAATTCATATCGTCAATCTGGAAAAAACCCTGGGCATGTATCAGGAGGCGATGAAGTACATTCGCCAACTGGCATCCAATCGCGGCACCATCCTGATGGTCGGCACCAAGCGCCAGGCGCGCGAAACCATCGCTGCCGAAGCTCAGCGCGCCGGTGTGCCATACGTCGATCAGCGCTGGCTGGGCGGCATGCTGACCAACTTCAAGACCATCAAGACATCGATCAAGCGCCTGAAGGAAATGGAAGCGGCGATTGAAGACGGTTCAGTCGAAAAGCTGAGCAAAAAAGAGGGCTTGATGTTTCAGCGTGAAATGGTGAAGCTGCAAAAAGCCATCGGTGGAATCAAGGATATGGGCGGTGTTCCGGACGCGATTTTCGTGATCGACGTCGGTTACCATAAAGGCACCGTTACAGAAGCCGCCAAATTGGGCATTCCGGTGATCGGCGTGGTCGATACCAACCATTCGCCGGATGGCGTGACCTATGTTATTCCCGGCAATGATGATTCTTCCAAGGCAATTACGCTGTACGCGCGCGGTGTTGCCGATGCGATTCTGGAAGGCCGTGCCAATGCGATGAACGACGTGGTCGAGGCAGTCAAGAATGGCGCGACCGGCGATGAATTCGTCGAGGTAAACGAACAGGCTTGAGCCTTGACCTCTGATGCGTCGAGCTTCAGAGGCGGGACAAAAAAAGGGGCAACGGCGGTTCGCCCCTTTTTTTCGAGCGAATTTTGAACGTATTTTGATTGAGGGCGTCCCATGGGACGTCCGTTGAGTTAGGAGAAGAATATGGCGGCAATTACAGCAACAATGGTCGGCGAACTGCGCGCGAAAACAGACGCGCCGATGATGGAATGCAAAAAGGCCTTGACCGAAGCCGATGGTGATCCGGTCAAAGCCGAAGAAATCCTGCGGGTGAAATTGGGTAGCAAAGCCTCGAAAGCTGCTTCCCGCATTACCGCCGAAGGCGTAGTTTCAGCCTTTATATCGGGCCGCATCGGCGCACTGGTTGAAGTCAACTGCGAAACTGATTTTGTGACCAAGAATGATGAATTCCTCGCTCTGGCGGCTGCCTGCGCCAAGCTGGTTGCCGAAAAAAATCCAGCCGATGTCGCCGCACTGTCAGCCCTGCCTCTGGATGGTAAAACCGTCGAGCAACAACGCGCCGCACTGATCGGCCGGATCGGCGAGAACATGTCGATTCGCCGTTTCAAGCGCTTCGAGACCGGCGCCAAGCTGACCTCGTACCTGCACGGCACTCGCATCGGTGTCGTGGTCGAATTCGATGGCGCAGACGACCAAGTCGGTAAGGATGTCGCCATGCATATCGCGGCCATGAAACCCGTCTCGTTATCCGCTGATCAGGTTCCGGCCGAGTTGATCGAGAAAGAGCGCTCGGTCGCTGCCCTGAAGGCGGCCGAAGATGCTGCCAAGGCGAAAGCTGAAGGCAAGACGCCGCAGTCGCCCGAAATCGTCGCCAAGCGAGTAGATGGATCGGTGCAAAAATATTTGAAAGAAGTCTCTTTGCTTAACCAGCCGTTCGTCAAAAACGATAAGCAGTCGGTCGAGCAGATGCTGAAAGCCGCCAATACGACGGTCAAATCGTTCACGATGTACATCGTCGGTGAAGGCATTGAAAAAAAGCAAGACGATTTTGCGGCGGAAGTCGCGGCGCAGGTCGCGGCAGCCAAACAGGCGTAAAGCAACGCAAACGGGCCGAAAGGCCCGTTTTTTTAGCGCGTTTGAAAATATATTTTTAATCGCGCTAAAAATATTGATTCGATCCAATTGTCCGCATTTAAAATGGCGACTGATTGGAGCAAATCAGCCAATACCAGTACACTGCACAACCGGATTATCACTAGGAGCCCAGCCCATGACACAACCAGCCTACAAGCGCGTCCTGCTCAAACTCTCCGGCGAAGCACTGATGGGCGATGATTCATACGGCATCAACCGGGCAACGATAGAACGCATGGTGGCTGATGTGTCCGAAGTGTCGGGCCTGGGTGTGGAGCTGGCGATCGTCATCGGTGGCGGCAATATTTTCCGCGGTGTCGCACCGGGTGCCCAAGGCATGGATCGCGCAACCGCCGACTATATGGGTATGCTGGCAACTGTGATGAATTCATTGGCGCTGGCCGATGCGATGCGCCAGGTCGGCATTACCGCGCGCGTCATGTCCGCCATCAGCATCGAACAGATAGTAGAGCCTTACGTCCGTCCCAAGGCGCTGCAATACCTGGAAGAAGGTAAAATCGTCGTATTTGCCGCAGGCACCGGCAATCCGTTTTTCACCACCGATACGGCGGCGGCCTTGCGCGGTTCTGAAATCGGTGCGGAAATCGTGCTGAAAGCGACCAAGGTCGATGGGGTATACAGTGCCGACCCGAAGAAAGACCCCGAGGCGACGCGTTATTCGACAATTACATTCGATGAGGCGATCGCCAAGCATTTGCAGGTAATGGATGCGACCGCTTTCGCGCTGTGCCGGGATCAGAAGCTTCCGATCAAGGTATTTTCGATCGTCAAGCCCGGCGCACTGAAACGCGTGGTGATGGGGGAAGATGAAGGCACACTGGTTCACGTATAAACTATATGTTTTGCGCGTTGCAATGAGGAGAGCAGCATGACTATCGCTGACGTCAAGAAAAATACCGAACAGAGAATGCACAAATCGATCGACACGTTGAAAGCCGATCTTGCGAAGGTCCGTACCGGCCGCGCGCATACTGGAATTCTGGACCACATACAGGTCGACTATTACGGCAATCCGACCCAGATTACCCAGGTCGCCAATGTAACTTTGATCGACGCGCGTACCATCGGCGTACAGCCTTGGGAAAAGAAGATGGTAGCGGTGATCGAAAAGGCGATCCGTGAGTCCGATCTCGGACTGAATCCTTCCACCCAGGGCGACATGATTCGTGTACCGACACCGCCCTTGACCGAAGAGCGCCGCAAGGAAATGGTCAAACTCGTCAAAGGCGAGGCTGAGGACGCAAAAATAGCGATTCGCAACATACGCCGCGATGCGAACGAAGGGCTGAAGAAGCTGTTGAAAGAAAAAGCCTGCTCTGAAGATGACGAGCGCCGCGCCCAGGACGAAGTGCAGAAGCTTACCGACAAGTTTGTCACTGAAGTGGACAAACTTGTCGCCGACAAGGAAAAAGAAATTCTGACCGTATGATTGCAACAGTGACCGCTTCGATTCAAGACGATCTACTTTTGGTCTTTACCTTTCCATGACGCATTCGAGCTCGACGCAAATGGTGCCGGAAGTACTTTCGGTGCCGCGCCATATCGCCATCATCATGGATGGCAACGGTCGCTGGGCAACTCAGCGTTTTTTGCCGCGTGTGGCAGGTCATGCAAAAGGCGTCGAAGCGGTTCGCGGCATAGTCGAGGCCTGTGTCGAGCGGGGCGTCGAATACCTGACCCTGTTTGCCTTTAGCTCCGAGAACTGGCGGCGCCCGGCCGATGAAGTGTCGGTGCTGATGCGACTTTTCGTGACCGCATTAGAGCGGGAAGTCACGAAAATGCATGCAAACAGCATCTGTCTGAAGGTCGTGGGAGACTTGAGCCGGTTCGACGCCAAATTGCAGCAGATGATCGTCAACGCAGAACGAAGAACAGCAAGAAACAACCGGCTGACGGTCACGATTTGTGCGAATTACGGTGGCCGCTGGGATGTCATGCAAGGGGTTAACAAGATGGTGGCTGCGCATCCGGGGTCGAAGACCTTCACTGAAGACCAACTGGAGCCGCATTTGTCGATGGCCTATGCGCCGGAGCCCGATCTCTTCATCCGTACCGGCGGTGAAGAACGCATTTCCAATTTTCTGCTGTGGCAGCTGGCTTATACGGAACTGTATTTCACCGAGACCTATTGGCCCGATTTCGATGGCGCAGCATTGGACCTTGCCATTGCTTCCTATCAGCAAAGAGAGCGGCGCTTCGGGCGCACCAGCGAGCAGTTAATAGAGCCCAAGAAGGCGTCTTGATGCTAAAAACACGTGTGCTCACGGCACTGGTATTGTTGGCGATCCTGCTGGCCGTCCTGTTCTCTCATTCATATCTCCTTTTTGCAGTCGTCACCACCCTGTTCTTTGCCGCGGCGGCATGGGAAAGTTTTCGATTGTTTAACGACAAGCATCCGATTATCGGTGCCGCTTTCTGGACCGTTGTTTTTGCCTTCATTCTTTTTAATGAGCGCTTCGCGGATGCGACATTGTTTTTTGGCTTGTGCGTCGCCATCTGGGCAATTCGCCTCGCACCGTCACTCGCGATGGGATTGCCCCCCGCCGGAGGTATCGGCGATCGGCTGTTGAACGGAATTTACGGAATTGCCATCCTTGGCTGCTTTGTCGCGATCGCAGCATTGTTCAGGCATGGACCCCTTTATCTGTTCTCGGTGATGGCGATCGTTTGGGTTGCGGATATCGGCGCGTATTTTGCGGGCAAGGCGTTCGGGAAGCACAAGCTTGCGCCATCGATATCGCCCGGCAAGTCATGGGAAGGCGCGATTGGCGGCTGGCTTGCGGTTCTGGCGCTGGCTGCCGCCACGACGGCAGTGCCGATGCTGAGCGGTACCTTTGCGGTCAAACTTCAGGCCAGTTGGGGCTGGTTCGGATTGCTGGTCGTGATGACGCTGCTGGTGGCTGCCAGCATTGTCGGCGACTTGTTCGAGTCGCTGTTGAAGCGACGCGCGGGCATGAAAGAGAGCAGCAATCTGTTGCCGGGACATGGTGGAGTGCTGGACCGGATAGATGCATTGATACCGGTGCTGCCCCTTGCCGTTGTTCTCGGTTCTCGGTTGTAGCATAGGGGGCAGGCCGGATGCAGCATATTACAATTCTCGGCGCGACAGGTTCAGTCGGCGTTTCCACGCTGGATGTGGTCGCGCGTCATCCTGATCGCTATTCCGTGTACGCATTGACTGCGCACAGTCGTGTGGAAGAATTGGCAGTCCAGTGCGAGCGGCACCATCCACAAGTCGCAGTGGTAGGTTCGGCCGATGCAGCGCAAAAATTGAGCCGCTTGTTGAACCAAAAGGGCTCGAAGACCCAGGTCGAATACGGCGAGGAAGCATTATGCGCTGTTGCCGGTGCGTCCGGATGCGATGTCGTGATGGCAGCCATTGTCGGCGCAGCAGGATTGGCGCCAACGCTGGCCGCGGCAAAAGCGGGTAAAAAGGTTTTGTTGGCGAACAAGGAAGCGCTGGTAATGTCCGGCCAGTTATTCATGAATGCCGTCACTGCAAGCGGCGCCGTGCTGTTGCCGATCGACAGTGAGCATAACGCGATTTTTCAATGCCTGCCGCATAACTACCAGCGTTCGCCTGTTCAGCATGGCATCGCAAAAATTTTGCTGACTGCTTCAGGCGGCCCCTTTCTCAACCGTGCGGTCGATACGCTCGACTCGGTCACCCCGGAAGAAGCGGTTGCGCATCCCAACTGGATAATGGGTCGCAAAATCTCGGTTGATTCCGCGACGATGATGAACAAGGGGCTGGAAGTCATCGAGGCACACTGGTTATTCGGCGCCTCTGCCGGCCAGATTGAAGTGGTGATTCATCCGCAAAGCGTGATTCATTCGCTGGTGTCTTATGTCGACGGATCGGTTCTGGCGCAATTGGGCAATCCTGATATGCGCACCCCAATCGCTCATGCGTTAGCCTATCCGGAGCGCATTGCGTCAGGCGTGGCCCAGCTGGATTTGACCACGATAGCGCAGTTGCTCTTCGAGCGTCCCGACTTTAGCCGCTTCCCATGCCTCAAACTCGCGTATGATGCATTGCAGGCGGGTGGCACTGCTCCAGCGATTTTGAACGCCGCCAACGAAGTTGCTGTCCAAGCGTTTTTAAATCGTGAAATCGGATTTCGCATGATAGATCAGTTGATCGCTCGCGTGATGGAAACGGTGTCGCCCAGGCCGGTGACGGATATTGATGACTTGATCGAGCAGAATCGTTACGCTCGGGAAGTCGCTTATGATTTTGTTCAATCATGATTCTGATACAGACTATCCTCGCATTTTTCGTCGTGCTCGGTACGCTGGTTGTCGTACATGAGTTGGGACATTACTGGGTCGCGCGCTGGTGCGGGGTCAAGGTTCTGCGCTTTTCGGTGGGTATGGGAAAGGTCATATTTTCCCGCCGATTCGGTCCTGACCAGACCGAATGGGCAGTTTCCGCGCTGCCTTTGGGCGGCTATGTGAAAATGCTGGATGCCCGGGAACAGGATTTGGCCAATTTGCCTGCCGAAGACCTGAAACGTGAATTTACACGGCAAACAGTCTGGCGACGCATCGCCATAGTCGCGGCCGGGCCAATCGCCAATTTTCTTCTTGCCATTTTGATTTTTGCCGGATTGTATAGTTACGGCATTCCTGAACCGACCACAAAATTGCGCGCCGTCCCCGAAAGATCGATTGCCTACCAAGCTGGTTTGCGCGGCGGAGAACTGATCACTGCGGTCAATGGCGAACCGGTTGAGATATGGTCGGATCTGCGCTGGAAGCTGATACAGCTGGCGGTCGAAAAAAAACCTGCGCAGCTTGACGTCCAGCGGCCCAATCCCGGTCCGTCAGCAGGCAATTTGCTTGATACGGTCATCGTGCCCATGGACAGCTTGGCTGCCGAGGACCTGGAAGGTGATTTTCTCGGCAAGCTGGGACTCGACCTGGCCCGGCCCAAAGCAGTACTGGGTAAAATTCTGCCCGGCGGACCCGCGCATCATGCCGGTTTGCAAGAGGGAGATCTCATTCTCGATGTGAATGGTGCGCCGGTCGCCGACGGTCTGGCATTTGTCGAGATGGTGCGAGCCTCCCCCGGCAAGCCGTTGAAGATCGGTGGCGTCCGCGCTGGACGGCAAGAGTTCAATGTCGCCGTCATTCCGCAAACCCAGATCAAGGACGGCCGGACGTTCGGCAGAATCCAGGCCGAAGTACCCATGATGCCGGAAATGATTATTGCTGGCGCTCCGCCCTTCAAGGCGCTTGGCAAGGCAGCAAAGAAGACTTGGGACACCAGCGCATTGACGCTCAAAATGCTTGGAAAAATGCTCATCGGCGAAGTTTCTCTGAAGAACATCACCGGCCCTATCACGATAGCGGATTACGCCGGACAAACGGCACGTGTCGGACTCATCAGCTTTCTTAGTTTTATTGCGTTCATCAGCATCAGTCTGGGCGTGATGAATTTGCTTCCCATCCCGGTTTTAGACGGGGGACTTTTGCTGTATTATTCGCTGGAAGTTTTAACCGGGCGTCCGGTTTCCGAACGGTTTGGCGACATTGCTCAGCGTGCAGGCTTGGGTATCCTGATGACATTGATGATAGTTGCGGTTTTCAATGACATAGTTCGGCTCATATCCTGAGTTTTTACCGGACATGAATCGCGGTAGTGCCCGACAAGAATATTAGATAACAATAGCCAATGAAATTACATTCGGAGTGTTTTTTCCCACCAATTTTCCCCCGCCATATCATTGCCATTGCTGCGTTTGTCCTGTGTTCAGGTAGTGCACTTGCGGTTGATCCGTTTACCGTGAAGGATATTCGAGTCGAAGGCATTCAGCGTACCGAAGCCGGCACTATTTTCAGCTATTTACCCGTTCAGGTAGGCGATACCTTCACCGATGAAAAAGGCGCGGCCGCAATCAAGGCATTGTATGCCACCGGTTTTTTCAAGGATGTTCGCATTGAAGTGGAAGGCAATGTGCTGGTTGTCATGGTGGAAGAACGGCCGGCAATTGCGGGCGTTGAATTTTCCGGCACCAAGGAATTCGACAAGGAGCAGCTTACCAAGGCGTTGAAAGAAATCGGCCTGGGAGAATCGCGCATTTTTGACAAAGCGTTGGTGGACAGGGCAGAACAGGAACTGAAACGCCAATACCTTTCGCGCGGCTTGTACGGAGTACAGGTCACGACCACCGTCACTCCGATCGAACGTAATCGCGTGATCGTCAATTTTGCCGTAGACGAGGGCGACGTATCGCGCATCCGGCAGATCAATATCGTTGGTAACAAGGTGTTTTCCGACAGCGAGTTACGAGCGCTTTTAAAGTTGAGTACACCGGGCTGGTTTACCTGGTATTCCAAAGCGGATCAATATTCGAAGCAAAAACTGGCCGGCGATATAGAAACGCTTAAATCCTTTTATCTGAACCGCGGTTATCTCGAGATGCAGGTGGAGTCGACCCAGGTGTCGATCACGCCGGACAAAAAAGACATCTACATCACGATCAATATTAGCGAAGGCGATAAATTTACCGTTTCGGATATCAAGCTTGAAGGTGAAATGTTCGGCCGTCAGGAAGAATTGAAATCACTGGTAGGGCTCAAAAGCGGGGACGTCTATTCCGGCGAAAAGCTGGCGGAAAGCGTCAAGAAAATTTCCGAACGACTCGGTAATTTCGGGTATGCATTCGCCAGCGTCAACGCCAACCCTGAAATCAACCGCGAAAAAAAGGAAGTCTCGTTCACCATTCTCGTTGATCCGGGCAAACGGGTCTATGTGCGCCGGATCAATATCGCTGGCAATACCAGGACACGCGATGAGGTTATTCGGCGCGAATTGCGGCAATTTGAAAGCTCCTGGTACGATGGCGAGAAAATCAAGCTGTCACGGGATCGCGTCGATCGTTTAGGCTATTTCAACGAAGTCAATATCGAGACTCCCGAGGTGCAGGGCAGTACCGACCAGGTCGATGTCAATATGACCGTTACCGAGAAACCGACCGGAAATATAACGCTGGGCGCAGGTTTTTCCAGCAGTGAAAGATTCACTGTGACCGGCTCCATTCAGCAGGCTAATGCTTTCGGTAGCGGCAATACGTTGGGAATCGATGTCAATACCAGTAAAATCTATCGGACAATAGCAATTTCGCAAACAAATCCGTATTTTACCGATGACGGCATAAGCCGCAGCTATGAGGTGTTCTTGCGCACAACGCGGGCGCCGCTCTTCAGCAACCAGGATTACAAGGTCCAGACGACGGGTGGGAACATTCGATTTGGTGTGCCGTTTTCGGAACTCGATACCGTCTTTTTCGGATTGGGTGTGGAGCACACCGATGTACTGACGTTTGCCAATAGTCCCGCGCCCTACATAAAATATGCCACAGATTTTGGTAACGGAACAGAGGCAAAAACCACCTCTTTTCCTTTAACCGTGGCTTGGCAGCGCGATAGCAGGGATAGCGCGCTGGTTCCTACAATCGGCCGCTATCAGCGTGCCAATCTGGAGCTTGGCTTGGTTGGCGACCTGCGCTACTATCGTGCCATTTACCAGCATCAATATTTTAAGCCTTTGTTCAGCAGCACGACGCTGGCCCTGAACGGAGAAGTCGATTACGGACGTGGCCTTGACGGCAAGCCTTACCCGGTCTTCAAGAATTTTTACGCAGGGGGGATTGGTTCAGTGCGTGGATTTGAAGCATCGTCGCTATCGGTGTCGCCGGTTGTAAATCAGTTTCCGGTAGGGGGACAAGCGCGTCTGATTGCGAATGCCGAGTTTCAGTTCCCGTTTCCCGGTTCCGGCACGGATCGCAGCCTGCGCTGGTTTACCTTCCTCGATGGAGGCAATGTATTTAACGTGGAACAGGGGGAGAGATTTCGTGTGGCCGACTTGAGATATTCCGCCGGTATCGGGATTAGCTGGGTTTCGCCGATCGGCCCGTTAAAGCTGAGCTACGGAAAACCTTTGAACATGAAGCCGGGAGACAGGGTGCAGCAATTCCAGTTTCAGCTGGGTACCGGTTTTTGATCGGCCAATGGCATAATAGTTATTTTACCGCGGAGAATGACCTTGAAGTCGCTAATTAAATCATCGGCATTGCTCAAGTGGGCAACTGTGCTCGCCGTATCGTTATTTTCGCTTGCCAATGCACAGTCGCAGGAAGTTAAAATTGCATTCGTCAGCACCGAACGAATTTTTCGTGAGGCAAATCCTTCCAAGGCAGCCACTGCAAAAATCGAGCAGGAATTTTCCAAGCGGGAAAAAGAATTGCAGGAGATGGCTGCACGCTTGAAAGGACTGTCGGACAAATTCGACAAGGATGCCGCCATACTGTCTGACTCGGACCGGAGCAAGCGGCAGCGCGAATTGAGTGATCTGGACAAGGATTTCCAGCGAAAACAGCGCGAATTCCGTGAAGACTTGAATCAGCGCCGCAACGAGGAGCTGGCTACCGTTCTTGAACGGACGAACAAGGTCATCAAGCAAATCGCCGAAACGGAAAAATACGATATCGTATTTCAGGAAGCAGTCTACATTAGTTCGCGTATTGACATTACGGATAAAGTGCTTAAGGCGCTTAACAAGTAATGTTCTTTTATAATGTTGGAGACAGAGTATCGCTTCGCTTAACTCTGTCCCGCAATTCTCTTGGTTGTTGGGGACAGAGCATCGTTTCGCTTAACTTTGTCCGCTTCTATAATGTTGGAGACAGAGCAATTCGGCGCGCCGCGGCGCCTTATAAACTCTGCCCCGCAATACTTAATTAAATATATAAGGCCGCTATGGGCACTCGGCTGGGAGAATTGGTCGAACGCTTGGGTGGGCAATTGATGGGTGATCCGAATATTGAAATATTCGGTATCGCGCCTTTAGATGGCGCCAATGCTTCGCACATCACATTCCTCTCCAATCCCAAGTTTCGACCGCAAGTCGCGCACACGCAAGCGGCTGCCGTGATTCTGGCGGCGGCGGATAGCGCTGTCATAGGTACCGGATACAAGGGTGCTCGTGTTATTGCGAACAACCCTTATGCCTACTTCGCGAAGGTGGCTCAATGGTTTGCTGCGCAGCAGGCGATTTCGATGGAACCTGGCATTCATGCCAGCGCCTGCGTGGATCCGAGTGCACGTATTGCGGACAGCGCCCGCATTGGCCCTTTTGTGACGATTGAAGCCGATGCCGTGATCGCCGAGCACTGCGTGATCGATGCAGGATGTTTCATCGGTCGCGGTGCAAAAGTTGGCTCGGCGACGCATTTCTTCCCACACGTGACGTTCCAATCCGGTTGTGAAATCGGCCAATCCGGCATTATTCATTCCGGTGTCGTCATCGGTGCGGATGGTTTCGGCTTCGCCAACGAAGATGGAGCATGGATCAAGATCCCGCAAACCGGCCGGGTGGTAATCGGCAACGATGTCGAAATTGGCGCCAACACCACCATTGACCGCGGTGCGCTGGCCGATACGATCATCGAAGACGGGGTGAAACTCGACAATCAAATCCAGATTGCCCACAACTGCCATATCGGTGCACATACCGCGATGGCGGCCTGCGTCGGCGTGGCCGGCAGTGCCAGGATAGGACAATATTGCACCATCGGCGGAGCGGCGATGATTGCGGGTCATTTGACTATCGTCGACCATGTCCATGTTACGGCAGGCAGCCTGGTGCCGCGCTCACTACTGGAACCAGGGGAATATGCCGGCTTTTATCCACTGTCCAAAAAGGCCGAGTGGGAAAAATCTGCCGTTATCGTGCGCAATCTGGCATCGATGCGTGAGAAAATTCGCGAACTGGAAAAAACACTTAAATCACTTATTGCTAAGAATAATGAACAGTCCTGAAATAAACCACCTCGACATGAACAGCCTCGACATCAATCAGATCAAGCAATACCTGCCGCATCGCTATCCGCTTTTGCTGGTTGATCGTGTGCTGAACTGGGAGTCCGGCAAATCCATTACCGCGATCAAGAACGTGACCATCAACGAAGAGTTTTTCAATGGCCATTTTCCGAACAAGCCGGTAATGCCGGGCGTCATGATGATCGAGGCGCTGGCACAGACCGCAGCGTTGCTCTCTTTTCTGACCGCGGGACGAAAACCGGATGAGAACGCCATTGTTTATTTCATCGGTATCGACGGCGCACGCTTCAAACGTCCGGTCGAGCCGGGGGACCAGCTTAAAATGGAAGTCGAGATCATCCGCGCCGCGCGCGGCATTTGGAAATACAAGGCCAAAGGTTCGGTCGACGGCCAGCTTGCAGTTGAAGCCGAATTGATGTGTACGATGCGCAGCGCCAGCGACGCGAGCCAGCTAGCGGGGCAGTAATGGCAAATATCCATCCAACCGCCATTGTCGATCCGAAGGCGGCGCTTGATGGTTCCGTCGAGATTGGCGCTTATTCAATTATCGGGCCGCATGTGACAATCGGCGCGGGTACCAAAATCGGTCCGCACGTCGTCATTGACGGTCATACGACCATTGGCCGCGATAACGCGTTTTTCCAGTTTTCTTCAATTGGAGCAGCGCCGCAGGACAAGAAATACAAGGGCGAGCCAACCCGGCTGGAAATCGGCGATCGCAATACGATCCGCGAGTTTTGCACCTTTAATCTGGGAACTGCCCAGGACGTGGGCGTCACCCGGCTCGGCAACGATAACTGGATCATGGCCTACGTACATCTGGCCCATGACTGCCAGATCGGCAATCACACGATTTTTGCGAACAATGCCCAATTGGCCGGACATGTGCATGTCGGTGACTGGGCGATTCTCGGCGGATTTTCAAATGTTCATCAGTTTTGCAAAATCGGTCCGCACGCGATGGTCGGCATGAGTACAAGTCTGACCCAGGATGTGCCGCCGTTCGTGATTTTGTCCGGCAATCCGGCGGCAGCGCATGGCGTGAATGTGGAAGGGTTGAAGCGCCGCGGATTCACCCGTGAACAGATCGGCGATATTCGCAATGCCTACAAGCTGATCTATAAATCCAATCTCACGCTGAATGAAGCAAAAACCGCGTTGGCAAAAGAAGAAGCCGAGGCACCGGAATCCGCCGTTTATCTGCGCATGATTCACGAATTTCTCGACGGCGCAACCCGTGGCATCGTCCGGTAAAACGTCGATTGCAATGGTCGCCGGGGAGGCGTCTGGCGACCTGTTGGCAAGCCGCATGCTATCGGGTTTGCGCCCGCAACTGCCTGACGCACGCATCCATGGCATCGGTGGCCGTAACATGGCCGAATATGGCTTCATTGCCGATTGGCCGACGGATAAACTCGCGGTAAACGGTCTGTTTGAAGTGCTTGCGCATTATCGTGAAATCAAGGGTATCCAGAACGCTTTGCGCGACCGGCTTTTAGCCGAAAAACCGGCGGTTTTCATCGGTGTGGATGCGCCGGATTTCAACTTGGGACTGGAAAGGCAATTGAAGCAGGCCGGTATACCAACCATGCACTTCATCAGTCCTTCAATCTGGGCCTGGCGCGGCGGACGCATCAAAAAAATCCTGCAAGCGGTTTCACACATGCTGGTGATCTTTCCGTTTGAAGAGGCAATTTATCGGAAAGCGGGCATCCCGGTTACTTATGTCGGTCACCCGCTGGCGGAAGTGATTCCGATGGAACCGGATGCGAAGGCGGCACGCAATATGCTTGGCTTGCCGCTCGGTGACACTGTCATCGCCATTTTGCCGGGCAGCCGCATGTCCGAGCTGAAATACAACACCGTGGCCTTTGTCGAAGCGGCCAGGCTGCTGGCGCAGCGCGATCCTGCGATTCGTTTCGTCGCACCGATGGCGGGCGAACGGCAGCGCCGCTATTTCACGGAACTGCTTGCGCAGCATGGCTTGCAGGACGTGCCGATACAGTTAATCGACGGGCAATCCCACAGCGCGATGGCGGCGGCCGATGCGGTACTGGTCGCGTCCGGTACGGCATCGCTGGAAGTCGCCTTGTTCAAAAAACCGATGGTCATTGCCTACAAGATGATGCAGGCTTCATGGCAAATCGTGCGCCATATGGCATACCAGCCCTGGGTCGGTTTGCCCAATATTCTTGCGCAGGAATTCGTCGTGCCGGAGCTGCTGCAGAATGCCGCAACGCCGCAGGCATTGGCTGATGCGTTATGGAAGCAACTGGATGACGGCGGGCATCGCGAAATATTGCGACGACGGTTCACCGAGATGCATCATGCGCTATTGCGCAATACCGCACACGAGAGTGCGCAGGCAGTAATGACATTGATCGGGCAATCGGCCGGCAGAGCGTAATTTCATTGTTACTACGGTGGTTCAACGGACTTTTAGATTACGTGAAAAAGCACGATTCAAATTTACCTTTGTTTGACGATAGCAACCGCCCTTGCGCTGCAGCAGGTACCCTCAACCCCTATCCCCCGGAGCGAGAGGAGAGCTTCGCGAGTAGCTTGCACGACCATTACCGACTGGAGCTTCTCTGCGGTGTGGACGAAGCCGGTCGTGGTCCATTGGCGGGGCCGGTGTTTGCTGCTGCAGTGATACTCAACCCCAACAAGCCGATATCGGGATTGCGCGATTCAAAAAAACTGACCGAAGCGCGGCGCGACGCGCTCGCGATCCAGATAAAAGCCGATGCATTGGCATGGTCGATAGCGCAATGTTCCGAAGCTGAGATCGATGCGCTTAATATTTTGCAGGCAACAATGCTGGCCATGCGGCGGGCGATCGAAGGATTGAACGTGTTGCCTACGCTGGCTTTGATCGATGGCAATCGATGCCCGGTCAGCACGGTTCGGTCCGAAGCCATAATCAGGGGAGACGACAAGGTGCCTGCCATCTCGGCCGCATCGATTCTCGCCAAAACCGCGCGCGATGCTGCGCTCGTGCTCCTGCATCAGCAATATCCGCATTACGCGTTCGACCGGCACAAAGGCTATCCGACCGCATTGCACCTGGAACGCCTGCGTGCCCACGGCGTGTCGCCGGTGCACCGCAAATCGTATGCGCCGGTACGCGCATTGCTTGACCTCGCGCTGTCGCGGCAACAGGCTAATACCAATCTCCACCCATAACGTGACATGAAATCGCGTCTTTTTCCATCTGGCGGAGAGCGTGTTCTGATCGTTGGCCGCGAACGTGTTGCTCCCCTTCGCGCTGGCAGGCGCTCGGGCGTCCGCAGCTCACCGCAATGCGGTTCGAATTCCTGCGAACGTTGCCATAGCTCGCTATGGCGCCTCCTCTCGTCTTGCCAGACGAAAAAATCCATCGATTTCATCTGTCACGTTATGGGTGGAGATTGGTGTAAGGACGAAAGGCAGCAGTAAGCCGCCATGAATCTCAAATCCATTTCTTCGCGCGACAACCCGCTTTACAAGGAATTGAAACAGCTCGCGTCCAGTTCCCAGGCACGCCGCAAGGCGGGGCGTACGCTATTGGACGGAGTGCACCTGTGCGATGCCTATTTGCAACATGTCGGCATGCCGGCCCTGTGCGTGGTGAGCGAAACCGCGCAGGCCCATCCGGAAGTCGCATCCATTCTTGCCCGCTGCGATGCCGGCCGAACACGATGCATCGTGCTGCCCGATGCGCTTTACCATGTCCTTAGCCAGGTCGAGCATGGTATCGATCTGCTGTTTGTGGTCGATACACCGCAAACGGCAAAGCCGGCGGCACTGACGCAATCCGCCGTTCTGCTCGACAATCTGCAGGACCCGGGCAATCTGGGTTCCATTCTGCGCAGTGCCGCAGCGGCGGGCATCGAGTACGTGTATTGCAGTACCGGGACAGCTTTCGTCTGGTCGCCCAAGGTCCTGCGTGCCGGCATGGGAGCGCATTTTTTATTGAATATATTTGAAAACGTCGATTTGGCGCGTTTGATAAAGGATTCCAGCGTGCCGGTTCTGGCCACCAGTTCGCATGCGCAGAACCGATTGTACGAACTTGAACTGAAACATCCCGTTGCATGGCTGTTCGGCCATGAAGGCCAGGGAGTTGCCGAAGCCTTGCTGGCACTTGCTACGCATCGGATAGCGATCCCGCATCTCGGCGCAATGGAGTCACTGAATGTCGCGGCGAGTGCGGCTGTCTGCTTTTTTGAACAAGTGCGGCAAAAGACGAATCGCTAGAGTCCGGTTGCCTGTTTCAATCTCTGCTGTTCTTGCCTGTTTCGATATCAGAATCAGTACACTCCGTATAAACCAGTCCCGGTGCCAGACAGCGCTGTCCCTGCTGCAGAGATGCCGGTTTTCCGAATGGGAAAACATGGTCAAACTGATAGTTTTTCCCATTGATGATTGCATAACGGTATATTTGAGCATCCTGATAGCTGCCGATAGGGTCGATAACCTTGTCAGGCCGCGCATAGGGCATATTTCTTGAAGATGCTGCAATCTTGTGTCGGTTAAATAATTCGACCGTTTCAATGTCCGATTCCATGCGTCCGAGATTGTCCTTCAAGACCCAAAAGAAAAATATCAGGCCCGCCCACAAAAGCAATTCGATAATGACAAAGTCCATGATAACTCCACAAGCTGTATCTTATTTATAATAAATCGGCACAGAATATGGTAGTTTTTTCGAGGTTTTTTGATGATGGCGGACGCCGGCTTGATCAAGCATCTCAAACCGTCAGGTGCTCCGTATCTTGAAAACAGAATGCCGCGCCTGCGATGCCGCGGCGCCGTGGAAATGACCCGCGGGAAATAATAGAGCTACCTGCGCAAACGATCAATATGCCCTTTTATCGGACTTGAGTTCGTGCAAAATCATGGCCGCGATCTCTTCAATCGATTTCACTGTGGAGGACAGCCAGCGTATGCCTTCCCGTCGCATCATTTTCTCTGCTTCGTTGATCTCGTAGCGGCAATTTTCCAGCGCGGCATATTTGCTGCCCGGGCGGCGCTCATTGCGTACTTCCGCCAGGCGATCTGCGGCAATCGAGAGGCCGAAGATTTTATCCTTGAAAGGGGCCAGTCCGCTTGGCAGTTTGCCTCGCTCGAAATCTTCCGGAATCAATGGGTAATTCGCCGCCTTGATGCCGTATTGCATTGCCAGATACAGGCTGGTCGGGGTTTTGCCGGAACGCGAAACGCCGACCAGAATCACATCGGCCATGGCCAGGTTCTTGTTGGATTGCCCGTCATCATGAGCGAGCGAAAAATTGATCGCCTCGATCCGGTTCTTGTATTCGTCCGAATCGGCGATATTGTGACTGCGCCCGATGGTATGGGTCGATTTCACCCCGAGTTCCTGTTCCAGCGGCTCCACGAACGTCTGGATCAGGTCCATGTGCATGCCCTTGGACTGGCGTACGACCATCGACAATTCGGCCTTGACGAGGGTTGAGAACACGATGGCGCGCTTGCCATCTGTCTCGAATGCCTCGTTTATTCTGCGCACCGCATCGTATGCCTTGTCGAGGGTATCGATGAAAGGAAGCCGGATCTGCTTGAAGCGCAGTTCGAATTGCGTCAAAACCGAGTGACCGAAAGTCTCGGCCGTGATACCGGTACCGTCGGAAACAAAGAAAACGGTACGATCGGCAGTCGGCATATGATGCGAAGGTAGGTTTGACATAAGGCAATACCTGATTGAAAGGGTTTAAAAAGTAAGAATTGTGTACCGCGAAGTTGCGTTGTGGCCTGTAAAATGACGTTCAATGAATTGAACAACCTGCATTTTCCCAAGAATAACAAAAAGCTAAGATCTGCGATGGTGCACATGAAGATTTCTTATCATCAAACGAGGTTATTATGTCCAATGCAACACATACTGGGATTGCCCCGGGGGTCACTTACGTAGCTGCCTTTGAGAATTTGCGGATGACGGACGTCGATTCGGTCGGCGGCAAGAACGCATCCCTCGGTGAAATGATCAGCCAACTGGCTGGCGCCGGGGTACGCGTTCCGGGAGGTTTTGCCACTACCGCGCAAGCGTTTCGTGATTTTTTGGCGTATGGCGCAAATGGCGGGCCCACCCTGGCGCAACGCATCGCCGATCGCCTCGCCACGCTCGATATCGACGATGTCAGGGCGCTGGCGCAAGCCGGTGCCGAAATTCGCCGTTGGATTATCGAGACACCGTTTCAGCCGCGTCTTCAGCAGGAAATCACTGAATTTTATCAAAAGCTGGTAGCAGGCTCTTCAAATGAAATGTCGTTTGCAGTTCGCTCCTCTGCTACCGCAGAAGACTTGCCCGATGCCTCTTTCGCGGGTCAGCAAGAGACTTTCCTGAATGTGGTCGGCATCGACAATGTGCTGGAAGCGATAAAGCATGTGTTCGCATCGCTATACAATGATCGCGCCATTTCCTACCGCGTTCACAAGGGCTTTGCCCATGCCGAAGTTGCGTTGTCGGCCGGCGTGCAGCGTATGGTTCGCTCGGACGTCGGCGCTGCCGGCGTGATGTTTACGCTCGACACCGAATCGGGTTTTCAAGGTGTGGTGTTCATCACTTCCAGCTATGGCCTGGGCGAAACCGTGGTGCAAGGAGCGGTCAATCCGGACGAATTTTATGTTCACAAACCGATGCTGGAACAGGGCAAGCTGCCGATCATTCGCCGCAACATCGGCTCCAAGCTGATCAAGATGGAATTCACCGGCGAAACCAAAGCCGGCCGCTCCGTCAAAACCGTCGATGTGCCGATCGGGATGCGTAACCGCTACTCCCTGAACGATGCGGAAATCGTCGAGTTGGCAAAATACGCGGTCATTATCGAGAAGCATTACGGCCGTCCGATGGATATCGAATGGGGCAAGGACGGTCTCGACGGCAAGCTCTATATTTTGCAGGCGCGGCCGGAAACGGTTAAATCGCAGCAAAAATCGACCGATGCGCAGCAACGCTACAAGCTCAAGGGCAGCGGTACCGTGCTGGCAGCCGGACGTGCGATCGGCCAGAAAATCGGCGCCGGTCCGGTGCGGGTAATTCACGACCCGGCCGACATGGAGCGCGTACAGCCCGGCGATGTACTGGTGGCCGACATGACGGATCCAAACTGGGAACCGGTGATGAAGCGTGCTTCGGCAATCGTTACCAATCGCGGCGGACGCACTTGCCATGCGGCGATTATCGCGCGCGAGCTGGGTGTGCCCGCAGTGGTCGGCTGTGGCGATGCGACCGAGGTGCTGAAAGACGGCACGCTGGTTACCGTTTCATGCGCCGAAGGCGACGAAGGCAAAATTTATGATGGCTTGCTGGAAACCGAGGTGACCGCAGTCGCACGCGGCGAGTTGCCCAAGCTGCCGCTGAAGATCACGATGAATATCGGCAATCCGCAATTGGCGTTCGATTTCCAGTCGATTCCCAATCACGGTGTCGGTTTGGCACGGCTGGAATTCATCATCAACAATAACATCGGCGTGCATCCGAAAGCGATTCTGGAATATCCGAATATCGACGCCGATCTGAAGAAGGCGGTCGAATCGGTGGCGCGCGGCCACGCGTCGCCCAAGGCATTTTACATCGATAAAATGGCTGAAGGGATCGCCACCATCGCCGCCGCTTTCTGGCCCAAGCCGGTTATCGTACGTCTGTCCGATTTCAAATCCAACGAGTACAAGAAGCTGATCGGCGGTTCGCGCTATGAGCCGGATGAAGAGAACCCGATGCTGGGCTTTCGCGGCGCCGCCCGTTATCTGGCGGCGGACTTTGCCGAATCGTTCGAGATGGAATGCATGGCGATGAAGCGTGTGCGCAACGATATGGGGTTGACCAACGTCGAAATCATGGTGCCGTTCGTGCGCACGCTAGGCCAGGCGGAAAAGGTAATTAATTTGCTGGCCAAAAACGGTTTGAAGCGCGGTCAAGATGGTCTGCGCCTGATCATGATGTGCGAAGTGCCGTCCAATGCGATTCTGGCGGATGAGTTCCTGGAATACTTTGACGGTTTTTCGATCGGCTCCAATGACTTGACTCAACTTACGCTGGGCCTCGACCGCGATTCCGGCATGGAATTGCTGGCCGCCGACTTCGACGAGCGCGATCCCGCCGTGCTGGCAATGTTGTCGCGTGCGATCAAGGCCTGCCGTGCGCAGGGCAAATATGTCGGCATTTGCGGCCAAGGCCCGTCGGATCACCCGGACTTTGCCGAATGGCTGATGAATGAAGGTATCGAATCGATTTCGCTGAATCCGGATTCGGTCATCGATACCTGGCAGAAGCTGGCGGCGCTGAAGTCTTGACGGGGAGCGATGCCTGATGTCGACATGTGTTCGACTGATTGACAACAATATGAGTGCAGCGTTTGTTCTGTTGTATTCAAGAAACGTGCGTCTCAAAAGAAGTTGACCTGAAGAAATTTTGGGCTAAACTGTAGCTGTTGAACAGCATAAAAACGTCCAAGAAGTTGTATCGTTGGTGTTTAAACCCTCGTAGCCTAGTGGTCTGCGAGGGTTTTTGTTTTGGGGCACGCCAATGACCATACCAGGAAAGGAATAGGGGAATGACGGATTGGATTATCTGGTTCATAGCCGCCGGTGTGCTGGTAATTCTGGAAATGTTTACCGGCACATTCTATTTACTGATGCTCGGATTTGGTATGGTCGCAGGCGGTCTGGCCGCATTGGCCGGACTGAGCAATGCACTGCAATTCGTCGTTGCAGCAATTATTGGTATCGTTACAACTTTTTTGCTGCGCCATAGCAGGTTCGGCAAATTCAATAAAACCGGCGCGGCAAGTGATCCGAACGTGAATCTCGACATCGGCCAGACGCTTGCCATTGATGAATGGAAAAGCAGTCACGGCGGGCGAGCGACCGCGCGCGTGCCGTATCGGGGCGCAATGTGGGATGCCGAATTGGCACCCGGAGAGACCGCGCGGCCAGGGACGTTTGTCATTCGCGAAATACAGGGTAGTCGGCTGATTGTATCGAGCCAGCCTTCACCCAATAATTAACAGGGAAGGAAAGAAAATGTTCAGCTTCGGAAGCGTCTCTTTAATCGTCTTCATTCTTGCCATCGTATTCGTTTTTAAAACCATCAACGTGGTACCGCAGCAGCACGCATGGGTGGTGGAACGCCTGGGCAAATATCATGCGACGTTGGGACCGGGCCTGAATATCGTGGTGCCATTCATCGACCGCATCGCCTACAAGCACATCCTGAAGGAAATCCCGCTCGACGTACCACCGCAAGTTTGCATCACACGCGACAACACACAGTTGCAGGTCGATGGCATCCTGTACTTCCAGGTAACCGATCCGATGCGGGCGTCGTACGGTTCGTCGAATTACATTGCCGCCATCACGCAACTCGCGCAAACCACGTTGCGCTCAGTGATCGGCAAGATGGAACTCGACAAGACCTTCGAAGAGCGCGACCATATCAATACGACCATCGTCAGTGCGATCGATGAATCCGCCGCCAACTGGGGCGTGAAAGTATTGCGTTACGAAATCAAGGATTTGACGCCGCCCAAGGAAATTCTGCACGCGATGCAGGCGCAGATCACGGCGGAACGGGAAAAGCGCGCGCTGATTGCCGCTTCCGAAGGCCGCAAGCAGGAACAGATCAATATCGCCACCGGCGAACGGGAAGCATCGATTGCCAAATCCGAAGGCGAGAAGCAGGCGTCCATCAATCGCGCGCAAGGCCAGGCGGCCGCAATTGTGGCGATCGCCGAAGCGAGCGCCGACGCCTTGCGCAAGACCGCTGCCGCGATTCGTGAGCCCGGCGGTTCCGACGCAGTCAATCTGAAGGTGGCCGAGCAGTATGTGAATGCCTTCAGTCAGTTGGCCAGAACCAACAATTCGATTATCGTCCCGGCGAATCTGAGCGACATCAGCGGCCTGATTGCCAGCGCGATGCAGGTGGTGAAGTCGCAGCCGAAAGGCTGACGCGTCCATACTCAGATTGATTCCGGCTTGAGCCGGAATTAGAATTGCGTCTCAACGGACACCGGTGCGCAAACGGAGCGCAGCCTGGCCCGCTTCATCGCCGGTGCTGCTTCATGACGGCCTGCTGTTCGCGCTGCCAGTCGCGCTGCTTCTCGGCATCGCGCTTGTCATGCTGCTTTTTGCCTTTGGCAAGCCCGATTTCGCACTTGATACGGCCTTTGAGATAATGCAGGTTGAGGGGAACCAGCGTATAACCGGCACGTTCCACTTTGCCGATCAGTTTCTTGATTTCTTCCGCGTTGAGCAGTAATTTGCGGGTGCGTACCGGATCCGGATGGATATGGGTGGATGCCGTGGGCAACGGACTGATATGGGCGCCGAACAGGAATACTTCACCGCTGCGCACGATCACGTAAGCTTCCTTGAGCTGCACGCGGCCGGCGCGGATGGATTTGGCTTCCCAGCCTTCCAAAACGACGCCCGCCTCGTAGCGCTCCTCGATAAAGTAATCGTGGAAAGCCTTCTTGTTATCGACAATAGTCATGAGATGGGGATGCCGGTCGGTTAAAATTGCAATCTTGCGATTTTATCAAACGGATCATATTCGATGGCGGTAGTTCATAAATCAGTATTCCTGGGATATAGCGCCGAGCAGATGTTCGCGCTGGTCGAGCGGGTTGAGGATTATCCAAAATTCCTGCCGTGGTGCGGCGGCGTCGAGGTGCGGCAGCGCGAAGAAAACAAGCTGGTTGCCACGATTTCCATACACTACCACGGCGTGAGGCAAACCTTCACGACCGAGAACGTCAATACGCCGCCGACATCAATCAAAATTACCTTGAAAGAAGGGCCTTTCAAGCATCTGGACGGCACCTGGACCTTCAAACCGCTGCGCGCGGACGCCTGCAAAGTCGACCTCGACCTGCATTATGAATTTTCGAGCAGGCTTCTGGAACAAATCATCGGCCCTGTGTTCAACATGATCGCCAACAGTTTTGTCGATTCGTTTTGCAAGCGGGCCGAGGCGGTATATGGTTGATGTCGCGGCCAGCCTGCATGTCCAGGTTTGCTTCGTCAAGCCGGACATGCAGATCCTGCGCGAGCTGATCGTGCCTGAAGGGACGACCTTGCATGGCGCTATCGTCAGGAGCGGCTTGCTCGACGACGTAACGGAGATTGACCTGACTGCTTGCCGTGTCGGTATCTATGGCAAGCTCAAGCCGCTGGATACAGTATTGCGCGACCGCGACCGCATTGAAGTTTATCGGCCTCTGATGGCCGACCCCAAAGAATCACGCCGCAAGCGCGCGGTCAACAAAGATCGCAAAAATCCGGGAAAGCCCGTCAAGCCTTAGCAGGAACGTTTCAGGTATTCCGGTCGATATCTAATTGCAGTCATTCAGTATGCGTCTGGTTGCCTCCGCTTCCTGTGCACGTTGTTCATCGCTGAGGTAATCACGTTCGCCATTTTTATCGGTATTGGCCATACGTTGGCCGGAGTCCAGCGCGCGCTGATATGCGCGCGCGCGATCGCAACTCTGTGCCTTGTCCGCAGCCCGCTTGGCTTCATCGGCAGCTTTTTTTTCTTTTTCCGCTTGCTCGATCTTGCGCTTCCGGAAATCGGCATTCTTTTCAGCTGTCGTCATCGGCGCTTTTTCTTTATTGGATGCCGAAGGCGAGTCGGTTCCTGTTGGAACCCTGGCTCCTTCCGTTCCGGTTTCAGCCGGCGATGCGGTGGCTTGCGGCACGGAATTTGAGGTTCTGCCCGGTTGTTTCAGAATGCGGTTGTTCGGCACGGACGAAGGCGGCGGCATGTCCGAATACTGCTTGACGCCATTTTCATTAAGCCAGACATACTGCGCCCATGCAGCAGTCGCCAAAGTCAATGCGGCCAGTGCGGCAGCCGCGTTGGAGATCCGTTTCAACCACATTGATTTCATTGCAATCCTTGTCAGTTCCACTCACATAGCGGATTTCGCCACGCTTCATCATCGATGTCAATTAAATTGCGGTTTTCGATTGACGCGGCATCCGCAAAAACAACGTGTTTTATGGATTTCTGTATAATTCTGTTTTGCGCCGATAGGAATCACTATGCGTCTACTTCAAAAAGCACTCACGTTCGATGATGTGCTGCTCGTGCCGGCATATTCGGCCATTCTTCCCAAAGATACCTCCCTCAAAACGCGTCTCACGCGCAACATCACGCTGAGCATTCCGCTGGTGTCGGCTGCGATGGACACCGTCACCGAGGCGCGACTTGCCATTGCGATGGCACAGGAGGGCGGCATCGGCATCATCCACAAGAATCTGACCGCGAAAGAGCAGGCGCGTGAAGTAGCGAAGGTCAAGCGTTTTGAGTCCGGCGTGGTGCGTGACCCGATCACGATCCCGCCGACGATGAAAATCCGCGATGTGATTTCATTGTCCCAACAGCACGGCATCAGCGGTTTTCCGGTGGTCGAAGGCAAGATCGTGGTTGGCATTATCACCAACCGCGACTTGCGTTTCGAAGAAGAACTGGATGCCGAGGTGCGTTCGAAGATGACGCCGCGCGAAAAACTGGTCTACGTCAAGGACGGCGCAGAGCTGTCGGAAGCCAAACGCCTGATGAACAAGCATCGGCTGGAACGCGTGATCGTGGTCAACAACGCATTCGAGCTGCGCGGTCTGATTACCGTCAAGGATATCCAGAAATCGACGGAACACCCATATGCGTCGAAGGACGAACACGGCAAGTTGCGGGTCGGCGCGGCCGTCGGCGTCGGCGCGGACAATGACGAGCGCGTCGATCTGCTGGTGAAAGCAGGCGTGGACGTGATCGTGGTCGACACCGCGCACGGCCATTCGAGAGGCGTGCTGGATCGCGTCAAATGGGTAAAAACCAACTATCCGCAGGTGGAAGTCATCGGCGGCAATATCGCGACTGCCAGCGCCGCCAAAGCGCTGGTCGAGCATGGCGCCGACGGCGTCAAGGTCGGTATCGGCCCGGGCTCCATCTGCACCACGCGCATCGTGGCCGGCGTCGGCGTGCCGCAAATTACTGCAATCTCGAATGTCGCGCAAGCGTTGAAAGGCACCGGCATCCCGTGCATCGCCGATGGCGGCATCCGCTTTTCCGGCGATATTTCCAAGGCATTGGCCGCCGGCGCTTCCAGTGTCATGATGGGCAGCATGTTTGCCGGTACCGAAGAGGCACCCGGCGAAGTGATTCTGTTTCAGGGCCGCAGCTATAAATCCTATCGCGGCATGGGCAGCCTGGCCGCGATGGCGGATGGTTCCGCCGACCGTTATTTTCAGGATGCCGCCAATAACACCGACAAGTTCGTGCCCGAAGGCATCGAGGGCCGGGTACCTTATAAAGGCAGCGTGCTGGCGATACTTTTTCAACTGGTTGGCGGAGTCCGCTCGTCAATGGGATATTGCGGCTGCGAGACGATCGATGAATTGCGGGAGAAGGCTGAATTCGTCGAAATTACGGCGGCAGGCATGCGTGAATCCCATGTGCATGATGTGCAAATCACCAAAGAAGCGCCAAATTACCGTGCGGACTGATCGCGCCAGCCAGAGTTCAACGGGATACGCCGAGCATGCGGTCTGATATCGCAGCAAACCGATCGTCCTGAGTAGCGAGCGTACCGAAGGGGGCTGGTAGTAGCAGGGCGAAGAGCCTTCGATACGCTTCCTTCGATACGCTGCACTACTCAGGACGATCGGATCTTTGGATAACTAAAATCCGTTTTAGTTGGGCGCTGGATAGTTGCAGATCCTAGCTTGTTTTGCGTAAATCTTATTTTAATTGTGTTCATCTAAGCGCAGCCATGCACTCCAAAATTCTCATTCTCGATTTCGGCTCCCAGGTCACGCAATTGATCGCCCGGCGCGTGCGTGAAGCCGGCGTCTTTTCGGAAGTCTATCCTTATGACGTGACCGACGAGTTTGTCCGGAATTACGGTGCCGCCGGCGTGATCCTGTCGGGTGGCCCCAGCTCCGTCATCGAAGGTGATACGCCACGGGTGCCGCAAGCGGTATTCGAGCTTGGCGTGCCGGTACTGGGCATCTGCTATGGAATGCAGGCAATGGCGGAACAGCTGGGCGGCAAGGTCGAGAATGGCAAGATACGCGAATTCGGCTACGCGGAAGTCCGCGCGCGCGGCCATACCGCGCTGCTGAAGGGCATCAACGACTTCGCCACGCCGGAAGGACACGGCATGCTCAAGGTCTGGATGAGCCATGGCGACAAGATCATCGAGATGCCGCCCGGCTTCAAGCTGATGGCGTCGACCGACAATTGCCCGATAGCGGGCATGGCCGACGAAACGCGCAGGATGTATGCATTGCAGTTTCATCCGGAAGTGACGCACACGCTGCAGGGCAAGGCGATTCTCGGGCGTTTCGTGCACGAGATCTGCGGCTGCAAATCCGACTGGAATATGCCGGATTATATTCCGGAGGCGGTCGAATCGATCCGCAGGCAAGTCGGCAAGGATGAGGTCATTCTCGGCCTGTCCGGTGGCGTCGACAGCAGTGTTGCGGCTGCGCTGATCCACCGCGCGATAGGCGATCAGCTCACTTGCGTTTTCGTCGATCATGGCCTGTTGCGGCTGGATGAAGGCAAGATGGTGATGGACATGTTCGGCAAAAATCTGGGCGTGAAGGTGATCCGCGTCGACGCCAGCGATCAGTTCATGCGGCATCTTGCAGGGGTTACCGATCCTGAAGCCAAGCGCAAGATCATCGGCCGCGAATTTGTCGAAGTTTTCCAGATTGAAGCGGGAAAACTCAAAAACGCCAAATGGCTGGCCCAGGGCACCATTTATCCCGATGTGATCGAGAGCGCAGGCAAGGGCAAGAAGGCCACTCACACGATCAAGAGCCATCATAACGTCGGCGGCTTGCCGGAGACACTCAACCTCAAGTTGCTGGAACCGTTGCGGGATCTGTTCAAGGACGAAGTGCGCGAGCTGGGCGTTGCGCTCGGCCTGCCGCACGACATGGTTTATCGTCATCCATTTCCGGGCCCGGGATTGGGCGTACGGATATTGGGCGAAGTTAAAAAAGAGTACGCCGACTTGCTGCGCAGGGCGGACGCGATCTTCATTGAAGAACTGCGCAATACGCCGATACCGCTGCCGGCCGAGCTGGCTGCGGGAAGAGAAACGGGGCCATTTCACAAGAACTGGTATGACGCAACCAGCCAGGCTTTCGCGGTATTCCTGCCGGTAAAATCGGTGGGCGTGATGGGCGATGGCCGTACTTACGAATATGTCGTTGCGCTACGCGCGGTGCAGACGCAGGACTTCATGACCGCGCATTGGGCTCATCTGCCGCATGAATTGCTTGGCAAGGTATCGAACCGCATCATCAATGAAGTACGGGGCATCAACCGTGTGGTGTACGATATTTCCGGCAAGCCGCCGGCCACGATCGAGTGGGAATGATTTAACGTCTTTCGGCAAGTTTCGCCGACCATCAAAACTCTCCTGAGAAGCCTTGACGATCAAGGCTCTTCCCCGAAGGATTTCCGCATTTTCCCTGGTAGGTATGCAGATACGGCCAACTGCGATCAGCACAAGGAAATTGTTGAATATTTGCAACAATTCTGCAGATATTCAGACCGCCTTCAATACTTTATACCGGGCATAAGGATTCACATTTAGGTGACATTTTGCCTTTTGGGTCGGTAAATTCATCATGTCAGCAGATATTGAACGTGGGTGTAATGCGAAAGCAACAGCCAATATGGATAAAGTGAGCAACAGTTTGTTCATTTTTCCGAATTGCAATATCCTTGAAGCAATATATATCCTTAAAGCAATATAGTTAGTACTAAGACATGTTTAGCAATTGCGTATGAACGTTGGCGTCCGTGCATTCGCATTGAACAGTTCAATGCCGATTATGCCGAATGGCGCGCGGGGGGCGCTGC
>DASYKE010000031.1:0-7427 GCA_035995725.1 Burkholderiaceae bacterium | reverse complement strand
CAGATTCCTGCAGTGCGGCGCAACATCCACTAAACTAACAAAGTTTAACGTATTCGATCATCCTTCGCTGTCTGGCTGATTTTTTCCCGGATTACAGAGGATAGAAGGAACCGCGATGTCGCTTTTCAGTCTCGATAAGGCGGTAAATAGATTGAACAATTTGGTATGTAAACTATTCACCTTATGGGTGACAACGCTACGGGGTCGATTGCACGCTTTTCCGGCTCCATGGCGTTTTCGGTGTTCCAGTGGAACGCCCTTCTTCTAGCAGAATGCAGTCTGCGCGTCGTTGCGACTAGCCAGAAAGCCGGAAAAATGCACACTCAACCACGTCCAACCGCCGTTTCCAGGTTAGAACCTGCAAAAACCGTCGCATGGCAGCTTTTGGAAGACGAATTTCGTCGAATTACAGGATGGAATTGAAGCCGGGCACAGAACTGCAACACCTCGCTCCCGCTCTCGAATGCCGCGGCATCCGGAAATCGTACGGTAACGGCCGGGTGGTTCTCAGCCATCTCGACTTCGTCCTTGCGCCCGGAGAATACATTGCGATCATGGGCGACTCGGGCGTGGGCAAATCGACCTTGCTCAATCTCATCGCGGGACTGGATACCCCGGATAGCGGCGACATGCTGATTGACGGTGTCAACATGTCTTCACTTGACGACGATGCCGCTACCCGGTTGCGACGTCAAAAGCTGGGTTTCGTCTTCCAGGCATTCCACATCCTGCCGCATTTGACGCTGAATCAAAACGTCGCGCTGCCATTATTGCTGAACGGTCTGCCTCTGCAGCGCGCGGAACAGATGCTCGACGCTGTCGGCCTGCAAGGCCGTGGCAATGATTTTCCGCGCCAGCTGTCCGGCGGCGAATTGCAGCGCGTCGCAATAGCCCGTGCGCTGGTGCATCGCGCCAGGCTGGTGCTGGCCGATGAACCGACCGGCAACCTCGATCCGGATACCGCGCATGATGTGCTGATGCTGTTGCGCAAGGAGATCAAAGCCAATCGGGCGTCAGGCATCATCGTCACCCATTCGCATGCTGCGGCTGCGACAGCCGATCGCGTTCTGCTGCTGACGAAAGAGGGTTTGCATGACGCACCGGCGATCACAGGAAGTGCACAGCTGACCACAGGGAATGCAATGCCAACGCCACCGCCGGGCGGAATCGGATGAGCCGCGCCCTGCCCCGCTGGATACTTGGCCGCTGGCTGCTCGGCGGAGAATGGCGCGCCCATCCGGTACGCGCTATCGTCGCGATTGGCGCGATCGCACTCGGCGTGGCGCTGGGTTTTGCGATTCATCTGATCAACGCCGCTGCGTTCAATGAATTTTCCGCTGCCGCCAGAAGCCTGTCCGGACAGTCCGACCTGCGGGTACTCGGCACGCAGGCCACGTTTGACGAAGCGTACTATCCCGCGCTGGCGCAGCGTGACGGTGTCGCGCTGGCCAATCCGGTACTGGAGCTCGATGCAGTTGTTCCGGGCCAACGTACCGCATTAAAAATACTCGGCGTGGATATATTCCGTGCCGCGGCAATCGCACCGGATTTGATCGGCATCGCGGCCGAAGACAAACCCTTCGACGTCTTGTCGGATGACGCCATCTTCCTGTCCTCAGCCGCGATGGAATGGCTGAAAGTCAAACCAGGCGATTCGCTGCAACTGCGGTCCGGCACGCAAACCGTCACGCTACGAATCGCAGGCAGCCTGACGCGTGCGCGTGCCGGACAGCGCATCGCGGTGATGGATATCGGCGCGGCGCAGTGGAGGTTCAACCGGGCCGGGCAACTGTCGCGCATCGAATTGAAACTGGTAGAAGGCGTCAACCGCAGTGCATTTCGAAAAAGCCTGGTGCAGGAAATGCGCGGACGATTGCTGGTGAGCGAAACCGAAGACCAGGAACAGCGCACCGCCAACATGTCACGCGCCTATCGCGTCAATCTGAATGTCCTTGCGCTGGTTGCATTGTTCACCGGGGCGTTTCTGGTATTTTCGACACAAGCGCTGTCGGTGATCCGGCGGCGCCAGCAGCTCGCGCTGCTGCGCGTGACCGGACTCACGCGCAGACAGCTGCTCGGGCAGATTTTGCTGGAAGGCGGCGCGCTTGGCATTATCGGCTCGCTGCTGGGCCTGGTCGTGGGGTATGCGCTTGCCGCGGCGGCATTGCGGTTTTTCGGCGGCGATCTGGGCAGCGGCTATTTTCCCGGCGTGAAACCGACCGTTCAACTCACACCTGTCGCCGCCACGGTTTTTTTCCTGCTTGGATCGGCGATTGCGCTGCTGGGCAGCGCCGGCCCGGCATGGGAAGCTGCGCGCGCCCAACCCGCACCTGCCCTCAAGTCCGGCAGCGAAGACGTGGCACTGTCGAAGCTGGCGACGCCATGGCCGGCATTTGCCTGCCTGGCGTCGGGCGGAGTGCTGACCCAGCTGCCGCCGGTTTCAAATTTGCCGATTTTCGGCTATCTTGCGGTTGCGCTGTTGCTGGTCGGCGGCATTGCATTGATGCCGCGGCTTTCGGCACTGGTCTTTTCCGCCGCGGGCAAGCACGCATCCGGTGCGGTCTCGACGTTGACGCTGGCACGCTTGGCAAACGCGCCGAATCAGGCGTCCATCGCGTTGGGCGGGGTATTGTCCAGCTTTAGCCTGATGGTGGCGATGGCGATCATGGTGTCGAGTTTCCGGGTTTCGGTCGATGACTGGCTGACGCGTTTGCTGGCCGCCGATTTATATGTCCGATCGGCCGCCGGCGGCGATACCGGCGCATTGAATCCGGCCGAACAAAAGATGATCGCTGCATCTGCCGGCATAGCCCGCACCGATTTTTTACGGGTCATGCAATTGACGCTCGACCCGAGCCGCCCCGGCGTCGCGCTGATCGCGCGACCGGTCGACGCCGCCGATCCAGGCAAGACCTTGCCGATGACCGGTGAAATCATTGCGGCCGACAAGCTGCCGGACGGCGTCTTGCCGATCTGGGTTTCGGAAGCGATGATCGATCTGTATGGATATACCGTCGGCAAGCGCGTGTCGCTACCGATCGGAAGCCGTTCGCATGACTTTATCGTCGCTGGCGTCTGGCGCGACTATGCGCGGCAATCCGGCTCGATACAGATGCGACTGTCCGATTATCAAGCGCTATCGGGCGACCGCGATGTCAACGATGCCGCGTTGCGGCTGCAACCCGGTGTCACGACCGCACAAGCGATCAACACACTGAAAGGCTTGCCGTTCGGGGCCGCATTGGAATTTGCGGAGCCGGGCGAAATAAGGGCCGTCAGCCTGAAGATTTTCGACCGCAGTTTTGCCGTGACTTACCTGCTGGAAGCGGTCGCCATTATCATCGGACTGTTCGGTATCGCAGCGACGTTTTCGGCGCAAACGCTGGCGCGCGCCAGGGAGTTCGGCATGCTGCGCCATATCGGCGTGACGCGCCGTCAGATCCTTGGTGCCCTTGCGATCGAAGGCGGCTTGCTGACCGCCGTCGGCATCGTTGTCGGATTCGTGCTTGGCTGGAGCATCAGCCTGATTCTGGTCTTTATCGTCAACCCGCAGTCGTTCCATTGGACCATGCAGCTGCACATGCCGTGGGGCTTGCTGGCGGCGGTGGCGGCCGTATTGCTGGGGTCGGCGGCACTGACTGCATTGGTGTCGGGCCGGCATGCGGTATCGGGCAATGCGATTCGTGCGGTGCAGGAGGATTGGTGATGCGATTTCTGTTAATGGCGCTAATTCTCATTGCTCAATTTTCCTTCGCTGCGCCGCCTCGTTTTTCACAAGTGGCACCCGGTATACCTCTCGTCTTCCCGCACGATTTCGGCGCTCATCGGGATTTCCGCACCGAGTGGTGGTATGCAACCGGCTGGCTGGAGACGCCCGACAGAAAGCCGCTCGGTTTCCAGATCACGTTCTTCCGTTCCGCGACCGAACACGACCCGGCAAATCCGAGCCGCTTCGCACCGAAACAGCTGATCATTGCGCACACCGCGCTGTCCGACCCGTTCGCCGGAAAGCTGTTGCATGACCAGAAAAGCGCGCGCGAAGGTTTCGACCTGGCCTATGCCAAGGAAGGCAATACCGATGTAAAGCTCGATGCCTGGCGCTTGATACGCGATGCCGCCGGCCGCTATCAGGTCACCGTTACGGCGCGTGATTTTTCGCTGAGCCTGGCACTGACGCCGTCGCAAGCGCCGATGCTTCAAGGCAACAATGGATTCTCGCGCAAGGGGCCGAAGCCGGAGCAAGCCAGCTATTATTACAGCGAACCGCAACTGCAAGTGGCAGGCACCGTCATCCGCAACGGCAAACCGGTGGCGGTCAACGGCAGTGCCTGGCTCGACCACGAATGGTCGACCAGCGTGCTGGATCCGGACGCCGCCGGATGGGATTGGGCCGGCATCAATCTCGACGATGGTTCCGCATTGATGGCGTTCCAGATTCGCGGCAGGAACGGTGACAAGTTATGGGCTCATGCCGCACTGCGCGACGCGGTCGGCCGCGTCACGACATTCTCGCCGGACGAAGTGCGCTTCGTTCCTGTACGTTCCTGGCGCTCGCCGCGCACCAATGCCGTTTATCCGGTCTCCACCAAAATTCAGACCGGTGCGATCGTATGGCAACTGACCCCTTTGCAAGATGATCAGGAGCTCGATTCGCGGCAATCGACCGGCGCGGTCTATTGGGAGGGCGCGGTCAGCGTTATCCGCGACGGACAGGCAGCCGGCCGGGGTTATCTCGAAATGACAGGCTATCTAAAACCACTCAAACCATGACCACAATAATTTCCAAAGACCCGCAAAAGAAAACCAGCCTGGCAACCCTGGCCGGATTATTCCCATTCCTGGCGCAATACAAGCGCCAGTTCGTGCTCGCGGGCCTCGCCCTGCTGGTGGCGGCATGCGCAACACTTGCGATACCATATGCGTTCAAGCAAATGATCGACCTCGGATTCGGTGCTGCCGGTTCAAAAAGCACCGAGAACATCAATCTGTATTTCATCGCATTGTTTGGCGTTGCGTGCATACTGGCGATAGCGACCGCTGCCCGCTTTTACATGGTATCGTGGCTGGGCGAGCGCGTGACAGCCGACATCCGCAGCGCGGTCTACGCGCATGTCGTGACGCAAAGCCCGCAGTTCTTCGAGACGACGCAAACCGGCGAAGTATTGTCGAGACTGACTACCGACACGACGCTGATTCAGGCCCTGGTCGGTACCAGCATTTCCATGGCATTGCGCAATATGCTGCTGTTCATCGGCGGTCTCGTGATGCTATTCGTCACCAGCATCAAATTGTCGTCGATCATTCTGATCATGCTGCTGGCAGTAGTCCTGCCGATCGTTCTTTTCGGCCGCCGCGTGCGCAAGCTGTCGCGGGAATCGCAGGACCGGATTGCCGATGCGTCCGCACTGGCGGGAGAAATTCTCAATGCGATGCCGACCGTGCAGGCATTCACGCATGAGAAGATCGAATCGGAGCGCTTCGGTTCCTCTGTCCAGCATGCATTCAAAACTGCAATGCAGCGCATTCGCGCGCGGTCGCTGCTGACGCTGATTGCCATCCTTCTCGTGTTCGGTGCGATCGTATTCGTGCTATGGCTCGGCGCGCATGCAGTGATTCAAGGCACCATGACCGGCGGTGAACTCGGGCAGTTCATTCTGTATGCGACCATTGTCGCGGGGGCGATCGGCGCGTTGTCGGAAGTCCTGGGCGAAGCGCAACGCGCCGCAGGCGCGACCGAACGCCTGCTGGAACTGCTGGCCGAAAGGTCGCCGATTCAGTCGCCGGCACACCCGATATCCCTGCCTCCGCGCACCGAAGCCGGTGCGGCTATCGCACTGGAAGCCGTCACGTTTCACTATCCGTCGCGGCCGCAATCGGCGGCATTGTCGAATCTGTCGATCGAGATTGCGGCCGGCGAAACGGTTGCGATCGTCGGGCCATCGGGCGCGGGCAAGACCACGCTGTTCCAGCTGCTGTTGCGTTTTTATGATCCGCAGCAAGGGCTTATCACACTGGACGGCGTGGATATCAGGCAACTCGACCTGCATACCTTGCGCGATGCGATCGGCATCGTGCCGCAGGATACGATCATTTTTTCAACCAATGCGATGGAGAATATCCGCTACGGCCGCGCCGAGGCGACCGACGACGAAGTCATCGCGGCAGCGAAAATGGCGGCCGCGCATGAGTTCATCGAAAAACTTCCCGACGGCTACCAATCCTTCCTCGGTGAACGCGGCGTGCGCCTGTCCGGCGGACAGCGGCAACGCATCGCGATTGCCCGTGCGCTGCTGAAGAACCCGCCGCTATTGCTGCTGGACGAAGCGACCAGCGCACTGGATGCGGAATCCGAGCGGCTGGTGCAAAGCGCGCTGGAGGCGGCGATGATGGACCGCACCACGCTGGTCATAGCGCATCGGCTGGCAACCGTGCAGCGCGCCGACCGCATCCTGGTGATGGAACATGGGCGCGTGGTCGAAACCGGCACCCACGCATCGCTGGTCGCCCAGGGCGGCCTGTACGCCAGTCTCGCGGCGCTGCAATTTTCGCAAACTTGAGGATGGATATTTCGGCCAATAACTCGGTAAAATAGCGGCATTCCAGGAGAAACAACGCATGCGTCAATACCTCGACCTGCTCAAGGACATAAAGCAAAACGGCACGCCCAAGGGCGACCGGACCGGAACCGGCACCGTCAGTGTTTTCGGCCGCCAAATGAGATTCGACCTCGGCGAAGGGTTTCCGCTATTGACGACCAAGAAGATTCATACGAAAAGCGTGATTCACGAACTGCTCTGGTTTCTGAACGGCGATACCAACGTCAAGTATCTGCAGGAAAACGGCGTAAGCATCTGGGACGAGTGGGCAGATGAAAACGGCAACCTGGGCCCGATTTACGGCTATCAATGGCGCAACTGGCCGGCGCCGGACGGAAGGCACATCGACCAGATTTCGCATGTGCTTCAGCAAATCAAAAACAATCCGAACTCGCGTCGCATGCTGGTCACTGCCATGAACATTGCGGATTTTCCCGATGAAAAAATATCGCCTCAGGCAAATGTAAGGCAGGGGAAAATGGCGCTCGCCCCGTGCCACGCATTTTTCCAGTTTTATGTCGTCGACAACAAGCTCAGCTGCCTGTTTTACTGCCGCAGCCAGGATACGTTTCTGGGCACGCCGTTCAACATCGCATCCTATGCGCTGCTGGTGCACATGATCGCGCACCAATGCGACCTGGAAGCAGGCGACCTGATCTGGACCGGCGGCGACTGCCACATCTATTCGAATCATCACGAACAGGTGGAGACGCAGTTGTCGCGCACACCTTATCCGTTGCCCAGGCTGGTCATCAAGCGCAAGCCCGAGTCGCTTTTCGAATACCGGTTCGACGATTTCGAGTTCGTCAACTATCAGTGCCATCCCGCGAT
>DASYKE010000030.1:0-62377 GCA_035995725.1 Burkholderiaceae bacterium | reverse complement strand
TCAAAGCAGTAGAAACGCCTGCTGCCAATCCGGATCGCCTGATCGATTGCCAGCTTTGTTTCTGCAACGAAAATCCGGTCAATAAATCCCATCCATTGACGATTTCACCGGCAATTGACCGTTATCAGAGAACTCTCTTCTGGCCGGGCTGATCAGGATAACGCAACTTATCCAGCCACTCGATCAATGGAATTGTCGCCGGCAACAGCGGTTGGACTCCAACGCTACCTTGCCATGCGAATGCCTGCCCCTCCAGGCTTTGCGGTTCGCCGTGCCATTCCCGGCTGATGTAAAAATGCAAGCGCACATGCGCATGCTGATAGACATGCTCTACGCCGCACCACGGTCGAGCGGAGACCACCTGTATCCCCAGTTCTTCGACGAATTCGCGCTTGAGCGCATCGAGGATGGATTCGCCTGCTTCGACTTTGCCGCCAGGGAATTCCCAGTATCCTGCATATGGCTTGCCGACCGGTCTCTGTCCGAGCAGCACATCGCCATTCGGTTTCATTAAAATGCCGACAGCGACGTCGATTGGCAAGGGGTTGGGTTGCGACATGCTGATCCGGTTGAGCGTAAAACTGGCTTTTCTGCCGATTCACTTTTTCATTTTGCCGGCATGGTCTTTCGCAAATTGCCATGCCACCCGCCCGGAACGCGAACCGCGCTGCAATGCCCAGCGCAGTGCATCCGCCTGTGCCGCAGCGATTTTCTGCGGATTGCAGCCGAAATGACCGAGCCAGTGTGCGACGATATCGAGGTAATCATCCTGCTTGAACGGGTAAAACGATACCCACAAGCCGAAGCGTTCGGACAGCGAAATTTTTTCCTCGACCGTTTCGCCGGGATGCAAGTCGCCGTCATCGTCATGGGTATAGGTTGCGTTGTCGGACATGCGCTCCGGCATCAGGTGCCGCCGGTTCGACGTTGCATAGATAAGCACGTTATCCGACTGGGCGGCGACGCTGCCGTCGAGTGCCACCTTCAGTGCCTTGTAGCCGCCCTCGCCTTCTTCAAACGATAAATCGTCGCAAAAAATGATGAAGCGCTCCGGGCGCTGCGCAACCAGATCGACGATATCCGGCAAATCGGCCAGGTCATCCTTGTCGACCTCGATAAGCCGCAATCCCTGTTTCGCGTAGTGGTTCAGACAGGCTTTGATCAGCGACGACTTGCCGGTGCCGCGGGCGCCGGTCAACAACACGTTATTGGCCGGGTTACCCTGCACGAATTGCCTGGTATTCTGCTCGATCTGCTGCTTTTGCGGCTCGATGTTGTGCAGGTCTGACAATGCAATGGCCGACATATGGGCGACCGGCTGCAAATAACCCCGGCTATCCCCGCTGCGTTTGCGCCAGCGAAAAGCGGACGCCGCATTCCAGTCGGGCACTGCGTTGGCTTGCGGCAGGATGACTTCAAGGCGTGCCAGCAATGCTTCGGCTCGGGTCAGAAATTGTTCGAGTTGCGTCATATTAGAGGTAAATTCTTAACTACTGTCATTCCGGCCCTTCGACCGGCTCAATCAAGACCGATAATCCGCATTGATGGTTACATAGTCATGCGACAGATCACAAGTCCAGATGGTAGCGGCCGCGTCGCCTCGCGCCAGTTTTACACGGACTCTGATCTCGCTCTGCTTCATCACGCGCTGGCCGTCCTGCTCCCTGTAGTCCGGGTTGCGTCCGCCATTTCTGGCGACCCACACATCGTCGAGATACAGATTCACCTTTGTCACATCGAGATCATCGATCCCGGCATAACCGATTGCCGCGAGAATACGGCCAAGATTGGGGTCGGACGCATAAAATGCCGTTTTCACCAGCGGCGAATGACCGATCGAATAAGCTACCTTGCGGCATTCTTCGATACTCGTCCCGTCTTCCACCGTGATCGTGATGAATTTGGTCGCGCCTTCGCCGTCGCGTACGATCATCTGTGCCAGTTCCTGCGACAGTCCGATGATTGCCTCCGACAATAGCGCGAATTCCTCCGAATCGATAGAGGAAACTTCCAATTCTCCGGCACCGGTCGCGATCAGCATGAACGAGTCATTGGTCGACGTATCGCCGTCAATCGTGATGCAGTTGAACGATCGATCCGCCGCCATCTTGACCAGGTGATCGAGCACCGGCTGAGCAACTTTCGCGTCGGTGGCCAGAAAACCCAGCATGGTTGCCATGTTCGGCCGAATCATGCCCGCGCCTTTGCTGATGCCGGTAAGCGTGACCGACTTGCCGTTGAGCGTGGCTTTGCGCGACGCAGCTTTCGGCTGCGTATCGGTGGTCATGATGGATTCAGCGGCGTTGTACCAATTATCCGGTTTCAGATTGGCGAGCGCCTGCGGCAACCCTGCCACGATGCGATCAACCGGCAGCGGTTCCAGAATCACCCCTGTCGAAAATGGCAAAACCTGCGATGGCTCGCAGCCAAGCAAGGTTGCCAACGCGGTGCAGGTTGCGTTGGCGTCCGCCAAGCCGGCTTCACCGGTTCCTGCATTGGCATTGCCGGTGTTGATCAGCAATGCGCGAATCGGCGAGCCGGAAATGCGCAAACCTTCCAGATGCGCCTTGCATACCTGCACTGGCGCGGCGCAGAAACGATTGGTGGTGAAAACGCCGGCGACGGTTGCGGTCGGAACCAATCTCATCACCAGCAGATCCTTGCGACCGGCTTTCCGTATACCGGCTTCGGCGTAACCGAGATCAATACCGGGGACAGGTGCGAGGTTCGCTGGTAGAGGCAGAGGAAGATTGACGGCCATATCAATTTTATGAGTGGAGAATCAGGTCGCTATTGTAATCGCACCGGCGTGCTTGCAGATATCGTGAGCTTTACAGCCAACACCTCGTGCAAGACACCGAAATGCGACGCGCAAGCGCCGGGTTCCGTCTCGTGCCATAAAGATGACTTGTGCTGTTTGTTATACACGCCAGCAACCGGCTTTATGCCAGCTTGCCATGGCACTGCTTGTATTTCTTCCCGCTGCCGCACGGACAGGGGTCATTGCGTCCGACTTTGGGTACAGCATTGACCATCGGTTGCGGTTTTGAAGCTTCAGCGGTGGCGGTCGGCGCAAGCAACTCCTCCGGTGCGAGATTGGCATTAAAGTCGGCATGCTGGTAATGGACGTTTCCGACAGGTGAATGAGCTAACTGATCTTCGGCCGCATCGATTTCTTCCGACGACTGGATACGGACCGTCATGACGATCTTGATAACTTCGTTCTTGATCATGTCGAGCATTTGGCCGAACAGCTCGAATGCTTCGCGCTTGTATTCCTGTTTTGGATTCTTCTGTGCGTAGCCCCGCAGATGAATGCCTTGGCGCAGATGATCCAACGCCGCCAGATGTTCGCGCCAATACGTATCGACACTTTGCAGCATTACGCTGCGCTCGAACCCGGCAAACGCTTGCTTGCCGATGACACTGGTTTTGGCACCATATGCATCATCGGCTGCTCTCAGCACGCGCTCCAGCAGGTCGTCGTCAGTCAGGTTGGGCTCGGCTTCCAGAATTTCGGTCAGCGGCACATCTAGTTGCCATTCGCCGGCCAGCACCGCTTCCAGCGACTTGATTTCCCATTGCTCTTCAACCGATTCTTCGGGCACATAAGTACGGAACAGGTCGGTAAAGACACCATGACGCAGCGATGCGATCAATTCGGACACATCTTGCGCTTCGAGCAATTCATTGCGCTGCTGATAAATCACTTTGCGCTGATCGTTGGCGACGTCGTCGTATTCGAGCAATTGCTTGCGGATGTCGAAGTTGCGCGCTTCCACCTTGCGCTGCGCGGACTCGATCGAACGCGACACGATGCCGGCTTCGATCGGCTCGCCTTCCGGCATTTTCAGGCGATCCATGATCGCGCGCACGCGGTCACCGGCAAAAATGCGCAGCAACGCGTCATCCAGCGACAGATAAAAACGCGACGAACCCGGATCGCCCTGGCGGCCGGAGCGGCCACGTAACTGGTTGTCGACGCGACGCGATTCATGCCGTTCGGTGCCGATAATATGCAAACCGCCGGCAGCGACCACGTGGTCATGCAACGACTGCCATTCGTTATGCATTTTTTGGGATTTAAGCCGCTTCTCGGTCTCGGTCAGCTTGTCGTCCGCTTCTATGATCTGGACCTGCTTTTCGACATTGCCGCCCAATACGATATCGGTACCCCGCCCTGCCATGTTGGTGGCGATCGTGATCATCTTCGGCCGGCCGGCCTGTGCCACGATTTCCGCTTCACGTGCGTGCTGCTTCGCGTTCAACACATTGTGCGGCAATTTCGCCTTGGTCAGGATGCCGGACAAAAGCTCGGAATTTTCAATCGACGTGGTACCAACCAGCACCGGCTGGCCGCGCTCGTGGCAATCCTGAATGTCGATCAGCATTGCCTTGTATTTCTCCTGCGCGGTCTTGTAGACCTGGTCCTGGCGGTCTTGGCGCTGGCTGGGTTTATTCGGTGGAATCACCACGGTTTCCAGACCATAAATCTCCTGGAACTCGTACGCCTCGGTGTCGGCTGTACCGGTCATGCCGGCAAGCTTGGCATACATGCGGAAATAATTCTGGAACGTGATCGACGCCAGCGTCTGGTTTTCATTCTGGATCTGCACACGTTCCTTGGCCTCGACGGCCTGATGCAGGCCGTCGGACCAGCGACGGCCGGTCATCAAACGTCCGGTAAATTCGTCGACGATGATTACTTCATTATCCTGCACCACGTAATGCTGGTCCTTGTGGTACAGCGTATGGGCGCGCAATGCAGCGTACAAGTGGTGAATCAGCGTGATGTTGGCGGCATCGTACAGCGACGCTCCTTCCGGCAACAGTCCCATGCGGGTCAGAATCTGCTCGGCCTTTTCGTGACCAGCCTCGGTCAACAGCACCTGGTGCGATTTTTCATCCTTGGTGTAATCGCCGGGCACCTCGATATGACCTTTGCCGTCCGGAGTTTCCTCGCCGATCTGCAAGGTCAATAGCGGCGGCACCGCATCAATTTTATGGTAGAGATCGGTATGATTTTCAGCCTGTCCCGAAATGATCAGCGGCGTTCTCGCTTCATCGATCAGGATCGAGTCGACTTCATCGACGATCGCAAAACTGAGACTGCGCTGGACGCGGTCAGCCGCGTCATACACCATGTTGTCGCGCAGGTAATCGAAGCCGAATTCATTATTGGTGCCGTAGGTAATATCCGCCGCGTAAGCGACTTGTTTGGCGTCGTGTTCCATCTGCGACAGATTGACGCCGGTCGTCAGGCCGAGCCAGCCGTAGAGTTTGCCCATCCAGTCGGCGTCGCGCTGCGCCAGATAGTCATTGACCGTGACGATGTGCACACCCTTGCCCGCCAATGCATTCAGGTAAGCAGGCAGCGTTGCCATCAGCGTTTTACCTTCGCCGGTACCCATTTCCGCGATTTTGCCATGATGCAGCACCATGCCGCCGACCAGCTGGACGTCGAAATGGCGCATCTTCAACACCCGCCTGCTCGCCTCCCGGCAAACCGCGAAGGCTTCGGGCAGCAGTGCATCGAGCATTTCGCCTTTGGCGATGCGCTCCTTGAATTCCGGCGTCTTGGCTTGCAGCTCGCCGTCGGATAGCTTTTCTGCCGCCGGTTCAAGCGCATTGATTTCGTGCACAAGTTTTTGGTATTGCTTAAGCAGCCGCTGATTGCGGCTACCGAAAATCTGGGTCAGTAATGACATGCTTGGATTCTAAAAAAGGCGCCGTAAAAAACGGCTCCATGCGCGATACATTGACCGCATAGAGCCCAGCTTTGGCGAAAATGAGGATTTTATCACGCGGCCCCTAATACATTGGGGTTGTCAGCCAAGAGACAATACCGGCGGGAATCCGCTTTGGCTACTCAACCTGTCATTTTGATGCCAATGTCGCGACCTTGGCTTTTTTTGATGCCAATGCCTCAGCCTTGGCCTGAGCGGCTCCCGCCGCGAGAAATTTGTTGGGATTTTGGTGCGTGCCTTTGACCATTACCTCGAAATGCAGATGCGGACCTGTCGAACGTCCAGTGGAACCGATAAGGGCGATCTGTTGGCCGCGCCTGACAATATCACCCACTTTCACCAGCAGCTTGGAAGAATGCGCATAGCGCGTGACGATGTCGTTGCCGTGATCGATTTCGATCATGTTGCCGAACTGGAAATGATATTCCGCCGCAATGACCACGCCGCCAGCCGCTGCGACAATCGGCGTACCTATCGGCGCCGGGAAATCGATCCCTTCATGAAACGCATTGCGCCCGTTGAAAGGGTCAAACCGCCATCCGAAGCCGGAAGCGTTATAGCTGACACTGACCGGCTGAATGGTCGGCAGCAGCTTGAATTTGATCTTGTCGCGCATTAATGCTGTTTCCACTACATTCAGATAGTCCGCACGATGCTCCACCTCTTTTTTCGTCGCATCCAGCACCCATTGAAACTCGGCCATGCCTAATGTGAATCCTTCACGGCCGCCCGCACCGGAAGGCTCCGCACCTCCGCGGCCTGGAAGCTGTTTGAAGTTGAACTCCTCCGGTTTCACGCCCGCCAAACCCTGGACCCGCTCGCCCAACGCGTCGAGGCGCATCAGCTGCGCCTGCATTTCACCAAGTTTCACCGCCATCGCAACCAGATTTTCTTTGACGTATTTATCTTTTTTATTGTTATTGTCCAAGGTGGTGGAAGCCACTATCTGGCGCAGGAACGGCAAGTCGATGTCCGCTGCGTGGCGCAAGGTCAGGTAACACAGCAGTGCCCCACTGCAAGTTACGGCAGCAACGAAAAATAGTGTAACCAGGACAACGTGCCTGTGGCTTAAAGTCAGCGTCTTGGCCTGAAAGCTCGGGTGCAGCAGAATAACTTGCATGATTAATTCCTCCGGCTCGTCCATGTTGGATGAGGTGTGATAAGGTTTGCAAATGACGCGTTCATCTTTATTTTTCCCTTATCAGACTAAGACAGTACGTGCCTCGACACGTACTGCGCAAGGTGCTACGGATTTCTTGCGCGCCGACGGCAGGATCGCGTCCCTCCTGCCTACTGTGACACGCATGGCCGCATTGCAAAAAGATTGTGCGGCCATCCTCCCAGATATATTCAGTGACTGCACCGTGCTACAGCTTGAATCGGATCATCTGACGCTGTCGATACCGAATGCTGCGCTTGCCGCCAAACTGAAGCAAAAGTTACCAAACTTAAAAGATGCTTTAAGGAAACATGATTGGAACATTAGCGCAATCCGACTTAAAGTGCAAGTAATCAAGAATGTTGAAAAACCAACATTTCCCAAGCAACTGATACTGCCCGCGCAAGCGATGTCAGCCCTTGCGGAACTCGGAAACAGTCTGGAAGAATCGCCGCGTAATGCAGCGTTGAAAGCTGCAATCGGCTCTATGATAAAGCGTCATCGTGACACGGCTTGAGCGGCCTGAAAATAACTTCTGGCTGATCAGTGTCACGCCTGATCGGCAAAATTTTATTGCAGTATTTTTATTATAATTTCTGCATTATTGGCATTATTGTTTTTGCGTAAAAGAAACAATCATGCCTCTAGTTTACGCAATGAAGAAAATTCTGCCCAGTGCAGGCATGCGCAAGCAAGTCGCACGATATAGTCGGAGAAACGGAAACTGCCTGATTGATTGGCGGCTCAGTTGAGCGCCCATTCTTGACCGGCCTGACGCAGATAGGCATTCGGCGCCGACGCAAGCGTATTGAAACTCACGATCTCATACGCATCGGGTTGCGCCAGCAAAGCACGCAACAATTGATTATTCAGTCCATGGCCGGATTTGTGGGCCGTGTAACTTGCCAGCAGCGGATGGCCTATTAAGTACAAGTCGCCGATCGCGTCGAGTATTTTATGCCGCACAAACTCGTTGTCGTAACGCAGTCCGTCCGAGTTCAGTACACGATACTCATCCATCACGATTGCATTTTCCAGCGATCCGCCGCGCGCCAGGCCCATGCCGCGCAAGGTTTCTACATCTTGCATGAAACCGAAGGTGCGGGCGCGCGACACTTCCTTGACATAAGACTCGATGTCGAAATCGACTTCGGCTGTCTGGCCGGTGCCATCCACTGCCGGATGATTGAATTCAATGAAAAATTTCAGCTTGAAGCCGTTGAAAGGCTCCAGCCGCGCCCATTTTGCTTGCGCTCCCTGCCCTTCGCGCACTTCCACGGATTTTTTGATGCGGATGAATTTTTTTGCCGCGTCCTGTTCCTGCAATCCTGCCTGCTGCAGCAAAAAAACAAACGATGACGCCGAGCCGTCCATGATCGGGATTTCTTCGGCGGTCAGATCGACATACAGGTTGTCTATTCCCAGGCCGGCACAGGCCGACATCAAGTGCTCGACGGTCGACACCTTGGCGCCATTCTGCTCCAGCGTGGATGCCATGCGCGTATCGCCGACACCGGTCGCCGACGCTGAAAAATCGACAATCGGATTCAGATCCACGCGCCGGAATACGATGCCCGTGTCGGGCGCGGCAGGACGTAGCGTAAGTTCAACTTTGGTGCCGGAATGAAGTCCGACGCCGACGGTCTTGACCAGTTGTTTGACAGTGCGTTGTTTGAGCATCGTTGAATTATAACAACTTGCGTACGTCAGCCCTGTTGTATGTCCGCCTTATTTCAACAGTCTGCCATACGCATGGTACACCGGCAACAAACCGCTCGTATCCGAGCGGTCTGCCAAGTCAAGGTATACAACGCAAGCGCCGGGCTCGCTGTCTCGATATCTCACGGTACAGGGCCGCGTCAAACAATGCACAATTGATTTTCAGCGACCGTCTAGGCAGGTAGACAAAAGTTTTTTGACAAAATGCGATGCAACCAAAAGCGCTTGGATAACACACCCGAGGTCTGCAATGCTTGCTTGTTCGACAATCCATACAAATAGCTGATGAACAGATCTACCTGCTCGTCAATGGTGGCATATTGCTTATTGGCGCTGACGACATCTTTGCCTTGTCCCCACAACGTATCCATGGGGTTGAGTTCGGGTGCGCGTTTGGGCAACCAAAGTAATCGCATTCCCAACCGGTCAGCCAAACTACGCGAAGCTTCTGCCGTGTGACTGCGATCTCCATCCAACAGCAGCGTGACATGCCAGCCACGATAATGCCTATGCACCCACTTCAAAAATGCCTGGAAGTCTTCTGCGCGTTGATGCAATCGCACCTGAAACAGACGGTGTCCGGTCACAAGATTCATAGTTCCAAACACTACCCGTCGGGCATTCCAGCCGCTCAACAGCACCTGTGCCGACTGGCCGCACGGCGACCACATCGCCCTCAACACAGGAAACAGCAGCAAATCCGTTTCATCCTCGGCCAGTAACACGCTGCGCTTTGGCAAGCCACTGGCGGCGCGGCCAATTTTCCGTTTTTTTCTCTCGCTCAGGATCCGGCGCTAGCACGTACCGCGCACGTTTCCAGACATAGCCGAGCCGGTGCAAACCTCGGCGCACTGTCCGGGCGCAATAATGTTCGCCAATGTCATGCCAAAGCTGTTCCTGCAGCAGTGGCACCGTCCATTGGGTCGCAAAGTAACCAAGATGCTGCGGTGTGTCCTCCAACAGAACCTGCAGTCGTGCCTCGGCTTGTTCTTTCCAGGAGCAAGGTCGTCCCGACCGAGGTGCATCAACCAATTTCTGCACATCGCGCGTCCGCCGGAAGTCTTCGATCCAGTTATACACACTCTGTCGGCTCACCCGAAGCATCTCGGCAATCTCCATTGCCGCTTTGCCACCACTGGACTCCAGCACAGCAAGCGCGCGTCGGTACTGCCGAAAGTCATGTGTTTGTCGCAGAAGAGTCATCAGTTCTCGCCTCTCCTTGGCCGTTAGTCTTTCGCTGTCCATGATTGCTCGCTTTGCGCTTCGACATCATGAACAAAGTCTATGTCAAAAAACTTTTGTCTACCTGCTTAGAATTCAAATCCTCCTTCCGCTCGCACCGATCTTGACTGCTCCGATGTAAGCAGGCGAACGAATCGACGGGCGATGTCGGGCTGGCCGGCCTTGCTGCACACCGCAGCCGAATACACGGTAGCGAGTTCAAATGCTTGCGGCAGCGGCCCTGCCAGGGTCACGTTATCGGTATAAAGAATTTCGGTGACCTGTGTGCATCCGATCAGGCCGGATTCGGTGGCTTGCGCGAGATGACGCATAGCGGTTGCGCCGTTGGGATACGGCCGGAGAAATCGTTCGACCTCGCCGTAGATGCCGAGCTGTTTGAGAACGTTGACGAAATGAATACCCGCGGTCGCTCGCTCGGGATCCGGGAAATAAATGCCGCGCGCGGCCAGCATGCTCGCTTTCAGCGAGCCGGGACTTGATACGTCCGGCACCGGATCGCCGCTGCGCACCGCAACTCCGGTCTTGACGCGCCCGAGCGGCGCACCGGAGCCTGCCACGATCTGGCCTGTCTTGGTGAGTTCTTCGATCAGTGCCGCGGTCAGAATAACGACATCGCAGGACGCACCGGCGAGAAGCTTTTCCTTGATGATGCCGACTGCACCGAACGTGCCTTTTAATTCTACCGATGCGTCGGCTGAAAATGCCGGCTGCAGCGCCTTGACGACCCCTTGCGCGGCGCCGGCGCTCAAAATATGCAAATCCATGTGATTCCTTTACTCAGATACTCAGATTGATTTTTGGTGGAATTATTCAAGCACGGCCATGATGCGTTCGGCGGTGATCGGCAAGTCGCGCACCCGCACCCCGAGCGCATCGAACACTGCATTGGCAATCGCCGCGACCGTCGGTCCGAGCGACGCTTCGCCGGCGCCGACAGACGGATGCTCGGACGGAATGATGCGGACATCGACCTCGGGTATTTCGGAAAAGCGCAAGATCGGATAAGTTTCCCAGCTGTCGCTGGTGACACGGTTATTATCGAAACGTACCGCCTCCTTCAGCGCCCAGCTCGTGGCCTGGATGGCGCCGCCTTCGATCTGATTGATCACGCCATCCGGATTGATGACTGCGCCGACATCGACCGCAATGGTCAGGCGGGAAACACGAATTTCCCGTTCGGCCTCGATTTCGGCGACGACTGCACAATAAGCGCTGGTATTCTTGTAGCGGGCGAAGCCTAGCCCACGCCCTGCCCCTTCGCGTCGTTGCGCGGTGCGCCAGCCCGATCTCTCGACGGCAGTTTGTATCACTGCGCGGGCGCGTGGATCCGAAATATAAGCGAGACGAAACTCGACCGGATCCCGCCCGATCGCATGCGCAATTTCATCGATGAAGGATTCGGCGGCAAAGACGTTGGCGATTGCACCCAGCGCGCGCAATGCGGATGTACGCAGCGGCATCGACAATACCCGATGGTTGACTATATGCCAGCTTGGGAAGTCATATGACGGGATTGCGTTGCGCTCCGATCCGCCGCCTGCGACCAGTGGCGCATTGACTGCGACCAGCGTCTCAAACGGCGTTTCAAGATGCCAGCTGCCAAGCAGCGCAGGTGTTGCCGCCCTGCCGGGGCGGGTACTGTGACCGTTGCTCCACACGGTATGGCGCCAGTCGATCAGCGTGCCTGCCGCATCGAGGTCTGCTTCCAGGTCGACCGCCATGGCCGGCCCGAACGGCGCACATGACAGTTCGTCGGCGCGTGACCACTGTACGCGCACCACGCGGCCGGGAGTGGCGCGTGCAAGCCATGCGGCATCGAAAGCGGCATCGTCGGCGCCGTTATGACCATAACAGCCGGCGCCTTCGACATGCTGCACGATAATATCGGCCTGCTGCATGCCGAAACTCAGCGCCAGATCCTTTCTCAGGTTGTAGATGCCTTGGCTGTGAGTCCAGACCTTCAGCCGCGCACCGTCGAACTGTGCCAGTGCGCACGATGGTGCGATCGATGCGTGCGCGATGAACGGCTTGGAATAACTGGCCTTGATTGTGCGGGCCGATGCCACCGTTGCGTTGTTCGTATCGGCAAGCTTTGAATCGACCACTCCTGTTTCGGTCAGCTGGCTTTTGAGCCAGGAGACGAGGTCTTTTTCATCCGGCCGCGCTGGCGCGGACTGTGCCTGCTGGCTGTGCACTCCCTCCGGTCGCCAGACGGCATGCGCGGCAATTGCTGCGACCGCCTTGTCCGCATCGCGCTGGCTGTTTGCCAGCACACCCAATAGCGAGCCGTCGCGCACAATTGTAATGTCATCTTCGGGCAGTGGCGCCTGCCCGAGCGATGCCAGTCTGGCCGATAAGGATGGCGGACGCAGCATGGCCCCATACAACATGCCGGGAAAATCCAGATCGTGGATGAACCGCGGCCGTCCGAAAATCTTGTCCGGCAGATCGAGACGCTGGGCGGCAGCACCTACCACATGGTAATCGGCAGCGCGTTTGCTTTCTGCGTTGCCACTCGCTTCACAATCGAGCAGGCTATCGTCGGCAAGAGCCCAATAACTTGTCGAACGGCCGTCCCGGCACAGGATATTTCCCTCCTCGATACACAGGCCATCACCTGAAGTAACGAGCGACGATGCGGCAACATCGAGATATATCTGCCGCGCTTCGGCGCAGGCCTGGCGCAGCGCCATGCCGGATTCCTGGATCGACAGGCTGCCCGAGGTCACTGCCTCGTTCGGACTGGCCGCGGTCGTGGCGGCGATCATCCGCACCTGGTCGATGCGCAGATCAAGCTCTTCGGCCACGATCTGCGCCAAAGCGGTCAGAATGCCCTGTCCGAGCTCGACCTTGCCGGAAAACACTTCGACGTAGCCGTCGCCGGAAAAGCGCAGCCATTGGTTGAGGCGGCGGTTGACGTGAAGACTGCCTGGCAGCGGTGTCTTCTGCACAGCACCGCCGGCTTCCGTCGCCATCACATACGCCATATTCATTTTTCGTCTCCGCTGCCGGCAGCACGCAGAACTGCGCGGATGATACGGTTATGGCTGCCGCAACGGCACAGGTTGCGTTCAAGCGCTTCACGCACTTCCGTGCCGGTCGGATGCGGATGGCGGGCAAGCAATCCGGCCGCCGAGATCAGCATGCCGGAAGTACAGTATCCGCATTGCGCCGCCTGTTCTGAAATGAATGCCCGTTGCAGCCGGTGGGGTGCGTCGGCGTCGCCCAATCCTTCGACGGTCGTGATCGCTTTGCCGGCTGCGGCCCATAACGGCGTGTCGCAGGATGCCACGGCAAACCCGTCGATGAGCACGAAACAGGCGCCGCACTGGTTGCTGCCGCAGCCGAAACGCGTACCTTTGAGCTTGAGCGTGTCGCGCAACACATCGAGCAGACGCGTGTTGGTGTCGGCGTCAATTGCATGACGCCGGCCGTTGACGGTGAGAATAATGCGTTCGGTGCTCACTGATCCGGCTTGGCCCCGGAGATTTTGACGATACGCGCCCACTTTTCAATGTCTTCGTTCAGGTACCGGCCGAATTCGGCGGGCGTCATCTTCATCGCAGTGGCTCCCTGCTTTGCCCATGACTGAATCACCTCGGGATCGGACACGATCCTGGTCATTTCGGCATTCAATCGATTTACGATAGCCGGCGGGGTGTTCTTTGGCGCCATCAATCCGAGCCAGATGACCGCCTCATATCCCGGCACGCCTGCTTCGGCAACCGTCGGAACATCAGGCAGCACCGGAGAACGAACCTTGCCGGTCGTTGCAATCGCCTTGACCCGGCCCGAACGGATGAACTCGGTCATGGTCGGAATCGCATCGAACATCATGTCGACCTGTCCGCCAAGCACGTCGGTACGGGCGCCCGAGCTGCCTTTGTATGGGATATGCAGAATCGATACGCCTGCCATCGCCTTGAACAATTCACCGGCCATGTGATAAGGCGTGCCCGGTCCGGAGGAAGCGTAGCTCAGCGCGGCCGGCTTGGCTTTCGCAAGCTTGATCAGCTCGCCCAGATTATTGGCCCCGAGCGACGTCTTTGCGACCAGCACCAGATCCGAATAATTGATCGGGGCGATCGGAACAAAATCGCGCATCAGCTGAAACGGCTTGGTGGCAAACAATGACTCGTTGACTGTGTGGGTGTTCGACATCAACAGCAGCGTGTAACCGTCCGGCGCGCTTTTTGCCACGGCGTCGGTGCCGATGATCGATCCCCCGCCGGGGCGATTTTCGACGATGAACGATTGTTTCATCGCATCTTGCAGCCGCTGCCCGATAGCGCGGGCATACACATCCGCCGGACCGCCCGCTGCGAATGGGACGATGATTTTGACCGGCTTGGCCGGATAGTCCTGCGCCGATGCGGCGCTGGCCGACAAGGCGATGATGGCGGCCGCAACGCAGCGGGTAAACAAATACAGCATCGAGCAGCCTTGTTGCTTGTCCATATTGCCTTTCAAGCCGGCCATGCCGGCAGCAGGAGTTGAGATAATCAGCAATACACGGCCGCAGAATCCGGCCGTGGAATCTTACGCTACGCGATTGGTCAGCGTGCCCAGTTTGTCAATCGCGAGTTTCATCACGTCGCCGGACTTGAGAAATTTCGGAGGCTTGAAACCGATACCGACGCCGGCCGGCGTGCCGGTCGCGATAATGTCGCCGGGCTGCAGCGAAATACCTGCAGAAATCGTCGAAATGATGGTCGGGATATCGAATATCAGGTCGCTGGTATTGGCATTCTGCCGCAATTCTTCGTTGATCCAGCAGCGAACGCCGAGCTTGGCCGAATCACCGACCTCATCAGCGGTCACGATCCAGGGGCCCATTGGACAAAAGGTATCGAACGATTTGCCGAGGAACCATTGCCGATGCAATTGCTGCACGTCGCGCGCAGTCACGTCGTTGATGATCGTGTAGCCCCACACATGGCTCAGCGCATTCGCTTTGCTGATGCCGCGTCCGCCTTTGCCGATCACGACGGCGAGCTCGACTTCATAGTCAAGCTGCTGCGTCAGCTCGGAAAATGCGGTAACTTCATCGTTGTGCGCGATGACCGAGGAAGGTGCTTTGGTGAAGATCACGGGTACCGGCGGCGCCAATTCTCCTTTAGCTGCCGACATGTCAAAGCCGGACTGGCTGAATTCCTTGGCATGATCATGATAATTTTTGCCGACGCAAAAGATATTGCGCTGCGGAAGCGGAATCGGTGCCAGCAGACGCTTGCCGGCCATCGGCTGCCATGCATCAATTTTTTTCGCCAGGCCGGCGACTGAAGGCATGCGAGCGATGAAAGCAGTCATGTCGCCGTTGAAATCCGGCAGTATTCGATTTACTTCGCAATACTGCTGACCATCTTCCGCCACCGCGACGACGACAGGACGGCCCTTGATTTCAATGGTTGCAAAGCGCATATACTTCTCCGTATTGGTTTAATGGTCTAAATTGGTCTTTAAACGAACCAATTTAGCAGTTCGCCGCGACACTGTCAATTAAGCGACAATAATTCAATCAATGTCACCGGTACGGCAGCGGCCAAATTCCGCTCCATTTCAATTATCATGAGAAAGTATTTTTAAATAACGCGACTGCCTTGACTACCGATACTGCTTACCTGCTGAAAGACACGTTGCTCGCCAATCTGCGCAGCGGGCATTGGCGCGCCGGTGAACGCCTGCCAGCAGAACGCCAGATGATGGAATCATATCGGGTCGGACGATCCACGGTAAGGCGGGTACTGACGCAAATGAAGGAAATGGGCTTGATTACTCAGGCGGTCGGACGAGGCACGTTTGTCGCGCACAATGTTGCGGAAAACCTGCCTGCATACGATTCGCCGGCCCTCTTCATCAGTCCGGCGGAGTTGATGGAAGCCAGACTGGTTTTCGAACCGGCACTCATCGATCTTGTGATCCGCAATGCCAACACATCGGATTTCACCGCGATGGAAGAATGCTGCATCAATGCCGAAGCAGCCGACAACATCGAGCAATTCGAACGCTGGGATGGCGCTCTGCACAAGGCAATCGCGGCAGCCACTCACAACAATTTCGTCATCGGCGTGTTCAACCTCATCAATGACGTGCGTGAACGCTCCGAATGGGGCTTGCTGAAGAAAAAAAGCCTGACGGCTGAACGCAGGAATGCATACCAGCGCGAACATCGGGCACTGGTGGCCGCCTTCAGGGAAAGAGATGCCGCGACCGCCAGAGAAGCGATCGCGGCGCATCTAACGCATGTAAGGCAAAACCTGTTCAACCACGAATAAAATGCCTCCGGATGAAGCCGATTGCGGCAGTGCCGTTAATCGACCTTCCCTATTTTCTCGACGGCTTCCTTCATCTTCTTGGCGTCAGAGTTGATATAGCCTTGGAATTCGGGTGTATCCATATACAGGATCGGACTGCCGGCGCTGGATATGGTTTGGCGAACGGCAGGATCATTGGCTGCTACGCGGGCGGCGTCGCGCAACTTGGCGACGATCGCATCAGGCGTATTCGCCGGAACAAACAGTCCCGACCATTGCGCGAATTCGACCGGGAAGCCGGCTTCCTTCAGGCTTGGTACGCCCGGCAACGCAGCGAGAGGCGAGCTGCCCCAATGCGCCAGCGCCCTCACTTTTCCCGCCTTGATATGCTGCAGCACGCTGGCAGGGCCGGTCGATACCGCGTCGACCTGTCCGCTCAGCAACGCAAGCACGGCAGGCGCTGCGCCGGTATACGGAACATGCAGCATCTTGAAATTTGCCTTGTCCTTCAGCATTTCCATCGGAACGTGCATCGTGCCGTAATTGCCTGACGAGCTATAGGTATAAGTTCCCTTTTTTTTCATGTCCGCGACGAATTCACCGACCGTTTTCCATGGGCTGTCGGCGCGCACCACCAGCACCGTGGGATCGGCGGTAAAACGCGCAATCGGTTTTAGTTGCGACAGTTGGTAAAGCGGTTCCTTACCAGTAATCCGGTCCGCCTCGGGAATGATCGAAATCGACGACAAAGCCATCAGTATCGTATATCCGTTCGGCTGCGCCTTGGCGACCTGGGCCATTCCAATAGCCCCGCCTGCGCCGCCCTTGTTTTCCACGATGACGCTCTGCTTCAATTCGCGTCCCAGAGCCACTGCCACCGGACGCGCAACGGTATCGGCAACGCCGCCCGGAGGAAATGGAACAACCATGGTGATTGGTTTCGACGGCCAGGATTCATCCGTTTGTGCAATGCTAAGCGGTGCTGCAAAAAAGAATCCGGCTATAGCAGTCAAGGCTGTCAATATGTAAGTTTTCATTCTGTCTCCATTCGTTGTAAAAATTTTGATACTCTCAGTTCCAAGTAAAGTTCTCAAGGGCCATTATTCTACAAGAAAGGGAATATTTGAATTTATCTGTACGGCTCGTCGGCAGACTACGCGATATCCGGAGCTTATGTAACTTCTGTCGTAAGGTCTGTCGGCTGGCAAAACCGCAACGCGCTGCGGCAACTTCGTCGCTACTGATAGCGATCTTGCAGACAAATGAAATTGGCGCGACGCAATGACAAAAGGAGTAGCATATATCCGCCCTGACAAAAAGTAAGCGTTGATAAAACTACGTTAACACCGACAAATCAGCATGGTGCCTGTAGCAACCAAGTATTGTGGTCGTCATTGAAGCAAGCGCTCTGCGGTCTGAGGCGCATGTGTTGCACGGGCTGAGAACCACTGCAATGCGTGGAAAAAATCCGTAACAACGACATGGAACGAACCTAATAATCAATAAAGGAGAAACAATGCCGAACTTGAAGCGAATATTTTTTATCCTGCTTGCAGTCTTGCTCGCAGGTATCTCGCCTTCGCTCATGGCGCAAGGAAAAACCCAGGTCCAATGGCTCGGACAAGCGACAACCAAAATCACCACACCGGGCGGCAAGGTGATCGTGATTGACCCCTGGCTCACCACTAATCCGAAAACACCTGATCAATTCAAGAAAATCGAATCGCTTGGGAAGGTGGATCTGATTCTGGTGACCCACGGGCACAACGATCACTTCGCCGATGCGCCGGCACTGGCCAAATTGAATAATGCGCCGGTCTATGGTCCGGCAGGTCTGATGCAGTCGGTGATTACGCTCGGCATTCTTCCGCCGGAACTGTCCCAGCGCTTCGGTAAGGGAGGGACCGTCACGCCGATAGGACCCGAGATCAAAATTACCGCGATACATGCAGAGCATAGTTCCGAGCTGGTATGGCGCAATCCGGCCAGTTCCAAGGACGAGACGCATGTCGGTGGAGAGCCGGTTGGCTACATTATCGAGCTGGAGAACGGATTCAAGATCTACCACATGGGCGATACGGGGCTGTTCGGCGACATGGCGTTTATCGGACAGTATTACAAGCCAGACTTGGTACTGATACCGATCGGCGGCCACTTTGTCATGCATCCAAAGGAGGCGGCGGTAGCGACCAAAGACTTCATCAAGCCGAAATTTGCGATCCCCATCCACTACGGCACGACTCCGGTACTGAAAGGAACACCCGCGGAATACATCAAGGCGCTCGGCAGCTCTTCAACAAAGGTATTCCCAATTAATCCCGGAGACAAGCTTGAGTTTTAGCGCAGTCCCCTGCTGATCGGACGTAACACTGCCCCTGTACATTCATTGTTCGGGGGCATTATTTCAAAGAAAATCTCTTGCAGGCCTCTTGCCGCAAGGTGGCATTGCCCAGAAAACATCCCGTATTTCAGTTCACCTGGGAGCAGCGCTGTCATCTTGAGTGTGCCAAGCCGTCATACTTTTGCCATGTCTCTCTGATCAAATACCGGTATTGCCACAATATGGCGATTGGTCGAGTTTGGGCTTAACCCATAAAAAAGGCAGGACTCGGTGAAGAGCCCTGCCTTAATTAAATTACTCCCGAAATCGCCAAAACCGCCGACTTATTTCAACTGTGCCAGCAGCGTCTCCGCATTCGATACTTCAAACTTGCCGGCTGCCTCGACGTTCAACTGCTTGACAACGCCATTGTCGACCAGCATGGAATAACGTTGCGAACGTGTGCCCATGCCGTTCTTGCTGAAATCCGCATCCAGCCCGAGCGCTTTGCTGTACGCGGCATTGCCGTCGGCCATCATGCGTACAATACCGGTGGCCTTCTGATCGCGGCCCCAGGCTCCCATCACGAATGCATCGTTAACCGAGATGCACCAGATTTCGTCGATACCTTTGGCCTTGAGATCGGCAGCATGTTTGACATAGCCCGGAACGTGCTTTGCCGAACAGGTCGGCGTAAATGCACCCGGCAAGCCGAAAATGGCAATCTTCTTGCCTTTGGTCAGGTCGCTGACGTTAAAAGTGTTGGGGCCGAGTGCGCATCCTTCGGTGGCCGTTTCGATAAATTCCGACAGTTTGCCTTCCGGCAGGCGATCGCCGATCTTGATAGTCATGTGGGGATTCCCTTTATGTTGTTTACCGATATTACGAAATAAAAATACCGCGCCGCCGTATTGCGGCGTGCAAACCGCAGTATGCCTCGTTCCGGAATATTGTGCAGGCAATGTCCCACAGCTTTCAGATCAGCAGATTTTTAGTCTGCCTGCTTGCGCAGAAACGCCGGGATGTCATAAGTCTCCATCCCGTTTTTTTCCAGTGCACGCACGGTCTCGGATGCCGATTCGCGACGCCAGACGGCAGGTGCTTTCAACCCCTGGAATGACGGCGCCGCCTGACCGTTCCCTTGCGTCATACCGGCATTCGCAATCAACGATTCATTATGCGTGCCGGTACGCATCACCGGGGTTTGCACCAATTGCACTTTGCGGCCGCGGCCCAGGCCGGTAGCCACCACGGTGACACGAATATCGTCACCCATCTCGTCGTCATAGGCAATGCCTTGTGCGATCGACGCATCGGGAGCGGCAAAGGCACGTACCGTCGCCATGACTTCCTTGATTTCCTTGCCTTTCAAACCGCGGCTGGCAGTGACGTTGACCAGCACGCCGCGCGCGCCGGACAGGTCGATACCGTCCAGCAGTGGTGATGCGACCGCCTGCTCGGCCGCGATGCGCGCGCGATCGACACCGGATGCGGTGGCGGTTCCCATCATCGCTTTGCCCTGCTCACCCATGATGGTTTTGACATCGTTGAAATCGACGTTGATGTGACCCGGTACATTGATGATTTCGGCAATCCCGGCCACTGCATTGTTGAGCACGTCGTCGGCATGCTGCAGCCATTCGAGCATGCTGTCGTCTTCATAGATCTCTTCGAGTTTTTCGTTGAGAATGATAATCAGCGAATCGACATGTTGCGACAACGCCTCCAGTCCTTCATCGGCGATGGCCATGCACTTCTGGCCTTCGTAGGAAAACGGCTTGGAGACAACCGCGACAGTCAGCGCACCCAGCTCTTTGGCGATTTGCGCGACGATCGGCGCAGCGCCGGTGCCGGTGCCGCCTCCCATGCCGGCGGCGATGAATACCATGTGCGCGCCGCGCAATGCGTCTTCGATGCGCGAACGCGATTCCTCCGCCAATTGACGGCCGACTGCCGGTTTCATGCCTGCACCCAGACCGGTTTCTCCGATCTGAATGACGTTATGCGCCTTCGACTGCCTGAGCGCTTGCGCATCCGTGTTGGCACAGATGAATTCGACGCCTGACACGCCTTTGTTGATCATGTGCTGCACTGCATTGCCGCCTGCGCCACCGACGCCGACGACTTTGATCACGGTGCCCGTTGATGCGTTATCGAGCATGTCGATTTCCATGATGACTCCTCTTTAATATGCAGTTTGCAGTCGATAGGCATCACACGGAGTGACGACTAGCAACTGCCAGCTGCGGTTGATTACAAAAATAAATGCTTCCTTCTAATTTCGCTTCTAACTTGTTGGGACAGGGTCCCTTCCAGGGATCGAAATAATTCGGCGCACTGCGGCGCCTTATAAGCTCCGTCCCGCAATACGTTAAAAATTCCCCAGAAACCACTCTTTCATCCGTTGCCACACCGCCTTGACCGAACCTTCCTGTCGCGTGACGATGTGGCCGCGCAAATACTGTTTTTTTGCTTCCAGTAGCAAACCGAGCACCGTCGCATAGCGCGGGCTGCGCACCACATCGGCAAGCTGGCCGCTGTATTCGGGCATGCCCAGACGAGCCGGCTTGAGGAAGATATCTTCCGCGAGTTCCACCATGCCGGGCATCATCGACGAGCCGCCTGTCAACACGACGCCGGAGGACAGCACCTCTTCGTAGCCCGACTCGCGCACCACCTGATGCACCAGCGCGAACAGCTCCTCGACCCGCGGTTCGATCACGCTCGCCAATGCCTGGCGCGACAGCGTGCGCGGACCGCGGTCTCCCAAGCCGGGCACTTCGAGTGTTTCGCTGGGATCGGCCAGCACCTGTTTGGAAACGCCGTAGCGCAACTTGATTTCTTCCGCTTCCAAGGTTGGAGTGCGCAGCGCCATCGCGATATCGTTGGTAATCTGATCGCCGGCGATCGGGATCACCGCCGTGTGGCGAATCGCACCTTCGGTAAAAATCGCAACGTCGGTGGTGCCGCCTCCGATATCGATCAACACCACGCCCAATTCCTTTTCATCCTCGGTCAGTACTGCATCGGCTGATGCCATCGGCTGCAAAATCAGATCGGACACTTCCAGGCCGCAGCGACGGACGCATTTGACGATGTTCTGCACCGCAGATACCGCACCGGTGACGATATGCACTTTGACTTCCAGCCGGATACCGCTCATGCCGATCGGCTCGCGGACATCTTCCTGGTTATCGACGATAAATTCCTGCGGCACCGTATGCAACAATTGCTGGTCGGTCGGAATGTTGACTGCTTTGGCAGTCTCGATCACGCGCGCAACATCGGTTGCAGTCACTTCCTTGTCCTTGATCGCAACCATGCCGCTCGAATTGAAGCTGCGTATATGGCTGCCTGCAATACCGGCGTAGACATTCCTGATTTTGCAATCGGCCATCAGTTCGGCTTCTTCCAGCGCGCGCTGTATCGACTCGACCGTCGCCTCGATATTGACGACCACTCCTTTCTTCAGCCCCTTGGAGTCATGCTGACCCAGGCCGATCACCTCATGGCGGCCATTGGGCATTACTTCGGCCACCACCGCCACCACTTTCGAGGTACCGATGTCGAGGCCGACGATCAAATTTTTCGCGTCTTTTGTCATGTTGCTCCGCTTACTTTTTTTTAATATCGGGTCCGACAGCCGACCGGCCGGCTTTCAGGGCCAAACCATTCGGATACCGCATATCGACACTTTCAATTCGATCCTGCAGGCGCGCAACCAGTTGCGGATAAATTCCCACCAGCCGCTTCACTCGCGCCTTCAGCGTTGCGCTGCTTTGCTCCCTGCCAAGCTCTACCGTCATACCGTTACTCAGATCGACCGTCCATGCATATCGGCTGGACAGCCGTACCGAATCCGGCGCCAGGCCGGCCGGCGCGAACCATTCCTGCAAATCCCTGAACAGGGTAACCACTTCCTTTTCACTTCCGGGCGGACCGTCAAATTCTCGCAGGTGGCCGTCTTCTTCAGCCTCGGCCAGATTGGCCGTGAACAAATCGCCTTTGACTGAAACCAGACGGCCATCATCGCCCCAAGTCCCGAGCGGCACGTGTTCTTCCAGCGTGACGATCAGTTTGTTCGGCCATTCGCGCCGAACGCTTGCCTTGCGCACCCACGGCACCGATTCAAAAGCTGTCCGCGCGGCATCCAGATTGGTTGTAAAAAAATTGCCCTTGATACGCGGGAGCGCCGTGCCTCTTACCGTCAATGAATTAACGTAGCGTAATGGGGTCTCCGGCATTCCTTCGATGCTGATTACCTTAAGCGTAAATATCGGCCGTTGCGCAAGCCACCACAAGCCTGCCATGAACAATGCGAGCGCGAGCAAACCAAGCAAGGCATTGGAGGTTGCGTTCAACATTTTGACGTCGTCCCACATGGTCGTTATCGTGTCCAGTCAGTTCGGTATCCAGTCTTTCGACGGGGTCAGGTCCAGTGCTGCCGATTTCAAAATCTGCACGCATAAATCTTCATAAGAAAATCCAGCCACCTTGGCCGACATCGGCACGAGCGAATGCCCGGTCATTCCGGGTGAAGTATTTATTTCCAGTAAAAATGGCCGATTGTCCAATGCACGCACCATCACATCGGCGCGGCTCCAACCACGGCATCCAAGTGCGCGATAGCTGGCAACCACCAGTTCCTGAATTGCGCGTTCCTGCTCCGGCGACAAGCCGCACGGACACAGATACTGCGTATCGTTGGAAAAATATTTGTTCTGGTAATCGTAATTCGCGTCGGGTGCAATGATGCGAATTACCGGCAACGCGCCGGCCGTCTCGCCAGACCCCAGTATCGGACAAGTTAGTTCCATGCCGGCGATGAATTCTTCGGCCATTACTGCGCGATCGAATTTAGCCGCAAGCGCATAGGCTGCGGGCAATTGATCGGCTTTGGTAACCTTGGTCAGACCGAGGGTCGAACCTTCATGCACCGGCTTCACGATCAGCGGCAAACCCAGCGTATCCGCGACGTTTTTCCAATTACTCTGCGCGGTCAGCATCTCGAACTTCGGCGTCGGCAAGCCGCTGGCAAGCCAGATGCGCTTGGTCATCGCCTTGTCCATGGCGATCGAAGACGCCAGTACCCCAGGCCCGGTGTACGGAATGCCAAGCTGCTCCAATGCACCCTGCAATGTGCCGTCTTCACCGTAACGGCCGTGCAACGCGATGAACACACGGTCGAATTTTTCAGCGGCCAGCTCCGACAACGTACGTTCGGCCGGATCGAACGCATGCGCATCGATGTCCTTGCTTAGCAAGGCTTTCAATACGCCGCTGCCGGACATCAACGATACTTCACGCTCGGCGGAGCGTCCGCCGAACAGCACTCCGACTTTGCCAAATTCTTTTGCCATGTTCTTTGCGTTCATGATTAATCTTGTATTGATAATTGCGCCAGTTGCCCCGGCACGGCACTGATCGAACCGGCGCCCATCGTAATGACCACGTCACCGTCTTTCACCATGCCGAGGATGGTCGCGCTCATTTCCGTAATGTCTTCCACAAATATCGGATCGACCCTGCCCAGGACCCGCAATGCATGAGCCAGAGTACGTCCGTCGGCAGCCACGATCGGCTGCTCGCCGGCGGCATATACTTCCGCCAGCACCAGCGCGTCCGCGCTCGACAGCACTTTGACGAAATCTTCGAACAAGTCGCGGGTGCGCGTGTAGCGGTGCGGTTGGAATGCCAGCACCAGCCGCCGCCCCGGATAAGCCCCGCGCGCCGCAGCCAGCGTCGCAGCTGTTTCGACCGGGTGATGGCCATAGTCATCGACCAGCGCGAAAGAGCCGCTCGCCTTGCCGTCGTGCTCCGGCAATTTGATCTCGCCATAACGCGTGAAACGGCGTCCGACGCCGTTGAATTCGGCGAGCGCCTTTTGCGTCGCGCTATCGGCCACACCCAACTCGCGCGCAATCGCAATCGCAGCACATGCGTTTTGCACGTTGTGCATGCCGGGCTGGTTCAGACTTACCGCCATCGGCGTGTAATCTTCCTGAATCACGGTGAAGTGCATATGACTATCGACCGCTTTTGCGTCGACTGCACGCACTTGGGCTTCCGGATGAAAGCCGTAAGTGATAATCGGCTTGGAAATAAACGGCATGATTTCGCGTACATGCGGGTCGTCGATACACAGCATGGCTACTCCGTAAAACGGCAGACGCTGCGTAAATTCGACGAAAGCCTGCTTCAGCTTCGCGAAACTGTGATCGTATGTCTCCATATGATCGGCGTCGATATTGGTGATCACCTCGATCACCGGCGACAGGTTCAGGAATGATGCATCCGATTCATCCGCTTCGGCAACAATAAAATCTCCCGCACCCAGTTTCGCGTTGGCACCGACGCTGTTCAAGCGTCCGCCAATGACAAAAGTCGGATCGAGACCGCCCTGAGCCAATACGCTTGCCACCAGGCTGGTAGTGGTCGTCTTGCCATGGGTGCCGGCAATTGCGATACCTCGCTTGAGACGCATCAGTTCGGCCAGCATTACCGCGCGCGGCACGATCGGGATGCGCTTGACACGCGCCGCCATCACTTCCGGATTATCCGGTCTGACCGCGGTAGAAGTGACAATCGCGTCGGCACCGTCGACATTCTGCGGGGCATGACCCTGAGTTATCTTCGCGCCCAATTTAAGCAACCGCCGCGTCGCTGCATTGCTGCCAAGATCCGATCCGGATACGATATAGCCCAGATTGAGCAACACCTCGGCGATGCCGCTCATCCCGCTGCCGCCGATACCTACGAAGTGAATATTTTTTACCTTGTGTTTCATGCTGTGATTGTCGATTCCGCCAATTTTTCCAGTACATTCGCAATTGCTTCATTCGCATCGCGCCGGCCGTTTTCATAAGCTGCCTGTGCCATTTTCCGGCATGATTCGCGCGTCGTCGTCTGCAGCAGGTTTGCAAGGCGATCCGCCGTCAGCTCGCTTTGCGGCAAATGAATCGCTGCGTTTTGGGCCGCCATCCAGCGCGCGTTATCGCGCTGATGCGTAGTAGTCGATGCGATCAGCGGCACCAGCACGCTGGCAACACCGGCGGCGGTCAGCTCGGACACCGTGATCGCGCCGGCACGACAAATCACCAGGTCGGCCTCGGCATAGCGGCGCGGCATGTCATCGATGAAATCGATTACTTCCGCCTGCACCTGCGCCTTTTCATAGGCTGAGCGCAAGGTGTCGATATGCTGCTTGCCGGACTGGTGAGTAATGATCGGCCGGTCCTCCGATGGGATACGCGAAAGCGCAACGGGCAAAATATCATTGAGCACCTTCGCACCCAGACTGCCACCTATGATTAATAATCGAAGCGGTCCGCTGCGCTCTGCATAACGCGATGCCGGCAGCGGCAATGCCAGAATTTCCTCGCGCACCGGATTGCCTGTGACCATGGCCTTGCCCGCTGCGCGGCCGAAATCCGCAGGAAAGCCGAACAGCACCCGTTTTGCCAGCGGCGTCAGCGTCTTGTTCGATAGCAGCAATGCGGCATCCGCATTGACCAGCACTAGCGGAACGCCGCGCAGCTTCGCCATCAAGCCGCCCGGTACGGTGACGTAACCGCCCATGCCGAGTACCACGCTGGGATTGCGGCGCGCAAGGATGCGCAGGCATGCGATAAAGCTCGATGTCAACTTGAAAGCGCCGTTCAAGGTGTGACGCAATCCTTTGCCGCGCAAGCCCGTGAAATTAATCGTATCCATCTCGACGCCATGCCTGGGAACGATGTCGCGCTCCATGCCGTGCGCGGTGCCGAGCCACGATACTTGCCAGCCGCGCGCTTTCATCGTCTGTGCGATAGCTAGGCCGGGAAAGATATGCCCGCCTGTGCCTGCCGCCATGATCAAGAGCCGTTTCATGCGCGGCCTCCGCGCATGAGAGTGGAATTTTGGCTCCGGCCAGTCGCTGCCGCTCCTTTAACTTTGCTGCGCAAAGTTAGCCTGCGCCGAAACAGAGTTCTCATGTGCGGCCTCCGCGCATGAGAACTCTGTTTTCATAATCGATGCGCAGCAGGATCGCCAGCCCGACACAATTGATCAGCACACCCGATCCGCCATAGCTCATCAATGGCAGTGTCAGCCCCTTGGTCGGTAGCAGGCCGAGATTCACACCCATGTTGATGAATGCCTGCACACCGATCCAGATGCCGACGCCTTTTGCAGTCAGTCCGGCAAAAGTCTGATCGATTGCAATTGCCTGGCGGCCGATTTCAAATGCGCGCTTGACGATCCAGTAGAACAGCACCACCACTGTCAGCACGCCGGCGAAACCCAGTTCTTCGCCGATCACCGCAAGCAAGAAATCGGTATGCGCTTCCGGCAGATAATGCAATTTTTCCACGCTGCCGCCGAGCCCGACGCCAAACAGTTCACCGCGCCCGAACGCGATCAGAGAATGCGACAGCTGGTATGCTTTCCCCAGCACATTTTCGTCAACCCATGGGTCAAGATAGGCAAAGATACGCTCACGGCGCCATGGCGACAGCACAATCACCAGGCTGAAAATGCCGACCAGCATCGCACCGATGCCGCCAAACCATACGCCGTTGATACCGCCCAGAAACAGGATGCCCATCGCGATGCAGACAATCACGCCAAACGCTCCCAGATCCGGCTCCAGCAATAACAGCAGGCCAACGAAGCCGATGGCTGTCGTCATGGGCATGAAACCCTTGGTCAGCTTGTGCATGAATTGCTGCTTGCGTACCGTGTAGTCCGCCGCGTACAGCACGACGAATAATTTCATCAGCTCGGACGGTTGCAGATTGAACATTCTGAACGACAACCAGCGCTTTGCGCCATTGACGCCTTTGCCGATGCCCGGAACAAGGACAAGTGCCAATAGCACCAGGGTGAAGGCGAATAAATAAGGCGCCATCTTCTGCCAGGACTCTATTCGCACACGAAATACCAGCAAACCGGCAATCAGCGACGCGCCGATAAACAATGCTTGCCGCATTAAAAAATGAGAATTTTTATAAATGGCATATTTAGGCGAATCCGGCAGCGAGATCGAAGCCGAATACACCATCACCATTCCGAATAGCATCAGCAATACAGTCACCCATACCAATGGCTGGTCGTATTCCATCATCTTCGACCGTTGGGTGAGGCCACTGATTGGCTTCTGTGCCGACGCTGAAAAAAAGGATGGCAGGGCGAATCTCATGCGACCACCTCACCACGCGTCAATGCGATTTCCCGCACCGCATCGACAAATACTTGCGCGCGGTGCGCATAACCCCTGAACATGTCGAAACTGGCACACGCAGGCGAGAGCAACACCGCATCGCCTGACTGCGCCAGATCGGCGGCTCGCAGCACCGCCTGTTCCAGCGTCTCGCAATCGATCAGTTCGACGCCCGACGGCGCGATCGCGGCACGGATAAGAGGGGAATCGCGACCGATCAGCAAGACTGTGCGCGCATGTTTCGCCACCGGTTGCGCCAGTGGACTGAAATCCTGTCCCTTGCCGTCGCCGCCTGCGATCAACACCAGTCGGCCCGAACCACCCCCCTGGCCGGCACCAAGACCATTCAATGCGGCAACCGTGGCACCAACATTGGTGCCTTTGCTGTCGTCATAGTATTCGACGCCGCCTATCGTCGCCACCAATTCGACACGGTGCGGCTCGCCATGATATTCACGCAGGCCATGCAATAGTCGCGCCAACGGCAGATCGATCGCCCGGCACAACGCCAATGCCGCCAGCGCATTGACTGCATTATGCTGACCGCGGATTTTCAATGCGTCGGCCGGCATCAGGCGATTGATTGAAATCGGCAATTCGACGCTGTCTTTTTTTCGGCGTTTCTTTTCGCCCTCTTCCGCCGGAACTGCAACCGACAGCCATTGCATGCCGTTTTCATTGAGCAGGCCGAAACAATTGGCGCTCTCCGGCTCATCCGCGCCGAAGGTGATGACGGATGCCAGCGGTGAAGCGTTCTGCATCACGCCGGCGTCGTCCCGATTGAGCACGCGGACCGTATTGGCGCCGAAGATCCTTGCCTTGTCGTTGGCATAGGCATCCATATCGCCATGCCAGTCGAGATGGTCCTGCGTGATGTTGAGCACCGTCGCAGCATCCGCCCGCAGGCTATGGGTGGTATGCAGCTGGAAGCTAGACAGTTCCAGCACCCAGACCTGCGGCAGATCGTCCTGGTCAAGCGCCGCACGCAACACATCCAGTGCGGCGGGGCTGATATTGCCGGCGACTTGCACCGTCAATCCGGCGCGTTTGCACAGTAAGCCAGTCAGGCTGGTGACCGTCGTTTTGCCGTTGGTACCGGTAATCCCGATTACTTTCGGTGTGTAATTGCGTTCCGTGCACAGCGCGGCAAGTGCCTGTGCGAAGATTTCGATCTCACCCCATACCGGAATATTTTTTTCTGCGGCAATTGGAATGATCGATGCCAGCTCGCGATTTGGCGCCAGGCCCGGGCTGACTGCAATGAAATCGATCCCATCGATCAGGCCGGAGGTAAATGACCCACCGATAAATTCCACATCCTGCAAGGCATTGCGCAGATCGGCCAGCCGCTCAGGCGTTTCACGCGTATCAGCGATGCGCAGAACTGCGCCGCAACGCGCCAGCCACTGCGCCATCGCAAGGCCTGATTCGCCCAGACCCATGACAAGAACGTGTTTGCCTTGGTAATTCATTTCATCTTAATTTCAAGGTTGACAGCCCGAACAGCACCAGCATCATCGTGATAATCCAGAATCGGACCACGACCTGCGTTTCTTTCCAGCCCTTTTGCTCATAGTGATGATGCAGCGGCGCCATCAGCAACACGCGCCGGCCTACCCCATAGCGCATTTTCGTATACTTGAAATAGGCTACCTGCACCATGACCGACAGGGTTTCGACAACGAATACGCCGCCCATCATGCACAACACGATTTCCTGGCGCACGATGACCGCGATGGTGCCCAGCGCACCACCCAATGCGAGCGCACCGACATCGCCCATGAAAACCTGCGCCGGATGCGCATTGAACCAGAGGAATGCCAATCCAGCGCCGGCCATCGCGCCACAAAATATGATCAGTTCGCCGGCGCCGGGAATATGCGGAATGAACAGATATTTGGCATACGTGGCGCTGCCCGTCAGATAAGCGATAAGCCCGAGCGCCGTGCCGACCATCACGGTCGGCATGATCGCCAGCCCATCCAGTCCGTCGGTCAGGTTCACCGCGTTGCTGGTGCCAACAATCACCAGATAGGTCAGCGCTATGAAACCCCAGACGCCGAGTGGGTAGCTGATGGTCTTGAAGAACGGCACGATCAAATCCGCTTTCGGCGGCAAATCCATGTTGAAACCGGACTGCACCCATGCCAGAAACAGCTGCCATACCTGGGCATTGGTCGGGCCGGATACTGAAAATGCCAGATATAGCGCAGCGATAATGCCGATCAGCGACTGCCAAAGGTACTTTTCCTTGGATGGCATGCCTTTCGGGTCTTTGTAAACTACCTTGCGATAGTCATCGAACCAGCCGATCGCGCCGAAGCCTAATGTAACCACCAGTACCACCCAGACGAAGCGGTTGCTCCAGTCGGTCCACAGCAGCGTCGATATGCCGATTGAAATCAGTATCAATGCCCCGCCCATGGTCGGCGTGCCGGATTTGATCAAATGCGTTTGCGGCCCATCGGTACGCACCGCCTGTCCGACTTTCAGGCGTGCGAGCATGCGGATCACCGCCGGCCCTGCAAGCAACCCGATTGCCAGTGCTGTCAGCGTCGCAAAGACGGCACGAAACGTGATGAAATTGAAGACCCGCAGCACACCCAGATCTTGTTGAAAATATTGTGCAAGCCAGAGCAACATATTAGTGGGACTCCCGTATTTGTTCATCAACGAGGTGTTGAACCACCCGTTCCATTTTCATGAACCGCGATCCTTTTACCAGCACCGTGGTTTGAGGCGTGATCATTGCAGCGATAGCCTGATTGAGCGCTTCCATGTCGTCATAATGCTTGCCGCGCGCGCCGAATGCGTTGCTGGCACTGCGCGCCAGATCGCCCAGGCTGAGCAAGTGCTCGATACCGCGCCCACGCGCATAGGCGCCGATTTCAATATGGAACTGGCGGCCCTCGTTGCCGACTTCGCCCATGTCGCCCAATACCAGCACTCGCGGAGAGGGCGCCTGCATCAATACATCGATTGCAGCCCGTACCGAATCAGGGTTCGCGTTGTAAGTGTCGTCGATGACGAGCGCGCCGTTGCGGGCGGTTTTCCGTTGCAGGCGGCCGCTTACCGGCGCAAATGATTCCAGGCCCTGCACGATGGCATTTCGGTGAATGCCGATTGCCAGAGCGCATGCTACTGCCGCCAGTGCATTGCGAACATTGTGCACACCGGCTGCCGCCAGCCGTATCGGAAACTCCCGCTGGCCGACCTTGACCAGTAAATCGCTACCGAAATCATTCGGTCGATAGCTGCAAGTCACGTTTGCATCTGCGGACAAGCCGAAGGTAAGCGACTTGCGCCGTCCGGAGCTCTTTGCATTGTCGCGCCAGAGCGGTGTAAATGGATCGTCCGCCGGGAAAACGGCAATTCCGTCTGCCGGCAAGGTACTGATCACCGCGCCGTTTTCCTTCGCAACCGCTTCGACGCTTTCCATGAATTCCTGATGTTCACGCTGTGCGTTATTGACCAGACCGACCGTCGGCTGCGCGATGCCGGACAGCAGAGCGATTTCACCACGATGATTCATGCCCAATTCGATGACGGCCGCCCGGTGTGTTGCGTCGGTACGCAATATTGTCAAGGGTACGCCAATATCGTTATTGAAATTGCCGGAGGTAGCCAGATAATTCTCTTTGCCGAACTCGGCCGCCAGGATCGAAGCGATCATTTCCTTGACCGTCGTTTTGCCGTTGCTGCCCGTCACGCCGATTACCGGCAGCGAAAATTGCCGGCGCCAATAGCGCGCTATATCGCCCAGCGCTATGCGGGTATCCGACACCACGATCGCCGGAATTTTCAACCCTTCCGGCAAGCGCTCGACGACCACCGCGGCCGCACCTTTTGCCACGACTTCATCAAGGAATGCATGCGCATCGAACCGCTCGCCGCGCAAGGCAACAAACAGATTTCCGGCAGAGACGGTTTTGCTATTGGTCGACACGCCGTCAAACACGGCTTTGTCCGTCACGACAGCGCCGGAAATCCATGGCCTCAGCTGAGCCAGCGATGATTTCATCAATTCGTCCCTTTCATCGTCGCCCGCGCTGCCAGTGCCAGTGCGGCATGGTCGGCATCCAGGAACGGCAGTTTCCTGCCTTTGATTTCCTGATAGGTTTCGTGGCCTTTGCCGGCCAGCAAAATCACATCGGATTTTGCCGCATGCTTGACCGCCCATAGAATGGCGGCAGCCCGGTCTTCTATCACGTGCGGTGTGGTTTGCATAATTTTCGCAAGATTCAGTCCTTCAAGAATTTGAGCGATGATATCCGTCGCATTTTCGCTGCGCGGATTGTCGCTGGTAACAATCACGTGATCGGCTGCCGCGGATACTGCGCCCATTGGCGCGCGCTTGCCGGAATCACGATCGCCGCCGCAACCGAATACACACCATAACTGGCCGCTGCGCTGTTGCGCGACTTCGCGTAAAGCGGAAAGTGTCTTTTCCAGCGCGTCGGGGGTATGCGCATAATCGATCACGACCAACGGCGTGTTCTGGTCGCCGAGTTGCTGCATGCGTCCGGGAACCGCTGCCAGCGATTCGACTATCTCGATCGCGACGCGCCATGGTGTACCTTTGGCAAGCAATACGCCGACGATGCCGAGGATATTGCTGACATTGAATTGTCCCACCAGTTGCGTTTTTACCTGCGTCGATCCAAACATCGAATCCAGCTGGAATACCATACCGGCATGGCTGGCGCGAATATCGGTGGCATGCAACGTGGCGACACCGTCGACCGCCCTGCCCGACAGCGTGTACCCGATGAGCGAAGCGGGCGATGCCTTTCGTTTCAAGCGCTGTATCAGGCGCAAACCCATCTCGTCGTCGAGATTGACGACCGCGTGCTGCAGTCCCGGCCAATCGAACAGCATCGTCTTGGCTGCTTCATACGTCGCCATGCTGCCGTGATAGTCAAGATGGTCACGCGTGAAGTTGGTAAATAACGCAACATCAAAGTGCGTGCCGGTCAACCGGCCCTGGTGCAGGCCGATGGAAGACGCCTCGATCGCCAGAGCCCTGGCACCCGCGTCGCGGCACTGCGCGAGCTTGCGCTGCAACAGCACTGCATCCGGCGTTGTATATCCCGTTGCCTCAAACTGGCCACGCTGGTCACGCTCGAACATGCCGACGCCAAGCGTACCGATGACGGCGGTAGGCTCGCCCATTTGCGACAATGCGCGTCCCAGCCACTGGCTGCACGATGTCTTGCCATTCGTGCCGGTTACGGCAACCGTGAACATGCCCGCATCCGGACGACTGTAATAGGCATTGGCGATCTGCCCGGCGATTTTCCTTAAATCGGTAACGGCCTGGTGCGGGACATCCCACGCGCCATTCCAGTTAAATCCGCCCTTGTCGTCGTACACGACGGCCTGCGCGCCGCGCTCGATGGCGTGAGGAATGTATTGCCGACCGTCTGCCGCATCGCCGGGATAGGCGAAAAAAACATCCCCTGCCGCGATGCTGCGCGAATCGGATGACAACTGCGCAGCAGGAGCCACGGCATGCAGCCAGGTGATGATTTCAGTCAGCCGGGAAATCGCTGCCAGCATCACATGCTCTCCTTGACGGTATCGGCCGGGATGACGATGCTGGTCACCGAAGTGTCAGGCGGAACATTCAGCGCGCGCAGCGCATTGGCGGCGACCGCCGAAAATATCGGAGCGGCCACATCGCCGCCGTAATATTTGCCGTCGGATGGCTCATCCAACATCACCGCAACGATGATGCGCGGGTCGGATACCGGCGCGAAACCGACGAAAGACGACACGTACTTGTGTACATACTGACCGTCGACCAGCTTGTAAGCAGTGCCGGTTTTGCCCGCCACGCGATAACCGGGCACCTGTGCTCTCGGTGCGGTACCGCCTGGGCCGGCGGCCACTTCCAGCATACTGCGCATTTGACGCGCGGTCTTTGCGGTGATGACGCGCTGGGCAACCGGTTGCTCGTCGGCTTTGCGCAAGGTCAGCGGTATGATGTCGCCGTCGCGTGCAAAAATCATGTAGGAATGGGCTATCTGAATCAGCGACACTGAAATGCCGTGACCATAGCTCATGGTTGCCTGCTCGATCGGCCGCCATGATTTATAAGGCCGGACACGGCCAGCCACGGCGCCGGGAAAACCGAGTTTGGGCTGTTGCCCGAATCCTACGGTAGTAAACATGTCCCACATCTCGTGCGGCTGCATCTGCAACGCCAGCTTGCTGGTGCCGACATTGGACGATTTTTCGATGACCTGCGTCACCGTCAACACATCATACGGATGCGCGTCGCCGATAGTCGCCTTGCCGATCGTGATTTTTCCCGGTGCGGTCTGGATGCTGGTATCGGGCGTGACACGCTTCGTTTCAAGCGCCAGCGCCACGGTAAACGGCTTCATCGTCGAACCGGGTTCGAACGTGTCGGTCATCACCCGATTGCGCAATTGCGCGCCGGCCAGCATCGCGCGGTTATTCGGGTTATAAGTCGGCAGGTTGGCAAGTGCCAGCACTTCGCCCGTCCGCACGTCCAGCACGACGATACCACCGGCCTTGGCCTTGTGTTTTTCGACCGCATCTTTCAACTGCGAAAAAGCGATGTATTGAATCTTGCTGTCGATCGACAACGTCAGATCCTTGCCGTCATGCGGTTCGCGAATCGCCTCGATGTCCTCGACGATGCGGCCAAGGCGATCCTTGATCACGCGGCGGCTGCCGGTCACGCCCGCCAGGCTCTTTTGGGATGCCAGTTCCATTCCGTCCTGGCCCGCATCCTCGACATTGGTGAAGCCGACCACATGCGCCATGACTTCGCCTTCCGGGTAAAAGCGCTTGTATTCCTTGCGGGTCTGGATGCCGGCGATATCCAGTTTGAGAATCTTATCGACCGTTTCCTGTTCAACCTGCCGTTTCAGATAGATGAAATTGTGATCGGAATCGAGTTTCTTGCGCAGATCGCGTTCGCTCATGCCGAGCAGTTTCGCCAGATCGCGCAATTTTTCCTGCGGCGCTTCCAGCACGTCGTCCGGAATAGCCCAGATCGCCTTGACCGGTATCGAAGAGGCCAATACCTGGCCATTGCGATCGGTGATTTTGCCGCGCGTCGCAGGCATTTCCAAGGTACGCGCATAGCGCGATTCTCCCTGCTTCTGCAGGAAGTCGGTAGACAGTCCTTGCAACCACAGCGCCCGTCCGGCCAATGCCAAAAAGGCGACGAACAGCAGAAACAGCACAACGCGCGAACGCCACGCCGGCAATGTCACCGCCAGCACCGGACTGGTGGAAAACTGTACGCCCTTGGCAGCGGCGGTGCGCGGTGTGTTGCGCATCATCTCGCCCCCAGCGTCAGATACTGCGTGCGGGCCGGTGTCAACGCGACCATGTTCAAATCGCGGCGCGCATTGGCTTCAATGCGCGCGTGCTTGCCCAGCGTGGATTGATCCAGTTGAAGCTGTGCCCACTCGATGTCGAGGTGCCGCGCGAGCGCTTGCGCCCGCTCCAGTTCGATGAAAAGCCGACGCGCCTGGTACTGCGCATTGACCAGCGACAATGCGCTCAGTACCAGCAAGAGGGTGAGCAGGATATTGAGGCGGCCGCTCATTGCGCCGCCCTGGTCGGTGTTAGCCGTTCGGCAACCCGCATGACGGCCGAACGGGCGCGCGGATTGACCGATATCTCGGCTGCGGACGGTTTCATTTTCGACAGCAGCTTCATTTCCGGTTGCGGCAAATCTGCCGCGCGGATCGGCAAGCGACGGTCAGGCTGCGGCACACTGGCTTTGGATGCCAGGAATTGCTTGACGATGCGATCTTCCAATGAATGAAAGCTGATCACAACCATTCTCCCGTGCGATGCCAGGCATCTGAATGCGCCGTTTAACCCTATTTCAAGTTCTTCAAGCTCTTGATTGATGAAAATCCGGATAGCCTGAAAGGTACGAGTGGCCGGGTCTTTGCCCTTCTCGCGGGTTTTGACGGCCTGTGCCACGATCTCGGCAAGCTGTCGTGTGCTTGAAATTGGCCTGATTGCCCGGCCAGCAACAATCGCCTTTGCAATCTGAAAAGCAAACCGTTCTTCCCCATAATCTCGTATCACTTTCTCAATTTTTTGTTCGGTTTCCGCTGCCAGCCACTGCGCTGCCGACACCCCCCGAGTGGTGTCCATGCGCATGTCGAGCGGGCCATCCGAACGAAAACTAAAACCGCGCGACGCATCGTCGACTTGCGGTGACGAAATTCCCAAATCCAGCAATACACCGTCAACCTGTGAAACGCCGCGTGACGCAAGCATTTCATCGATCGTCGCAAAGCTATCGTGCACGATATCGAAGCGACGATCCGCAATCGTTCTCGCCGTTTCAACCGCCTGCGGATCCTTGTCGAAAGCGATCAGCCTGCCGCGCGCACTCAGCCGTTCCAGAATTTTCCGGCTATGGCCGCCGCGTCCGAAAGTGCCGTCAACATAAATCCCATGGGCACGCTCGCCGTCGATTGCCAGCGCATCCACTGCTTCATTCAGCAGCACCGTACGGTGCTGCATCCCTGGCACCGCTTGTAAAGTCATAGCGGGCTAGAACGAAAAATTATTCAACACATCTGGCATGCCGGCTTCAATCGCTTGCGACTCGCTTTCGGCAAGCTTGGCCGCATCCCAGATTTCAAAATGACTACCCATGCCGAGCAACATCACATCGCGCGACAGGCCGGCCGCGCTACGCAATTCGGGCGCGATCAGGATTCGCCCAGCCGTATCCATTTCGACATCCGAAGCATTACCTAAAAAAATGCGCTGCCAGGCGCGCGCCGACATCGGCCATGCGGCGATCTGCTCGCGATGGCTCTCCCATACCGGGCGCGGAAAAAACAGCAGGCAGCCGTGTGGATGCTTGGTAAGCGTGACGCGACCTTCGCATTGAACCGACAATGCGTCACGATGCTTGGCCGGGATCGACATCCTGCCTTTGGCATCGAGATTTAATGCGGACGCACCCTGGAACACTGTGAAGACCCTTTTGCTTTTCGCTTATTCGTAGTGATGGCCGTGATCTGTGTTTGCGTGGCAATAACTGCAATTTCCTCCCCACAAAAAAACACTTTTTCACACTGTCGCCCACTTTAGAGGATGCGCTACTGAGGGTCAAGGATTATTAAAGACCCTAAATTTGATTTTTCCAATAAAGTCAATGACTTAGCGCATTCTATTAACATCATACATTGAGAAAATTTCCCATTTAATTAAGTACTTAGCGAAGATATTGAAAGTTAGGCCTTAGCTAAACACATGTGTTTAGACAAGCAAATGCCTGTTAACAGAGTGCTTGTTGCGCGGGTGATACGCAGAAATATTAATGTTGGCAACAAGCAAGCAAAATGATTGCGTTTTCCAATTAATTACTTATTGGAAATAATATTTCGCGCCGCATATTGTCTGCTGCCAAAGCTGCGGAGTTAAATTGCGGTTCATGGATGGCGCATTAACAACACAGGATACGATTCGATCGCACTGCTTTTCCATTGCCGATAAATCGCATCTGTTGCGCGGATTACCGCGCCGGTCCGGGCTATTGTGTTCATTTGCCGCAGACTGGATTATTCAATTCAATACTGAACGCCGCTGCCGTTGCTGTATCCGATACCGATTTCGTCTTCGCCGCACACATGACGGCGCACATGGAAAATGCGCCGGTTACTCAAATCGTCAAATCGTGAAATCAACTTGATTACGACATCGATGCCGAACCATCGTTCCATACGGACACAAAAACGCCATCAGGTGGCTTTTTCATTACAAATCGGCATGCTTATTTCAAAAAATTACCTGCTCCGAAAAGTCCGATCACTCCGATGATGATCAGATATATCGCAACGATGTAATTCAGCAAACGCGGCATAATCAGAATCAAAATACCGGCGATTAATGCCACCAGCGGAGCAAGACTCAAGTTGATATTCACGGCGGTTTCCTTTTATTAAAAAATTGTAAATCGATGGAATTTCAAAAACGTGACGCACCGGACTCGCTGCCGGAAAGCATTTTAGCGGCTGGGCAAGGATGATCTGTCATCACAAGTCATGGGGGAAAGGCGAACAGTCGCCCATTAAAAAGAGTACACGAAATCGGATATTAATCATGTGCGTTATCGCACAGAGCTGCGTGCTGTCAGGCGAGGCAATGCGCATATTTTGATGCTCCGCCTGATGTCCGGTTCTGCAAATTGTTGTACATAAAACGATGAAGGCTGTACATGCACGCATTGATGCAATAGAGCGGTTGTCGAAACAGGAGTGGCGGCTTGACTGCTTGTTCAAGGACAGGTACCGACAACATAAAATTCGGGTCGGATTGGGTCCGCTTCAGGCTCGTGATGGTAAACACGCTGTCGAACCCCATGTTTTGATTGGAGCCATTTGCCCCCGCCATGAAAAATCTGTCGTGCGCCCGGTCGGCGATCACATGCGCAAAATTGGTGGCAATAAAACACTGTGCCGGAACGGCAGCATTCATTCGGCACCGGCAATCCGATCGATCATGCGCTTGGCCGCGAACATCTGACGCTCATTTTTTGCGCATAGCGCGGATCACTGCGATTGAAATCGAACCAACCCCAGCATCCATTGGGATTGTTGCCGACAGTCGGTGCAGTTTGCGGGCACAGAATGATGATGTTAGAACTCATTTCATAAATAGGCGCGTGGGTGAACGGCGTCTGGGTGGATGCAGCGCTAGGCGTGGTGCGACGCAAAGGGTGGCTCCCTTTGCTAGCAGCGCAACAACGCGATGCGCCGCCCAGATCCCGTTCGCGCATGTGGCTATTTATGAAATGAGTTCTAGTCGGTGGACATCGCATGCTGAGCCGGCATATCGTTTTTATATTGAATATTTGTGCCGGCCCTGCGCGGAGAAAAAATTGGAATCCCGATACAGCTGCATATGGCGGTTGCCGTATTGACATTGCCCTGAACGCAGTAATCAGTAATAGGAGCCGCCTGCGACAATTCCGGCGCCTTTGACAATCGACGAATAAGCAACGCTGAACTGAGCCGCCATGAATCCGCCCGGCGATAACCCGGACACAGACGTTTGCTTGAGGAGGACATTGAAGCTCGGTAGAGATACTGCAGCGGAAGGCAAAGACAACATCGCTGCGGCAATACGGCCGCTGCGGACATTATTTTCTGCAGATGGGTATCACAAGTATCACAAAATAACCGCGTGATATGCGCGTAAAACGCTGGAGCGCCATACGGCCATCAAGCTGCAGCTGCAGTGCATCGGCGAGATAACCGGGAAGTGCGTTGGTCGTGAGATGGAATAGTGATGCGGACAAGAGAGCAAAGTCTCATCCATTCAATACAGTACATTGCGGCACGCTTGGTGGATGCGGGCTTGCCATCCCCGCTTTTTGCCTTGTCCCATCTCACGGCTAACGAACTCCCGACTACACTTTACGACTACCCGTGTCGAGAATTTTGAGGTTGATCAAGTTGCATTGTTTTAATCGCATGGCAAACGCAAAGATATTTGTTTCCTTGCATGCGATTGTCGAATAGTGATCGGATATGCATGATTGACGGCATGCGCGACACGCCGTCAATCACGTAAAGAAAAAATGAAGCAAGCCGATAGGCCGGATTCTGTTACGGCAAAGCGGGGCTGACCCGCTCGCTATGACAACCATTCCTCTAGGCCGTGAATTACTTCACGGCTCAAGCTTCCTACCCGCACGCTCCGCGAGCAACATCAACGCGTGCCTATTTGGAATTGCTCCAGGTGGAGGTTACCGCGTTTCACCCTTTGGTACGCAAGCGAATGACTTTCGCCATTCGCAGGTTCCAAAGACTCGTCTCTGTGGCCCTATTCCTCGCCTCACGGCGGACGGCCATTAACCGTCACCCTGCTCTATGGAGTCCGGACCTTCCTCCCGCCACGCTGTTGTCAACCGAAGTTGCAGCAATGGCCGGCGGCTGTCTGGCTTGCTTCATTTGTTATTTTATCCCAAGACGGTGGTTGCCGTCTCGACGCCGCGAGAAATCCTTCGATACGCTCGCTTTCTTCGATATGCTGCGCTACTCAGGACGAACGGACCTGCTCATGACGAACGGCGAATACCATCACCCGGTCCGGATTTTCTGTTACGTTATTGTTTTTCCCTGAAATAGACAACAACATGATTACCACACGAACCGGCGGTCGGATATTGGTCGACGCGCTGCAAACGCACGGCACGGACATCGTATTCGGCGTACCCGGCGAAAGCTACCTGGCGGTGCTGGATGCGCTGCATGATGCGCCGATCCGGTTCATCATCAATCGCCAGGAAGGCGGCGCTGCGTTCATGGCCGATGCCTACGGAAAACTGAACGGCCGTCCCGGCATCTGCTTCGTCACGCGCGGCCCGGGTGCGACCAATGCATCGATCGGCGTACACAGCGCCTTCCAGGATTCGACGCCGATGATCCTGTTCGTCGGTCAGGTCGGCAACGATTTCGTCGAGCGCGAGGCATTCCAGGAAATCGACTATCGCCGCATGTTCGGTCCGATGACCAAGTGGGTCGCGCAAATCGATCGCGCCGCCCGCATCCCTGAATATGTCGCCCGCGCGTTCCAGGTAGCGACCAGCGGCCGCCCCGGCCCGGTGGTATTGGCGCTGCCGGAAGACATGCTGACTGAAAGCGCGATGGTCGCCGACGCCCAGACCTATCGGCCGGTGCAGGCGTCGCCGTCCGCCGCCGACATTGCGCAATTGCGCACGATGCTCTCTGCGGCCGAACGGCCGCTGGTACTGCTTGGCGGCACCGGATGGGATGGTGCCGCATGCGAAGCGATGCGCCGCTTCGCCGAAGCCAACCGGCTGCCGGTAGCATGCGCATTCCGCTTCCAGGACTTGTTCGACAACCGGCATCCGCACTACATCGGCGATGTCGGGATCGGCATCAATCCGAAGCTGGCTGCACGCGTCAGGGAGTCCGACCTGATCCTCGCAATCGGTCCGCGCCTGGGCGAGATGACAACCGGCGGCTACGCGCTGCTGGATGCGCCGCGTCCGAAGCAGCGGCTGATTCACATCCACAGCGGCGCGGAGGAACTGGGCCGCGTCTATCAGGCCGACATGATGATCAATAGCGGCATGCCGCAAATGGCGGCGGCGCTGGCGGACATGGCTCCGGTCAGCAATCCGGCGTGGCAACAGAGCCTCGCACAGGCACGCGCCGAATTCAATGCATGGCAACAGGAGCCGCCGATCTTCAAGAATGGTCCGTCCCGGCTTAATCTGTGGCAAGTGGTTCAAACGCTGCAAGCGACATTACCAGCCGACACGATACTGACCAACGGCGCCGGCAATTTTGCCACTTGGGCGCATCGATTCTGGCTGTATGGCGACAAATCGTCCGGCCTCAGGACGCAGTTAGCGCCCACGTCCGGGGCGATGGGCTATGGCGTGCCGGCAGGAGTCGCCGCAAAAATCGTCACGCAGCATCAGGGGGAAAAACGCACGGTGCTGACCTTGGCCGGCGACGGCGATTTCATGATGACCGGCCAGGAACTGGCGACCGCCGTACAATACCAGGCCGGCGTGCTGTTCATCGTGTTCAACAACAGCATGTTCGGCACGATCAGGATGCACCAGGAGCGCCATTATCCGGCGCGGGTGTCGGGCACGGAACTGCGCAATCCGGATTTTGCCGCACTGGCCCGCGCCTATGGCGCGCATGGCGAGATGGTGGATACAACCGGAGCCTTCGCGGATGCGCTGCAGCGAGCCCAATCGCACATACAGGCAACCGGGATGCCGGCGCTGATCGAATTACGCTACGACGGCAACCTGATCACGCCGAATGCGACGCTTGACATGATCCGGCAAACCGCGCAAACGGCAAGCCGTGCGCAATGAAACAGTCGGGTGCGAGTCGGATGCGGAGCGATCCTTCGCACCCGACTTGAAAGCAACGCCTCATGCTTTGACCCCAGCGCATTTGAAGTACACCAGCCCATTGAAAATCCTGTACACGCACCGGCGGGCGGACCTGGCGCCGACTACCTCTACTGCAGAGGCCGGGTATTCCGCGGGCTGGTAGAGAAAAAGCGCATCATTTCCTGCGACGCATTAGGACCCTTGGAATCGGTGTAGGAACCCTTGCTGCTGCCGCCCGACCATGCATGAGCGGCGCCATGGATCAACCAGTGCTCGGCAATCGCTTTCCCGCTGCGATCACTGTGGACAGTGCGCGTGTACGCATGACCATTGGGCACCTGGCCCTTGTGCACGGCGCCCGGTGCACCGTTTCCGGTAGCAGTGCCGGAAAGATGGTCTGCGGACTGCGGCACCGCTTGCGTGACGACATGTTCGGCGTTCTGGGGATGAACCGTCGTATCCCGGTCCCCATGAAACACGATGACAGGAATCCCCTTCAGATGACTTCCCGCCTGCATGGCGCGCCCCGATCGTTGTCCCGGAAACGTCACGCTGCCCCTCATCGCGGCCAGCGCAGAGGACAAATCATTGGCGGCGGCATACGGCAAACCGGAATGGATGCCGACCGCAGCATACAGATCCGGATAAGTGGTTCCCATGATGACGGCCATTGCGCCGCCGGCGGACAGCCCGGCTACGTAGACTTGCCGTGCATCGACATGATAGGTCTTGATGATCTCGCGTGTGATGCCGGCAATGATCGACGGCTCCCCCTGCTCGCGCTGCTGGTCGACCGCGTTGAACCAGTTCCAGCATTTCGAACCGTTGGCCGATTTCGATTGCGCCGGATAGACCACCAGGCACTGTTTTTCTTCGGCTATCGCATTCATCCGGGTTCCGGCAGCGAAGTCATCCGGATTCTGCGTGCAGCCGTGCAGCATCACTACCAGCGGCAGCGGCTGACCGCGATATCCGGTCGGGACGTACAGCTTGTAACTGCGCGTACCGGCATGGTTGGAGTAGGACCCTGACAGGAACTGTCCGCCGGCGGCATCGGCTTGCGCGTCCTGGTCCGATTGCGGCGCAAATGCCGACACATCGGATCTGCCGAGCGGCGATCGTATGCCCAGCCCCGCCAGCAGCTCCGATACAACGTCGTTGACTGTATCCGTGTCGCCCGCACGCGAGCGCGGCGCGGGATTGATGTCTTTCATCGGGCCTGTCGGCGGTGGCGTTGGCCTTGCATTTCCTTTGGTCACATTCCCTCCGGCGACCGAAGGGAGTGCAGAGCTCGGCTGTGCTTTTTCAGCCCAGCCTTTGGCAAGGTCCTTCGCAGGCATCAGGCGTTGCAGCGTGCGCTGGATCGCGCTGGTCGAAGCCCCCGGCCCTTCACGCTGCAATAACTCGGTGGCTTTGCGCATGGCGGCCAACATTTTTTCATTCAATTTCATTTGATTCTTTCGTGTGTGACCGGTTAACGAATTCGTCCGGCAAGAGCGGCTTTAACGGCAGAGCTGGCATGCAAAGCGCCCAGTACGACAATGGAGTCGATTGTGGCCGCCGCGAGTTCCGGCGACACATCGGTGCCGATGCTGGCTAGGCCAAGTACCTGGATTTGCAGCTTCTGCCCAGCTGCCTGCACCGCTTCAAGATCGGCGCGGGAATAGTGCTGCAAGCCAAGTACCAGGCTTCTGCGAGCCACCGTTTGCTTGACGACGTCCGCATGGGTGGTCAATTGATTTCGGATCGCGGTGCGGATCAAGTCGGTACGGTTGGAATAAAACCCTTCCTCTACCAGCAAGTCGATTTGGCCGAGGTCGATCAATCCCAGATTGATCGTGATTTTCTCGGTTTCGCCTACTTTTACCCGAATGTCGTGTACGCTCATGTCAACCTCTTTCCATCCATTTGGAATCCATATACCATCCATATGGATGTTAGTATAGGCTTCTGAAATGGATTGTCAAGCAAACTTCAAGCGAATCAGGTATCTGCGTCACAACCGGAAAATCGGATAACCCGCGACTGGCGCGAGAGCCGGCGCACTCTTAAAAAATACAGATACCTGGTTTAGTTGCGATGCTGAAGATGGCATGTCGCCGGCAAAAATCTCATCCGTTTCGACGATATTTCATATGTGCAACATATGGTAATGTCATATCGCTGTTGATTAACAGTGAATGTTTATTTTGATCAAAAGAATGTTGTCAAATCACATGACTTTCAAGAAACCCGGCGTCTTTTTGACCAGACTTGCACAATATTCCAAGTCTGAAAAGGGAAAGTCGAAATCAATGGGCACAAATAATCTCTCCGCTCATGGCAACGATTTCACTGTTTGAGTCACGCCGGTATCATGTATAAGCATATAAGCAGCATTTATGAAAACTTCGTAAAATCCGGCTTGCGCTTCTGGAGGAATGCGGTAAATGCCTCTTTCGCCTCCGCTGCAGACAACATCTCGCTGAAGTATTTAATTTCTTCCGCCATCTTTGTGTCAATTGCAGAAGTTCGATCGCCTTTCATCAACCGCTTGGTCGCACGGATCGACGATGTCGGCAACGCCACCAATTTAGCCGTCTGCGCCTGCGCAAATGCCACGAGCTGATCGAGCGGCAGTACCTTGTTCACCAATCCCATCTCACGCGCCTCTTCCGCCGAAAACGCCTCGCCCAGCATCAATTTTTCCGCCGCGCGCTGATAGCCCGCGAGTTGCGGAAGCAACAAACTGGATGCAAATTCCGGGCACAGGCCGAGCTGTGTGAATGGCATCGAGAACTTGGCATTGTCGGCCGCATAAACCAGGTCGCAGTGCATTAACAGCGTGGTGCCAATACCGACCGCCGCACCCGATACTGCCGCAACCACCGGCTTGACTGCGTGACTCAGATTCTGCATGAATTGTGACGTTGGATTGTTGCTACCCTGCGGCGGATTTTTCAGAAAATCTTCAAGATCGTTGCCTGCTGTAAAAATTTCAGGCTTGCCGATGATCATGATCGCACGCACTGTCATATCGCTTTCTGCATCCTTGAGCGTATCGGCCATGGCTTGATACATCGCGGCAGTAATCGCATTCTTCTTGTGCGGCCGGTTGAATTCGATAGTGAGAATACCGTTCGCCTTGCTGGTTAAGATGTCCATGGGTTTTCCGGTAGTTATGTATTTGTATATGTCACTGATTATGCGATCAGGATCGCATTTAGATTCAATAAAAAAGCCGCACAGCGTGGCACTGTACGGCTTTTCGGTTCGATATGACCGCGTATTACGTGGGTTACATGCGTTCGAAAATCCCGGCGGCACCCATGCCGGTACCGACGCACATGGTTACCATGCCGTATTTCAGATTTCTGCGGCGCATCGCGTGGATCGCGGTAGCCGAGCGGATTGCGCCGGTTGCGCCGAGCGGATGGCCCAACGCAATTGCGCCGCCGTAGGGATTGACCTTGGACGGGTCGAGGCCGAGATCCTGAATCACCGCCAGCGCCTGTGCAGCGAACGCTTCGTTCAACTCGATCCAGTCGATCTGGTCCTGCTTGAGGCCTGCGGCGCGTAATGCGGCAGGGATCGCTTCTTTCGGACCGATGCCCATGATTTCCGGCGGCACGCCGCGCACCGCGAACGATACAAAACGTGCGAGCGGCGTCAGGTTGAATTGCTTGAGGATTTTTTCGCTGACAAGAATCAGTGCGCCGGCACCGTCCGACGTTTGCGAGCTGTTGCCTGCAGTAACGGAACCTTTGGCAGCGAATACCGGTTTCAGCTTGGCCAGCGCAGCCAGGCTGGTGTCGGCGCGCGCGCCTTCATCATCGGTGGCGGTGCGGGTCTTGATGTCGATCTGGCCGTTTTCCAGGTTCGGAAATTTTTCGATGACGTCGACCGGTGTCATTTCGGCGGCGCGCTCACCGGACTTTTGCGCGGCAATCGCCTTCATGTGCGATTCCAGCGCGAACTGGTCTTGCGCTTCGCGGGAGATTTTCCATTGCTGCGCGACCTTTTCGGCCGTCAGGCCCATGCCGTACGCGATGCCGATGTTTTCATCCTTGAACACGGCTGCGTTGATCGATGGATGGTGACCCATCATCGGCACCATCGACATCGATTCCGCGCCGGCTGCGATCATCACGTCGGCCTCGCCGACACGGATGCGGTCGGCCGCCATCGCAACCGCGGTGATGCCGGATGCGCAGAAACGGTTGATGGTAACGCCGCCCACCGTCTGCGGCAAGCCGGCCAGCAGCACTGCCATGCGCGCCATGTTGCTGCCTTGCTCGCCTTCCGGAAACGAGCAGCCGACGATTGCATCTTCGATCAGCTTCGGATCGAGATTCGGCACCTGTTGCAGTGCGGATTGCAGCACGCGCACCAGCAGATCGTCCGGGCGAACATTCTTGAACATCCCACGCGGCGCCTTGCCGATCGGGGTACGGGTTGCTGCGACGATATATGCGTCTTGAAGTTGTTTGCTCATTGCTTGCTCCTTGTCTCCCTCCCTGCAGGGAGGGAATTAATCAGTTGCGGACCGGTTTGCCGGTCTGCATCATCCCCATGATCCGCTCTTGCGTTTTCGGGTTGTTCAACAGCTCCATGAATGCCTTGCGTTCAAGGTCCAGCAACCATTGTTCATTGACGATACTGCCCGGTTCGATGTCGCCGCCACTGACGATTCCGGCGATCATGGTGCCAAGCTTGTAATCGTGGGCGGAAATGAAACCGCCATCGCGCAGGTTGACCAGCTGTGCCGAAATGGTCGCCATGCCGTAACGGCCGGTCACCGGCACCGGCATCCTTAAAGGCGGACGATAGCCGGCGTCAAACATCGCGCGCGCCTGGGTTTTTGCAACGTGCAGCAGTTCATACGGATTGAACACAATCACGTCGTCAGCCGCCAGGTAACCCATCTTCTGCGCTTCGAGCGCCGATTTGGAAACGTTGGCCATTGCCGCATTCATGAAATAGTTCTTCAGGAATTGCAGGATATCGTTGCCCTTGGCATCGGCCGCAGCTCGCACTGCGGCTTCCTTCAATCCGCCACCGGCCGGGATCAGGCCGACGCCGACTTCTACCAGGCCGATGTACGACTCGATCGACGCGACGCGTTTCGCCGCGTGCATCATCAGCTCGCAACCGCCGCCCAGTGCCAAGCCTGCGACTGCCGCGACCACCGGGACATTCGCATATTTCAGCGCCTGGTGCGCCTGCTGCAGTTTCACCACTTCCGGTTCGATCGCCTTGACGCCGCCGGACATGAATAGCGGCAGCATCGATTGCAAGTCGGCACCGGCGGAAAACGCACCGCCTTCGGCCGCATCCGCGCCCCAGATCACAAGACCCTTGTAATTTTTTTCCGCTTCGGCAATCGCCTTGGCCAGACCGGCGATCACGCCGGCGCCGATTACATGCATCTTGGTTTTTAGCGACAGGATCAGCACCTCGTCGTTCTGATGCCAGATGCGCACCGATTCATCTTCGAATACGGTGCTGCCAGCGGTCTTGCCGTCTCCAGCCGGTACGCCCACCAGTTGCGCACGGAAAGCCTGGCGCCGATAGACCGGCAGTTCCGAACGCGGAACATAGGTTTTCTTCGCGGGTGACCACGAACCGCTGGCGGCATGAACACCGGAATTTTCGTGAACCTGGCCATCGAACACCCACGCAGGCAACGGTGCGCCGGACAGCGCCTTGCCGGCATCGATGTCTTCCTTGACCCAGCTAGCGATCTGTTGCCAGCCGGCGGCCTGCCATGTTTCGAACGGCCCGAGATTCCAGCCGAAGCCCCAGCGCAACGCAAAATCGATATCGCGCGCATTGTCGGCAATCGATTCCAGATGCACCGCGATGTAATGGAAGGCATCGCGGAAAATCGCCCACAGGAACTGCGCTTGCGGATTGGTCGAATCATGCAACGCTTTCATGCGCTTGGCCGGATCCTTCTCTTTCAGTATGCGCGCCACCAGATCGTCGGTCTTTCCGCCGCCGGCAACATAGTCGCCCCTGGCCGCATCGAAACGCAGGATATCCTTGCCCACTTTCTTGTAGAAACCGGCGCCGGCCTTTTGGCCCAGCGCACCGGCGGAAACCAGTTTCGCCAGCACTTCGGGCGTCTTGTAGGCAGAGTAGAATGGATCGTCTTTTAACGTATCCTGCATCGTCTTGATCACGTGGCCCATCGTGTCCAGGCCGACCACATCGGCGGTGCGGAACGTGCCGGACTTGGCGCGCCCGAGCTTGGCGCCGGTCAGGTCGTCGACCACATCGTAGGACAGACCGAATTTTTCCGCTTCATGGATGGTTGCCAGCATGCCGAAAATGCCGACGCGATTGGCGATGAAGTTCGGCGTGTCTTTCGCGCGCACTACCCCTTTGCCCAGCGTGGTCGTCAAAAAACCTTCCAGCTGGTCGAGGATTGCCGGTTTGGTGGCGGCAGTCGGAATCAGTTCGACCAGATGCATGTAACGCGGCGGATTGAAGAAGTGGACACCGCAAAAGCGCGATTTCAGTTCATCGTCGAAACCTTCGGACAGCGCGGTAATCGACAGGCCGGACGTGTTGGAAGCGAAAATCGCATTTGGCCCGATATGCGGGGCGACTTTTTTATATAGATCGTGCTTCCAGTCCATCCGCTCCGCGATCGCTTCGATGATCAGGTCGCAACCCTTCAATACGTCCAGATTGTCTTCGTAGTTGGCGACCTCGATCAAGGCTGCGTGATCATTGTTGCCGAGCGGCGCCGGGCTGAGTTTTTTCAGGTTCTCGATGGCGCGCAGCACGATGCCGTTTTTCGGGCCTTCCCTGGCGGGCAGGTCGAACAGTACGACCGGCACCTTGGCATTGATGCAGTGGGCCGCGATTTGCGCGCCCATCACGCCTGCGCCCAGCACAGCGACTTTTTTGACGATGAAATTTGACATGGATTGATCCTTTAAATTCGTAACTTGTATTCCCTCTCCATCTCTGGGCCACCTTGATATGGCAAGGGGAGGGTTGGGCATCCTGGCCTTCCCTCTCCGTTTTCTCGCTCCCCTTGAAGAGGAATGAGTAAACGGTAAACGTGCGATGTATTTCCGTTAAAGTAATTCGGCTTCAATTGACATCAGGTTCGCAGCGCCCGAGCGCGCCTGGCGGATCAGCATCGCGGTTTCCGGCAACAGGCGTGCGAAATAGAAACGCGCGGTTGCGAGCTTCGACTTGTAGAAATTGTCGCCCGAATCCTGCTTCTCCAGCGCTATCTTCGCCATCCGTGCAAAAAAGTATGCATATACCAGATGACCTACTACACGCAGGTAGGGTACCGCCGCGGCACCGACTTCATCCTGATTCTGAAACGCCTTCATGCCGATTTCCATCGTCAGCTTGGTGACCTTGTCGCCCAGGTCGGCCAGCGGCGTAATGAATTCGGACATCGCTTCATCGGTACCATTTTCTTCGACGAACGCCTGTATTTGCGCGCCAAATTTCCGCAGCTTCGCACCGTTGTCCATCAAGATTTTGCGGCCCAGCAAATCCAGCGACTGGATCGTGTTGGTGCCTTCGTAAATCATGTTGATGCGTGCATCGCGCACGTATTGCTCCATTCCCCACTCGGCAATATAACCATGGCCGCCAAATACCTGCATCGCTTCCGATGTCGCAATCCAGCCATTGTCGGTCATGAAGGACTTGATGATCGGTGTCAGCAACGCGACCTGGTCGGCTGCGTCCTTGCGTACTTCTTCATCCGGGTGATTGAGTTCCTTGTCGATCTGCAAGGCGACATACGAGCTGAATGCACGGCCGCCTTCAGCATAAGCTTTGGCGGTCAGCAGCATGCGGCGCACATCCGGATGCACGATGATCGGGTCGGCCGGTTTGTCGGGCGCCTTGGGGCCGGACAAGCTACGCATCTGCACGCGGTCCTTGGCGTACAGCAGCGCATTCTGATAAGCGACTTCGGTCAAGCCGAGCGATTGCATGCCGACACCGAGGCGCGCCGCATTCATCATCACGAACATCGCATTCAAGCCCTTGTTCGGTTCGCCGACCATCCAGCCGGTCGCTCCATCCATATTCATCTGGCAGGTCGCGTTGCCGTGAATGCCCATTTTTTCTTCGAGCGCACCGCAGAAAATCGGATTGCGCGCGCCCGGCGTACCGTCCGCATTCGGAATGAATTTCGGTACCAGGAACAGCGAAATGCCCCTGGTGCCGGCCGGCGCATCCGGCAAGCGTGCCAGCACAAGGTGCAAAATATTGGCCGACATGTCGTGCTCGCCGGCCGAGATGAAAATTTTGCCACCGGTAATCTTGTACGAGCCGTCCGCCTGCGGCTCGGCTTTCGAGCGCAGCATGCCGAGGTCAGTGCCGCAATGCGGCTCGGTCAGGCACATGGTGCCGGTCCATTCGCCGGAAACCAGCTTCGGCAAATAGATCGCTTTCTGCTCGGCTGTGCCATGCTCATGCAAACACTCGTACGCGCCATGCGACAGCCCCGGATACATGGTCCAAGCCTGATTGGCCGAGTTGAGCATCTCGTAAAACGAATTGTTCAGCACCAGCGGCAAGCCTTGGCCGCCATACTCGGGATCGCAGGACAACGATGGCCAGCCGGCTTCCACATATTGCTTGTACGCTTGCTTGAAGCCTTTCGGCGGGCTTACTTCATGTGTTTCCTTGTTCAGATGGCAGCCCTCACGATCACCGGAATGATTCAGCGGGAACAGCACGGCAGAGGTAAATTTGCCACCTTCTTCGAGTACCTGATTGATGATGTCGGCATCGATTTCCGCATGCGCGGGCAATTGCTTCAGCTCATCGTCTACATGCAATAACTCGTGCAGTACAAACTGCATGTCACGCAGAGGGGCTATATATTGGGCCATCGTTTTCTCCTGGCGGCTAGGCCGATTGAGCTGTTTTCTTGACAGCGGATTTAAGGTTGTGCTTTGCAGCCGGTTTGACGCTCGAATGCGTCCGTGGATTACGGTAACCCTCAATCAGGCGGTCAAAGCCGATTTCTGCTCGGGTGACGCTGCCGGGGCTTTTGATGAAGCGGGCATCATGATGCAATGCGAGAATCAATCCGTACATTTCAAAGACCAGCTGCTGCGGATTGACATCGGCCCGCAAATGGCCCATTTCGATCGCTTGTTCGACACAGCGATGCAGTGCGTCTTGCCACATCCGAACCATGCCGACCAGCTCGTCACGGATTGCGCCTGGCCGGTCATCGTATTCAACCGCGCCGCTGATATAGATGCAGCCCGATGCAATTTCGACGGTCACGCGTTTCACCCAGCGTGCGAACATCCGTTGCAACCGAGGCAAGCCACGCGGCTCTTTTATGCTGGGATAGAACACTTCCTGCTCGAAATAATGGTGATACAGCTTCAGCACTTCGATCTGCAAGTCCTCACGTGAACCGAAATGCGCGAATACGCCGGACTTGCTCATATTCATTTTGTCGGCCAGCAAACCTATGGTCAGCCCTTCCAAGCCGTCGCGGCTGGCTAGGCTGAGCGCCACATCAAGGATGGCGGCCCGGGTTAGTTCACCTTTGCGCATGAATTTTGGTGTCGTGTCGGTCATGGTAATGGCCATAGGAATTCCTGCATGAAAGTTGCAAAATGGCATCAATAATTGAATGCGAACGTTCGTACTATTATGCACCAAAATTGCAAAAGTCAACCGGGAATTTGCAAGGACGACACTGGTCGCTTCAACCCGCGTCGCTGGCTGTGCAGCGCCTCCGTGATGGGGCCACCCGGACGTCTTTCACGCAAATTGTGCACGCATGACTTCTAGGAATTCGATCGATCCAGTATCCGTCGGTTACGCTTGGTCGGCCGCCCCTTGATTCCTGCTCCCGGTTCGCGAAAATATTTTTTCTGCTCGGCTTCTTTCTGACGTCTGGCGAGACTCGATTCGGTTTCAGAATATAAAGCTTGCGCCACGGGTGCCGAGCCCCGTACCTCGGACACCCCTTGCACCGTGACTTGCCACTCGGTAGCTCCGTTATCGATATCCAGCCTGTCGCCGACCTTGACGCTGCGCGCCGGCTTGACTCGCTCGCCGTTCACGCGCACTTTACCGGCATCGACCGCGCCAATGGCGAGCGAGCGGGTTTTGAAAAATCGTGCGGCCCACAGCCATTTATCGATGCGTACCGTGTCGATCGTCATATGCATAAAGCTTCTAAGGCTTGTCAAACGGTGAAACCGGTATTGTAGCCATTCCGATTCATATCTCCCCTGTTGCAGGGTCGAGTTGCCTTCCTCCGAAGTTTCATTCTTTTCGGGATTGCTGCGTACGGTCAGCCATGCTGCAATCCCGGAGATGCATTTAAAGGATTTTGTCCGCACCTGACATCATCTGTGTGAATTGATTAGTCAAGTGCGAACTGGCGGAAAAGGTCTTGCAGAAAAGTTTCATCAACATCAGGAATAACGCAGTCAGTTACCAGGCCATGCAAGCCACGTCACTCCGTGTATCTGCCCAGCGTGATGATTCGCAGAATGCCTTTGTAAAGGAGATATGCCGCACCGTACCATGCCCGCTTGTACCACGGGATATGCGCGAAGTCGTCGAGTTTGATCGTCTTCCCGTCTGCCACCCCGCGCTCGATATGCGCGCGCAGTTGCTGCGCAAACCGGGCATCCTTGATGACAATATTCGCTTCCTGGTTGACGAACAGGCTGAAACCATCGTAATTGCTCGACCCCACGGTCGCCCATTCGTCATCGACCACGGCAACCTTGCCATGCAGTTGGGTCTTTTGATATTCCACAACCTTTACACCGCTCTTGAGCAGCTTCGGATAAAACGAATGCGCGACTGCATCCTGCAGCTTGAATTGCCCGACACCGAGCAGCAATGTCACATCGACCCCGCGTGCAGCGGCGGATGCGAGCGCATCCCTCAGCTTGCGACCCGGCGCAAAATAAGGATTGGCGAGCCGTGCACTTTTTCGCGCGTGGCCCAGCGCATGTAGATAGGCGCGCTGAATGGTGTGGCGGTTACGCAGATTGTCGCGTACAACCAGGGCGGCCAGTGCAGGTTCGTTACTGGCAGCGATGTGGGTCGCCCGTATTTCCTTGAACTTTTCCCAGCGCATTTTCAAATTCATACTGCCGAGCCGCGCCCATTGTGCTTCAATTTCCCGATGAATCGCGGCTACCAGCGGCCCTTCAATCCCGACTGCAAAATCCCAGCGCGGCGCGGGCAGAACCATGCTGGAACTGTCATCTGACAGCAGGTCGTCATTGATGTTGAGTCCCCCTAAAAAAGCCAGCTTCCGGTCCACCACGCACATCTTGCGATGGGTGCGCGCCATGCCCCGGCCGAACCAGGGATTGAAGCTGCGATGGTTGACTCCAGCGGCCAGAAACGCCTCGCCGAGCAGATTGGATCGGACCCGGCCGGTGCCGATCCAGTCGGTAATCACATTGACATTCACGCCGCGGCAGGCAGCGCGCTGGAGCGCGGCCTTGATCCGTTCGCCGGTTTTATCATCGGCGAAGATATAGGTTTCAAGATAAATTTCGACCGTCGCAGCATCGAACGCGGCCACCAGCGCCGGGAAAAATTCGGCGCCGCAATGCAGAAGAGTGATGTGGTTATTGGCGGTAAAGGTTACCGAACGCATGGATGGGGAGCGGCCTTGATCGAAGCCGATTTTTTCTTGTCAAATGGATATCGCCGTATTTTATGCGAAGTCCGAACTGGTTCGATGTGAAACATGCATCGGATGCCGCTTCGATCAATAAACAGCTTATTTCAAGCGTAATGTCGACATGATCGGCGCATGGTCCGATAACTTTGCCCACATCGGGCCGTGCAGCACCTGCGCCGATTCGACCGTGAAACCGCGCACGTAAATGCGGTCCAGCTTCAAAAGCGGCAGCGCCGCCGGAAATGTTCGCGCCGGCTGGATCTTCGGCCCGCGTCCGCTTAATCGTCGCAAATAAGTGCCGAATCCTCTGGTGGACAGCCTTTCATCAAATACTTCCATCACACTCAGATCGGTTCTCAGCACATCGCTCAAATGATTGCCCCAATCGTTGAAGTCACCGGCGATGATAATCGGCGCATTGTTCGGCGCCGAACTGGCCACCGCGTTGATCAGCGATTCGGTCTGGCGCTTGCGGCTGCCGGCAAATAATCCCAGATGCACCACGTAGCAATGGATTTCGGTCTTTGGCATCCGTACCACGCAGTGCAATATTCCACGGGCTTCATAGGCATGATCGGACACATCCTGATTGCGGGAAGAAGCAATCGGAAAACTGCTCAACAGGGCATTGCCGTGATGGCCATGGTCATATACCGCATTGACTCCATAGGCGCAATGCTGCGAGTCACCGGCCAGAAACTCATGCTGGCTTTGCGCCGGCCAATTAGCGGCATGGCGCAGAGCCAGCAAGTCATGTCGCCCCTGCACCTCTTGCAGGAATATGACATCGGCCTCCATTGCATTGAGTGCCTGCTTCAATGCGTGAATACGCGGACGGCTGCCGAACGAGGACACGCCTTTGTGAATGTTGTAAGTAGCGATGCGAAGTTTCATCTGGTTGTTGTTGATCGTAGCTTCTATGCGTTGCGTCATTTCTGCGAAATGGACAAACAAATGTTAATTGACATGCAGCGGCAACTGCAAAATTGCTTCCGCATTCGACGGAGAAAAACACTTATCGGCCGCCTCACGATACCGCAGCCAAAGATGATTCAGATGCTCGTGCGGCGCCAGCGTAATCGGAATGTCGCGGGGAACCAGCAAACCGAACACATGCTCGGTATTTTGGAAGATGCCGGGCGCATAGCGATGACGCCAGACAGGATAGATTTCGTAAACGTTGGAAAGTTGCCAGTCACGAAGATTATTCAGCGGCACCGCCGGCTTGGCTCCTTTCCGATGCAAAGAGGAAGGTTGCGATGGGGGTGCTGAGATCGAACTGTCGACAACAATCCCGGTTTCTTCCTCTACTTCCCGCACCGCTGTTGCAATCAGCGGCTCATCCGCTGCATCCTTCGATCCCGTCACCGACTGCCAAAATCCGGGCTTGTCCGCACGCTCGATCAGCAGCACCTCAAGGTCTAGGGTATATATGACGACAAGGACGGATTCAGGGATTTTGTAAGCTTTATTCATGACGCTTGAATCTCGCACTTTCTTCAGCAGCATCTCCCATTCGTCCTTGAAGACCTTTTATCACCACTGTCATAAAGGCGGTCAATACTTTTATCCGGATATACAGCAAAAAAGGCGCGGAATTCCCCGCGCCTTTGATTATGCCGCAAAGCAAGGATTCTTATGCTTTTACCAGCGGCTCCACATTCCGCAACCGGATATGCAACTCGCGCAATTGCTTTTCGTCCACTTCCGATGGCGCCCGCGTCAGCAGGCACTGCGCGCGCTGGGTTTTCGGGAATGCGATCACGTCGCGAATTGATTCGGCGCCGGTCATCATTGTAACGATGCGGTCCAGACCGAATGCCAAGCCACCATGCGGCGGCGCACCGTATTGCAAGGCGTCGAGCAGGAAGCCGAATTTCAGTTGCGCTTCTTCGGCGCCGATTTTCAACGCCCGGAACACCTTGCTCTGCACGTCGGCGCGATGGATGCGCACCGAGCCGCCGCCGAGTTCCCAGCCATTCAATACCATGTCGTACGCCTTGGCGATTGCACGGCCCGGATCGGTTTCAATGAAATCTTCGTGGCCGTCTTTGGGCGATGTGAATGGATGATGCAAGGCAACCCAGCGGTCGCTTTCTTCGTCATGCTCGAACATCGGGAAGTCGACCACCCACAGCGGACGCCATGTGTCGTCGAACAAGCCATTCTTTTTGCCGAAATCGCTATGGCCGATCTTGACGCGCAACGCACCGATCGCGTCGTTGACGACCTTGGCCTTGTCGGCGCCGAAGAAAATCAGGTCGCCATCCTGTGCACCGGTCTGCTCAAGGATTTGTGCCAGCGCCGCATCGTGCAGGTTCTTGACGATCGGCGATTGCAGACCGTCACGGCCCTTGGCCTTTTCATTGACCTTGATATAGGCCAGCCCTTTGGCGCCGTAGATTGCAACGAACTCGGTGTAGGCATCGATTTCGGAACGCGGCATCGCGCCGCCGCCGGGTACACGCAGGCCGACCACGCGGCCGCCTTCCATATTGGCGGCACCGGCAAACACCTTGAAGTCGACATCCTTCATCACCGCGGTCAGGTCGGTAAATTGCAGCTTGACGCGCATGTCGGGCTTGTCGGAGCCATACATGCCCATCGCGGTAGCGAAATCCATTACAGGGAAGGGATTGGGAAGATCGACGCCCAGCGCATTCTTGAATACCAGGCGGATCATGTTTTCAAACAGGTCGCGAATTTCCTGCTCCGACATGAATGAGGTTTCGCAGTCGATCTGCGTGAATTCCGGCTGGCGGTCGGCGCGCAGATCTTCGTCGCGGAAGCACTTGGTGATCTGGTAATACCGATCGAAGTTGGCCACCATCAGCAATTGCTTGAACAATTGCGGCGACTGCGGCAGCGCGAAAAAGTGGCCGGCGTTGACGCGCGACGGCACCAGGTAGTCGCGCGCGCCTTCTGGAGTGGACTTGGTCAGCATCGGGGTTTCGATGTCGATAAATCCGTTCTCGTCGAGGAACTTGCGCACTTCCATCGTGACCTTATAGCGCAGGCGCAGGTTGTTCTGCATTTGCGGGCGGCGCAGATCGAGTACACGATGCGTCAGGCGAGTGGTTTCCGACAGGTTGTCGTCATCGAGCTGGAACGGCGGCGTGACCGACGGGTTCAGCACTTCCAGCTCTTGGCACAGCACTTCGATCTTGCCGGAAGCAAGGTTTGCATTGGTAGTGCCGTCCGGACGGTTGCGCACGACACCGGTGATGCGCAGGCAGAATTCATTGCGCACCGCTTCAGCCGCCTTGAATATGTCGGCGCGATCCGGGTCGCACACGACTTGCACCAATCCTTCGCGGTCGCGCAGATCGATGAAAATGACGCCACCGTGGTCGCGGCGGCGATGGACCCAGCCGCACAGACTGACGGTTTGGCCGAGAAGCGCCTCAGTGGTGAGGCCGCAATAGTGAGTTCGCATTGACATATTCAATTTCCGATTCAGGTTCTTTGGTGCCGCGCCCGGAGGTCTCGGTACTTCCCTGAAACAAATACCCTCGGGGCAGTAGGGGATTCCGAACCTCCTCATCCTTGATCCTTCTCGGAAAGCGAGGAAAGCCGATTATTCTCTTCCGCCTGCGGGCAAAAGGACGGGATAAGGCGTCTGGGTGCAGTATTTTTTAATAACGTCAGGTTCCGGTTTTTGCCGGGTCAATGATTAATTTTTTCTCGAAATACTCGGGCGATACCACGCCCATCGACACGATATATTTCAGCGCCTCATCGACATTCATGTCCAGTTCGATCGCGTCGGCTCGCGGTATCATCAGGAAGAATCCCGAAGTAGGGTTCGGCGTGGTCGGTACATAAATGCTGATGTAATCGCCATGCAAATGATTCTTCACGTCGCCGCCCGGCACACCGGTCAAAAATGCGATGGTCCATGCGCCCTGACGCGGATATTGCACCAGCACCGCCTTGCGGAATGCATTGCCGGAAGACGAAAACAAGGTGTCGGAGACCTGCTTGACACTTGTATAGATCGTACTGACGACCGGGATGCGGGTCAACAGCAATTCCCATGCATGCACTACTTGCTTTCCGATGAAGTTGCGGGTCGCCAACCCCGTCAGAAAAACGATCAACAGTGTGAGGATGCTGCCCAGGCCGGGGATATTGAAACCGAATATCGCCGCCGGACGCCATCTTTCAGGCAACAGCAGCAATGACTGATCCATTGTGCCGATAATCAGGTTCAACACCCACAGCGTGATTGCCAGAGGAACCAATATCAGTAAGCCGGTGATGAAATATTTACGCATCGTGTTCAATCGTTAGGCGCGCAAATGCCGCCAGTTCATACAGTTAAGCGGTGGACGAATTGCCGCCCGAACTGCTCGTAGCAGCGGGAGCGGCTGTGGATGTACCGGTCGGGCTGTCGGCAGCCGTTGCAGCCGGAGCGTCTGTTGCAGCGGGGGCGGGTGCTGCAGCACCCGCGCCACCGCGGAAATCGGTTGCATACCAGCCCGTGCCTTTAAGTTGAAAGCCTGCCGCGGTCAATTGTTTTTTGAATGTGGATTTGCCGCAGGACAGGCATTCGGTCAACCGTGCATCCGAAACTTTCTGCAATACATCCTTGGCGAAACCGCACGCCTCACAGCGATACGCATAAATCGGCATGAAAAATCCTCCCAAAAATCGTACAAAACCCTGAATTATAAAGGTTTTTTTGATGGCTTTGCGGGCAGATTGCCATATGGTTCTATTCTATCAAGACGCGATTGTTGCAATTCAATTAATGCGTATGGATCGGACTGGGTAAAGGACGGACCAATTGGGGTGCGAGCGAGCCGACGATCATTCCGCCCAAGCTCATCAGCACGCCCACCAATTGCGGCGGCCATAATCCTTCCGGTGCGAATATTTCCAGCAAAATCCACGACGTCAAGCCAAGAACGATCGCCGCCAACGCTCCTTGACATGTTGCCCGCTTCCAGTACAAGCCGAAAGCCAGCGGGACGAAAGCAGCAACGAGGGTCACTTTATATGCATTTTCAACCATTTTATAAATACTGGATTGGGTATTCAGCGCAAACGCCGTGACAATAACGGTAAACACCAGCACGACAATGCGCATCAGGAATAAAAACTGTTTGTCACTTTGTTTGGGAATGATTTCCTTCAGGATGTTTTCTGTAAACGTAACAGATGGCGCCAATAAAGTTGCGCTTGCACAGCTTTTGATTGCAGACAAAAGCGCTCCAAAGAACATCACCTGCGCGAATACCGGGACCTTGGTCATGATCAGTGTGGGCAAAATCAATTGCGGGTCTTTGTCGATCAGGCTCTCCACCATTTTCGGATCAATCAGCGTAGCGGAATACGCCAAAAACATGGGGATGAACGCAAAACAGAAATACATCACACCGCCCAGCACCGATGCACGACCGGCGATTTTTTCATTTTTGGATGAGGATACCCGCTGGAACACGTCCTGCTGTGGAATCGATCCCAGCATCATTGTGATCCATGCGGCAAAGAACCATAGCGTTTCCCTTGGCGTAGGTGCGGGCCAGAAATCAAGCTTGCCGGCATTGGCGGCATGAGAAATCACCGTGCCCGCTCCACCGACCATGCCAGACACTTCCCAGCCGATGTAAAGCATGCCGATAACAATGATGATCATTTGCAGAAAGTCGGTAATCGCGACCGACCACATGCCGCCCATTAGCGTGTAAATCAGCACGCTAGCCGCGCCGATGATCATTCCGACACTCATCGAAATATATCCGCCGGAGACGACATTAAAAACCAGTCCGAGCGCCTTGATCTGTGCAGCGACCCAACCCAAATAGGAGATAACGATGCAGATCGTAACGAGAATTTCCACGGTACGGCCAAATCTTTTCTTGTAGTAGTCGCCGATCGTCAGCAGATTCATTCTGTACAGGGGCCGCGCAAAAAACAGCCCGACAAGGACGAGACACAGAGATGAACCGAATGGGTCTGCAACGACCCCCCTTAGACCCTCTTTGACAAAAGTAGACGGGATGCCGAGTACTGTCTCGGAACCAAACCAGGTTGCAAATACGGTAGCGGTTACCACATACATCGGCAACGCGCGTCCGGCGAGGGCATAGTCTTTCGAAGAGTGGACGTAGCGGGCAGCATATAGTCCGATACCGACCGAAATTACCCAATATAGAATTACGAACCAGATAAGACCGTTCATGGATTTTCCTACACGAGAAAAAAGACCCTCAACAAAGCCGATAAAACTAATGCAGGCATTATAGCGGCAAGACAATCTTTTTCATGGCTGTCAGCCGATGTGTTGCGTGATTTCCATGAGGTTCGTTCCATGAGGTTCGGATTAATTTTATTCTATATTCTGCGCCATACTTGCCAGCGCTCTTTCCCTTTGAAGACGGGAATCGAGTCGTTTACGGCGCGATCGTCAGTCAGCGGGAAATAAGAGTTCGCCGGCGAGTTATTTCGTCCCGATCCGTGCCGAGCGGCGGTCCTTTCAAGGCTGACTGGCGTGAACGGGCCGGCTTTGAAATACCGGCATTTTCAATGACTATCGGGCGGACAAGGTATTGAAATAAAGCAGTGCCTATCCAAAAAAGTAATACCAGCGCGTGAATATTTGCACCAGCAGAATCCCGCCGAGCAAACCGCCGCCAAAATATATTGCAATACCGAGCAGTAGATTGGTGCGCTCCTGTTGTGCAACCAGACGCTTGAGCAACTCCGTATTCTCATGCTGCGGCTGGCGCACTTGTGCCGCCAGCGCCTGGTGCGCCAGTCGCGGCAATTGCGGCAGCAGCTGGCTGTAGCGCGGTGCCTCAGCCTTGAAGCGTTCGACCAGGCCACGCCATCCGACCTGCTCATTTATCCAGCGTTCCAGATACGGCTTAGCGGTTTTCCACAGATCGAGATCGGGATCGAGCTGGCGCCCCAGCCCTTCGATGTTGAGCAGCGTTTTTTGCAGCAGCACCAGTTGCGGCTGCACTTCGACATTGAAGCGACGCGACGTCTGGAATAGCCGCATTAAAACCTGGCCGAACGAGATGTTCCGCAGCGGCCGGTCGAAAATCGGTTCGCAGCATGCGCGCACGGCGGATTCCAGTTCGTCGACACGAGTGTCTTTCGGCGCCCAGCCGGATTCGATATGCGCTTCCGCAACCCGCTTGTAGTCGCGCCGGAAAAACGCAATAAAATTTTGCGACAGATAGTCTTTGTCGAAATCATTCAGCGTGCCGACAATGCCGAAATCCAGCGCAATATAGCGACCGAAGGTCGCCGGTTCAACCGACACCAGAATATTGCCGGGATGCATATCGGCATGAAAAAACCCGTCGCGAAATACTTGCGTGAAAAAAATCTCGACGCCGTCGCGCGACAGCTTCTTCAAGTCTATGCCTGCAGCGATCAAACGCTCTGTCTGCGAAATCGGAATACCGTGCATGCGCTCCATCACGATTACCGCCTCGGAACAATAATCCCAAAACATTTCGGGGACCGCAAGCAAATCGGAATGCGCAAAATTGCGGCGCAATTGGCTGCCGTTGGCCGCCTCGCGCATCAAGTCCAGTTCGTCATGCAGATACTTGTCGAATTCCGCGACAACTGCTTTCGGCTTCAGGCGCTTGCCGTCAGGCCATAATTTTTCGACCCACCCAGCTGCGATATGCATCAGCGCAACGTCTTCATCGATCGATTTTTTCATACCGGGCCGCAGCACCTTGACCGCCACTTCGGTGCCGTCTTTCAGTATCGCAAAATGGACTTGCGCGATCGATGCTGATGCCACCGGATCGCGTTCAAAATGCGCAAACAAATCCTTGGGATGCGCACCCAGCGATCTTTTGATTTGCGCGATCGCCAGATCCGAGTCGAACGGCGGCACCCGGTCTTGCAGCTTGGCCAGTTCATCGGCGATATCGGGTGGCATCAAGTCGCGGCGGGTGGACAATACCTGGCCGAATTTCACGAAAATCGGCCCCAGATCTTCCAGCGCACGGCGCAGGCGCACTCCGCGCGGCGCGGAAATATCGCGCCAGAAAATGACGGTGTCGATCAGTTTGGCGATGCGTGGCGTAGCAAGACCCGACATCGCGATGTTATCCAGGCCATAGCGGGTCGCTACGCGCATGATTTTAAAAACCCGCAGAAATTTCAGGATCACTTAGCGCCCCCCTTCAGCTTTTCGATCCGTTTTGCCATCCGCTCGACGTCATCGCGCAGTCTGGTCACCTCACTGGTGAAATCGGCAACCGCCTGCGGACGCACCAGCATCGGGTTCTCTTCCAGGAAATATTCGGCAACATTCTCCGCCAGCTTTCGCTGCGTCGATTGCGCAGCGTCCAGCGCCGCCTTGGCGCTTGCTACCAGCCGGGTCGCTGCGATATCGCCAATCCACCTGCTCAAATCTTCCTCAGCTTCCCAACGCAACGATTGGCTCAATTGGGAAATCGTGTTGGCGAGTTCAGCGTCACCTTCCACTTTTACAGTGGAAAATGCGCGCTCGCGGTTTTGCATGAGCAACGGCAGGTCGGACAGCTTGATGCGGATCGTTACATCAGCGTCTTCGTCGGTAATGGCCTGCTCCAGCAAGCCATCGGACGCCACTTTCAGCTTGATTGCGATCGCTCCGGCATCCATGCATGCGATTTTGCCTGCATGCACGGCAAGTTTATCGCGCGCCCACGGTTCTCGGACGAGAAGGTGATTGATCGTGGCAGGCAACAGGGTGGACAGCGGGGAATAAGATGTCATCTTCACACAAAACAAAGCCGCCCGTGATTATTCACGGGCGGCTCCAAGTTTAGCAGCTTGCCGGTGGTTTATTTAATGGCTTCAGGATAATTGTTGAATACCTGCCAATGTCCAGCCGCCCTTGCCAGAGACTGGTTTTGTTAAATTCCAGACCTCTGCGAACGGTTCGGCCGGGGCATTTTCGGATTCCTTGATCAGGCCGCTAAACTTCACACTGGCTAGATACTGGTCACCAACGACTTCAATTCCCAACAATTCGGCATCCAGCGACACCACATCCGTATGATTGGCAGTTGCGCCACGTTCCTGGAGCTGCATCTTCAACTCGGCAAACATTTCCGGCGTCGTGAATTCACGGATGTCGTTGATATCGCCTCTGTCCCATGCAGCCTGCAGCCGGATAAAGTAGGTTTTCGCGTTGCGCAGGAAACCCGGTACATCGAAATCCGCC